>JALVUF010000020.1 GCA_027023805.1 Helicobacteraceae bacterium
TCATAAGCTGTACTCTACAAGGCATACATTTGCTACAACAATGTTAAAAGAAATATTGTAAGCATTAATGAGCTAGCGGGTCTTTTAGGGTATTCATCGCCAAAGATAACTCTACAACATTATGCAAGTGTAATTGATGTAAGAAATAATAATTTAGATAATAATTTCGCCCTGTTTTGTGACGATTTGGTTACAATCCAAAACAAGACAAAGAGTAAAAGCCTATAAATAGGGCTTTATCGAAGGTAGGTACAACTATAAGCCGGGTCTTGTTAAAAGTTGATATTAATCTATATTAATTTTCACAAATTAATTAAAGCGAAACAATAGTAAATGTAAGACTCTAACCATCTGTTTCTTGCTACTAGGTTGGGTTTACAAGCTATCTATATTGCTATAGATACTGGCAGTCTCTTACACTGCCCTTTCACCTTTACCGAATAAACGGAAGTTTACTTTCTGTTGCACTTTCCCTCATATTGCTATGGCCATCTGTTAGATGGAACCCTGTCTTACTGTAGCCCGGACTTTCCTCTTGAACTTATCATTCAAGCATCAACTCGTTGTACCTTTTAAAATGATACCAAAAAAATAATTTATTTTACCAAAGAACAATCGTTCATTATGAATATAAGCATATATTAACAATTGTTCATATATAATAATTATAATGATTAACAATCGTTCATTACATATTATTTTTATAGGAACAATTGTTCATATAAAATATAAAAAAGGGTCATAAATGCCACAAAATAGGGATAAAACAACCAAACAGAGGATTTTAGAATCTGCAATGAGATTATTTGCAGAGCTAGGATACAAAAATGCTTCGGTTAGAAAAATTGCAAAATCAGTCGGCATTAGAGAAAGTGCTTTGTATAATCATTTTAAAAATAAAGAAGATATATTTTTGCATATTGCTTCAGAAATTTTTGCTACTCCTTTTAATCATGATGAAAACATGTCAACTACTATTGCTAAATCCAATAACCCTAAAGCTTATTTACATAAATTTGCAACAGAGTTTAAATTGATAACATTTGATAAAAACAAAGAAAATTTATTTAGAATCATGATGATTGAACTGTTTCAAAATAAAAATCTTAGAGATGGTTTTTTAAATGAGTTTCATAATAAAAACATTAAAATCCTAGCACCAATCTTTTTTACTATGATGCAAGAAGGATATGTAAGATCATCAGACCCCATGGTAATGGCGCAAGAGTTTTTAGCTCCTCTTTTTTATCTTCGTTTACATGTAACACTACTAAGAATAGACTCTCAAGCAACAACAGCTCTATCTTCACAATTTGAAAAACATGTTGATTTTTTTTGGGAAGGCATAAAAGTTGGATAATAAAAAAAGAGCTGTATTGATAGCAAGATATGAAATAAGCTATAAAATATGCATATATTTTATAGCAGCACTAATATATACTTATTTTGCAGGTTTTAGTATGCAAGATGATGGCTTAAGAAATATTGCATTTGCATATCATCAAAATATCATGCACTCTTGGGGATACATATATCCTCATTCATTATTTTTTTTACATTATGATCCATGGCATGTATGGGATAGTATATTAGCTTTTTATTTAAAATTCTTTCCTTATAACAAAGTTCACATGGCTATTAATTTTACCGCCTTGTTTAGTCTAATGATATTACTTGAATTGTTATTTAGAAAATTTTCAAAAATAAACTTTCATACTTTATCTGTGTTTTTTATATTAATGATCGCTTCCATGGGTTGTGGTAGATATATTAATGTCAGACCTGACTTATTATCCGGCTTATTTTTAATGCTTGCTTTACTGCTTGATAAACGTTTAATCTTTTTGTTTATTCTTACTATATTATACTCTAGTAGCTACTATCTATTTTTTTTATATACAGGATCGGTAGGTTTAGTGTATATGATATTAAAGAATTATAGAGCGTTAATATTACTTTTTATCGGTTCTTTGATTGGATTGTTTATTCATGTGTTATATGGGGGTATGGATTTTCTTAAAACAGTATCACACTTACTGCATGACCAAGCCTTAAGAGATGGTTTGATGGTTGGAGAAGGTCAGCCTTTATTTAGTTTTATACATATTTTTAATTATTATGTTCTTGTCGGTCTTTGTCTTACTGTTACTTTTACGCTGGCTTACAAATTTTATCGTTATTTTAAGCAACAACCAATCGCCCTACTCCTTTTAATTATGTCACCGCTCTGGCTGGCTCAGATAAGATATTTTGAGATACTTCAACCACTATTTTTTCTGTATCTATTGTTAGAGAGTAAAAAAATCATAGATTATATGCTCTCACGACGAGTAAAATATTTTATTTATAGGTTAGCTCATATATTTAAATCACTAAAATTCAATAAACTTTTTATAGTCCCTACGCTGCTTTATACCATTGCAATTCTGGGCTATTCCATGAGTACGCATAATCATATAAAAACTCTGCAAAATAAAATATTTTATAAAGATGAAATCTTTAATGATAAAATCATACTATTTAATACCTTATCCTCTGATATCTATTACGCTTCATACCTAAATCCTACTATCAGGTTTGTGCCTAGCTGTAGCATAGGATGGTTTAGAGGCAGTAAAAAGATGAAAAAGATTTACGTACAGATGATGAAACCCCGCGGCATCACGCCAAAAGAACTTAAGGCGCTCCTTACATACGTGCATGCCAGTTATTTTTTTCAGGTGCTAAATAATGATAAACAGATGCTATCATTTAAAAAATTAGACAAACTCGGTATCAAGCCCATTATGATAATAGATGATAAAATTTTATTTAAAAATATCAATCTTAAAGGAAAATCATGAAAATTGCTGTGCTAATACCGTGCTTTAATGAAGAAGCAACCATTGAAAAAGTCATTCTTGATTTTAAGCAGGCTTTGCCGCAAGCTAATATTTTTGTATATGATAATAATTCAACAGACAACAGCTATATAGTTGCCAAACGAAATGGTGCAATTGTTAAAAAAGAGTACAGGCGCGGCAAGGGTAATGTTGTGCGTACTATGTTTTTGGATATAGAGGCTGATATATATGTTATGGTTGATGCCGATGACACCTATCCGGCACAAGAAGTCTTAACATTAATCGATCCAATTGTAAACTGTGAAGCTGATATGTGCGTTGGAGACAGACATTCAAATGGAAGCTATTTACAACAAAATAAGAGGATGTTTCATAATTTTGGTAACAACCTTGTTGTAAAATTAATCAACACCTTATATAAAGAAAATTTAAAAGATATTATGAGTGGATACCGCGCTTTTAATAGAGATTTTGTTAAACATTTCCCAATCCATAGTGGTGGCTTTGAGATAGAAACTGAAATGAGTATTCATGCGCTTGACAAACGTTTTAAAATAAAAGAAGTTCCAGTATCATACAAAGACAGAGAAGATGGAAGTGTGTCAAAACTAAACACATATACCGACGGATATAAGATACTCAAAACAATATTTTGGTTATTTAAAGATTATAAACCGCTTATGTTTTTTTCAATAATAGCTGGAGTATTTTTTATATTTTCTTTAGTAGCAGGAGTGCCTGTAATAGTTGAATTTGTGCGTACGCATTATATCGCAAAAGTACCGTCTGCTATTTTAGCAGTCGGTCTTATGCTGATATCAACTATGACGCTGTTTATAGGCTTTGTCTTAGATACTGTTACAAAACAGCATAAAGACAATTTCGAATTATTTAGATTAAACAATAAATATAAATAAGTAATTACTTTCTTGATGCATCACTGCATTGCGTTATTAATAGCAGTATTTGCTTTAGTCATGATATTATTTTTTTGCCCGGTTAACCAAACATTTATACCTGCTACTAAACCTACTCCGATAAGTACAAGCAATAATGCAATCATAACACCACTCAAACCTTTTTGAGACCTAAACCTTTTAAAAAACCTTTTTAACATAAATATCCTTTTATAACTTTCTGTCGATATTATACAATATTTTTATATATTGTGTCCAATAAAATATAAATATATTTAATATAACGTTTATACATACTTAGTTTTTACAATAAGTAAACCGCCTTGAAATCCATAATACATGTGAGAGTTTTCTGCACACATTTTTATAACAATCCTGAGTAATATTGATCCATACACCTCCTGTTTTTGTTTGTTGCTTTAAAGTTGTTATAAATTTATGTCCATATATCCAGATACCTTGAATGGTTCCATTTATTGGTTTTGATCTTATAAATATCTTTTTAGTTGAAACCATGCAGTCGTGTTGCATCAGTTTAACAGATTTTTGTTTGATAACTACATGTTGCTTAACAACCTGAATACTCTTTTTTGGCTGCATAATTATTTGGCTGTTTTTAGAAGTAGTAATATTGTTATCAGAGAAATTAATATCCTTTACCGAAATATTATTAACAATAGCTGCGTTACCAATTGTACCTTTTTTCGGAGTCAAGACGATTGTATCTATTTTTTTACTGCTGGTTTTATGTTCATTTTGTATATCTAGTGTTTTTACAGTCGTTGTGTTATCATCACTGCCTAAAAGATTAAGTTTTTGACTGCCTTGTTCAAATCTGTGGTAAAAATGTGTGTCATTCGTATCTGTTTTTTGATTGATGATTTGCGGTACCAGAAAAAATAACAGATCATTTTCATTATTGCTTGTTGAATCATTTCTAAACAACCTGCCTATAAGCGGTAAATCGCCTAAAAATGGAATTTTGGATTTTTTAACAGTGCTTTGTTTATGCAAACGTCCGCCAAGAGCTATAACCTGTCCTGATTTTGCAACAATATTGGTGCTGATATGTTTACTTAAAAAAGATGGTACCACAACACCGCTTCCAAGACTGACATCATGTGCTTTATCAGGATCAAATTCACTATCGCCTATTTTTACATCTACATCTATATAATTGCTATGATTTAAAAATTTCGTTGTTAGCACAAGTTTTAGGCCATATTGCTTTTTTCTCAGCTGAATAGTAGGCGGATACCCTGCTCCGGTTTGCGTTAAACCTATGGGAATATACACATCTCCTCCGACTTGAAAGCTTGCGTTTTTATCCTCTGTTGTTGTTAAAACAGTATCATCCAATATTTTAGCGATTCCTTTCGTTTGCAAGAATTTCAGTGTACTGGTCAAACTATGCGTACCTGAGCCTCCAAAAGTTGAAAATTGATCTATATTATTTAACAGCCAACCACTAAAAGTTGCTGATGTTGCTACTCCTGGATTTAGTGATGCACTTATATATTGGTTAAAAAAACCGAGTCCGGTTATCCCTCCCAATTGCTTTGCTTTTGTGTTGTTAATCTGAACTAGATACAGTTTTGTTCTCACCATTTTATTAATTTTAGTTGTAGTTGTAATATCCATAATGCGCTTTAAATTAAATCCGGCATTTGCTAAAAGCTTATAAACACGCTTCTTTTCATGGGGATTTGAAAAGACCCCTGATATAATGATTGAGCCATCGCCTATGCGGTGGAGACGAATTTTTGGCTGTATATTATTAATCATACTCTGTATGAATGCAAGATTTTGGTTTACATAGATTTGATAGTTGAGTATTTTTCCATTACTAAATACAATAAGCATTGAGGTGTTACCACTTTTTTTACCATATAATTTTAATGTTGTAAAAGAACTATGCGGCATATTTAGTAAAGACACATTTATAATTCCTTTACTTCCGATAATAATTTTAGATATGCCTCTATTTAGCTGTAATACCTTAAATTCGTTTTGAAACACCACTATATCTTTTGCCAAGATTATTATAGATGACAATAGCATTGCTAATATAATTTTTTTCATTTTTTTCCTCTTTTATTTACAGATATACTTAACTGAACTGTTTTGATCTTGATATGAATATGTAATCATCTGTGCTTGCAGATTTTTATTGAAATATCTACTTTTATACCCATAAGATACTGTTACATCGATGGTGCTGGGTGAAGGGTTGGGATTTTGGGATACAAGTTGAATCGAAGTATGATTTGGGCATAGAGATGCAGCGTTTTTTAGTGCAGATTTATACATGCTACTGCTGGCTGCATCTGTTATATTTTGCTCATTGTCTAATGCGCGTGATATAATGTTTGATATCAATATTAGGTTATTATCAACTCTCATAACACCCCAATAATCTGTCAGTAAAATCACAATAAATGCTAATGTTGGAATAACAACTAAAAGCATAGCAATAATTTGAGCAAATCCAAATCCGCTTCTCCATACTCTAGCCTTTTTATTCATAAACAATTTTAACCAAATGATGATTTCGTTTCACATTATGTAAAGATCTATGTTTATGCAGATTTGTCAAGTGCAACATCAACATCTTTTTAGTGTGCTCAAACCGACTGTTAGACTTACCATTGCATTTTACAATCCATAACTGCCCATCATAGCCATTGCTTGAATAATATCTCATGCTATCAAGAGACTGTGTTTTATAATAAAGCGCTAATAAATTAGCGATACCGCTTGGAGAAAGCTCCATAATTACACTATCTGCAGCTACAACGGAGTGTGCTTTATCGTTTAGATGAATTATAAATGTGTTTACCAACTTATGCTTATATAAAAAACCTTTAACCGCTACATGTAAAGCCACATATCTTGTTTTAAATATCAATTGACCATGTTGGTTATGTGACGGAAATACCGTAACTATATCAACCTTGTCTCCTGCATGTAACGGTGAGCTAAAATTTTTAAACATGTTTATAGGAACAGAAATTGTATCTACGCCTAAATGTTCAATTTTTTGGTTTGTCTTATGTATGGAGTTTATCACTGTTTTTATAGGTTTTGATATATCTTTTGAACGCTTTATCAAAGATAACTCATTTTTCTCAATCGGCATAAACTTTAAGATATCCTCCTTTGCATATTTTCCTATAATCTCCGTATAAGGCAGAGGTTTAAATGAGATAAGATTAATCGGAAAACGTTTAGCTACGATATCTTCGGGCTTTATCTTGGATCCGAGTTTTACAAAATGCTTGGCAACAAACACATTTATCGTCGGTTGAATCATTTTATGCATATTATTTTGTTTATAGTAAAACCATAGCGTTGTAGATGATAGAAAAAATATCGCTGATAACATTATGGCTATTAAAACTCTTCTTTGTTGTTGTCTCATTTGTATCCTTTATCCTTTTATGTGATAGATTTCATAAGTACGCCGGCAATCATAGGAAACATAATAATTGCAATAATAGCAGGCAGTATAAATATAAATACAGTCAAGGTAATACCTATATTCATCAGTGCCGCTTTTTTTTCAACACCCAAGATATCAGCTTCTTTTATCTCAATAGATTGATTTTCAAATATTTCTTTAACGCCTATGCCGGTATCTTCAGATAGTTTCATAAAGCCAACAATAGTTGAAATAGCTTCCGAAGATGTTCTATTTGCTAGATTAGCATAAGCTATGTCACTGTTGTAGGTTATAAATTCTTGTTTAAAGCGGCGTGACTCTTCAAGCAAATCCTCTCCTATTACGCCTGTGCCTTCTGTTGTAACCGTATCAATAGCATTATGAAGACCGCCTCCCCCTTCAAGGATAATAATCAACAGATCTATAAAAACCGCCAAATCATTATCTATTTTTTTAACTCTTGCTTTCTTCTGCTCATCAACATAGAGCATAGGCATAAAAACGGCGATAGAGATAGAAATAATAAACACCAATATCTCCATAGGCCATGACAGATGAAACAAAAAGCTAAGCAAAAAAACACTAGCTCCTGCAATGCCGGCAAGATAAATTATCTGTTTGTATTCCTTCTTGGTGATACCGGCTTGAACCAATTTTAGTTTTAACTTATCAGCTTTATTGGTGGTATCTGAAAAAATACCAAAACTGTTCGTTTGAAAAATAACTTTTATCCACTCTCTATGTTTACGCAAAAGATATAAAAAATAAAAACATAAAAATAAAAAGATAACAAATGATATCATCATTACAATATCTAGCATAAATATCATTTCTCAATCCTGGTAATAATCCTGTTTATAAACAATCCAAATATCACCCATGCGATAATCCCTAAAAGTTCAAATCTGCCATAATGACTAGTCATATAAAAATGTTGGATTTTACCTTGAAAATTTGCATTTAAAGCAAAATATAAAAAGACAGCAATGCCTGCTATGAGATATGAACCCACAGAACTCTCCCTAGTTACAACATCTATCTTTTCCTGCATTTTTTTTCTATGTCTTATGGTTAATTCTACTTTGTGAAGTGTTTGTGAAAATCTTCCGCCGCTTGCCCTTCCGATTTTAACAGAAAGTGCAAATATCTTTAATTCACGCGACTTGATATATTTATTCATATTATTAAATGCCTCTTCTTCTCCGATTGTATTTTTTTCATGAAAAAATCTACCAAATAACTTTTTAAGCATAACAGAGCTTGAAATATCTACAGCTTTTTGTAGTGATTGCTCAAAACCTACACCATTTTTCATCATTTTCACCAATACGGAAATGGCAATCGCCAAAGCTCGATTAAATTGTATCGTTCTGTATGATATAATTAATTCTATAATCCAATATGAAATACCGCTCCCAACCAATAAGCCAAGAATAACACCGATATAAATATTTTTTAAAAATACAGAAAAAATCAATATACATAACGATAAAAAAATAATTTCTACAAAAAACAAAACAATATTGGAAATATTCTCTATGCCTAAAAGCATTTTTTTACTATTTAACTTACTTAAAAACGATCTCTTTTGTGATATATTTTTATAATCAAGCAATTCTGGACTACTAGAGCTACCTATTGAGATCATCTGTTTAATACTTCGTAATTGATATGCTTTTTTTAAATATCCAAATATTTGTAACACCAGCACTGCTAAAGCGCTACTGCTGATAAAAAGTAAAATAACCTCAATGATAATCTTCATTTTATAAGTTTGACCATCTCTCTACAATATTTTTACCGTCACTGTATGAATTTTGAATAATTTCAGCCATATAATTTTCTTTCCACCCACACATTCTTGATGGAGGAAACTGAATTAATTCATCTATAATCATATCTTTTGTAACTACAAAGTCGTTATCAAAAATTCTACTATCCATATCGACACCATTATCTAACATTTTTTTAATAGCCCTCGAAGATGCAGATACTGCTATAAATTCTCCATGCGAATTCATAGGATTTGCGCTCCCGCCTAATCTTTTAAATTCTAAAAGATCAAGCATTGCGACAACTCCACTCTCTTCCACTCTTTTTTCAGGCTCAGAAATCTTAACTATTCGTCTTGTGCCGTCTGGAAATCTAATTAACTGAACAATCAAATCGACAGCTGAAATAATTTGTGAGCGTACAAAACCCATATTGGCAGTCGGGCGGGCTTCTAAAAACATATTTTCGATTCTAACAATTGCCTCTTTTGTATCATCGGAGTGTATGGTTGTCATAGAACCGGGATGCCCTGTATTCATAGCATTTAGCATCGTAACGATTTCAGGACCCCTGCATTCTCCTACAATGATACGTCTTGGGCTTGACCTTAGTGCGGTCTTAAGCAGTGCTTCGATACTGATTTCACCGACTCCCTCTTCATTTGGAGGGCGAGCCTCAAATGATCTTATAGAGTGACACGGCATCTGTGGTTTCATCTCCTTGGTATCTTCTATAGTTAATAATTGGTCGCCTTCATCTATAAATCTTGTTAAAGAGTTTAAAAAGGTAGTTTTACCGCTTGAAGTTCCGCCGGAGACAACGATATTTAGCTTGCCTTTAACAGCATTGATTAAAAAATATGCCATTTTAAGGTCCATCATACCGGAATCTATAAGTGATTCAAAAAGAAGTGGAATCTCACGAAACTTTCGCAATGTAACGTAAGCTCCAGGCTCTCCATCTTTATTTAAATTTGCCGCAACTGGCGGTATTTGGACTTCTAATCTTGATCCGTCTATTAATTTTGCAGATGCAATAGGATGTGATTCATCGACTTTTCTGTTTGATGTAGAGAGCATTCTGTTGATTATCTTTTTAAGCTCCTCTTCACTTCTAAAACAAAGTGGAGTAGAGATTGTTTGACCGGCGTAAATAATATCAATATAATCTTTTGTATTAATTAAAATATCATTTAAATTATCTCCGGCAAGTTTTATCAGAGTGGTAATTGGTCCAAAATATAACAGATTATTAATCACAAATTCTGAAATCTCATGTTTTAAAACAGCTTTTGGAATGGAATACTCAGAGATATGCTTAATGACGACATCTCGGATCATCTGCTCGGTTAAAGTACCATTTATATTTAATTTTTCAACAAAATCATCGTATATCAGACATGCTAATTTATAGTAAGTTCCATCTCTGTACATAAGCGGAAAACAAACCTGATTGCAGATTGAATCTGCGATAGCAGATGTTGATTTCTGCTCTATTTTCGTCGTATTTTTTAAAAATCTTATCTTATCTTTTAGAGCCATTGCTTAAGCCTTGATAAGAAATTGTCAGGTTTTTTCAGCACCATTTTTTTATTATCTTCGAAATGTTGATGATATGTAAAAAACTGTCTTGTCAGCAATAATAGTTGTTGACTCAAAGGCGCATTTGGATACAAGTCATATATAAGCTTTGCCTCATTCCAGCACTCCCTGCAATGGGCGGCATCGTTTGGTAAGGAAAAATCTATCTCAAATTGATGCTTCAATCCTCTTGAGAGTATTTTTTTAGCATCCTCTTGGGTTATTGTTCCAAAAGAATCTACACGATTTGCTATGATACGTGTTTTGTTATACCACCCACTTTTATCAATAATATCTATATATGTTTTTAAAATAGACATCGACGGGATGCTAAATTCAGCAATAACAAAAATTTCATCAGCCATTTCTTGAATATCAACTTCTAGCTCGACATCTTCAAAAACACCAATATCTATGATAATAAAATCAAATTTCTCTTTGATAAAATTGATAAAATTTAAAAATTTTTGAATATTTTCATGTTTGTCCAAATCTTCTCTGTCTGTATGTTTTTGAATTCCGGGCACAACAAACAAATTATTTGATATTTTATATAAACCGCTATTAAACAACTCTTCAACTTCTAAATTTGGCATCGTAGCAATATCTATAATATATTTTTCTGGATTTATAATGTTGAAAAAAAGATTTGATATTGCTTTTGTATAGGCAAAATCTAAAAATAAAACATTTTTATCTTGATACTCATCTGCTAGGCATCTGGCTGTGTTCATGGCAATTGTTGTAGTACCAATCCCGCCGCTAATACCCGTAAAAACAGAAATATTGCTTTTTCCTTTTCTGTGTTTTATAACAAGCCGGGAGTCAATAACCAGCCTATGTATATCTACAACTTTACTGGGACTGCTATCGTTAATATAAGCATCAACGCCTATTTTGCCTGCTTGTAGTGAAAACTCTATATCATCTTTACCTATTACTATTATATAAATATTATTTTTAAAATGCATAGATGTGAGTATTTGTAGTTCATTTATAGATTCAACTCTATAAATTAAAACTATATCTCTATTGTTATTTGTGGCATAAAAGTTGATGAACTCGTTTATGTTGGCAAAATTTCTAACATCTTCAAATTCATCAACAAATTTATTATAACACTCCATATCAGCCTGTGAAACATACGCAACTATCATTATCTTATACCTTGCATGACGTTAAGCAGTTTAAAATGTGTTGTTGTGCCCGGCTGTCCTATCTTAAAGGATGAAGTATTTTTTAGATCTAAAATAAGATTATTGTGTACTTGTTGCTGATAACTGACGACTGTAAATCCAAGATTATGAAGTAATGAATCTATTGCTTGATTTTTAGTTGGATTAGTAGATTTTTTTGCAAAAAGCTGTAAAAAATTACCAAATAATGAACCAAGAAGTGAAGACTGCTGCCCCTGGTTTCTTCTGCACCATCCAAGCCAATCTTTGGTTGTCAGTTTTATAGTGTATTTTTTAAATATTTTAAACGGGAAGCCCCATTTTGTGACAGTAGGATTTAAAACTGAATAATAACTAGTATTTAATTTACTTAGCGGTGTTTTTGTTTGAGAAAAATAAGAAGAAGTTGATATAGTATGAATAAATCGGTATCCCTGATTTAATTTTGTCGCATCAGTTTTAAACTCAACCGATATATATCCAACCTGTTTAGCATTATTTTGCTTAACCGTACACTGTGTTACGTTTGTACCATACACACTCTCAATTCCTGTTAAAAGCATCTGCTTGATACCTGAGACAATATTATTTTTTACAATAATAAATGCAAGCGGTACAGGTTTTTTGAATTTAAATTGCACATCTGCAAGCTGTGTTGTGTTTGTGGACTTTGAGCCGAAAAAAAGATGTATCATAGACTTAAACATATATGACGCAGGTTTGAGAAGTTGGACTAAAAAGTTTGAACCTTTTCCACCCGAAACAGATGTTGTAGAAATATTACTTAGATAGTCAGTATGGTTTAGTTTACCGGCCAATGCCAATAACGTGTTTTCGGTATCCGTTACCATAGAAGTCGTTGTAATAACAGTTTTATCACGATCATTGACAAAAGGCATCCAGCTTGATATATTAAAAAACTGTATGATTTTACATGTAAGAGAATCCAGATTGTAATCAAATATTAACCCACTGCATCCCGTAGTCTGTGTAGTAGATTGATTGTTGTAATCAAGAAGCGAAATTTTATCTTTTGTTGCTTTGTTTGGCTGAGAAATAAAGATTGTGCCAGAGTGTGCTTGACTTGCCTGATCGATTCCATAGGTTATATTTTCAACATATCTTATTCTTAAGTTGCTAAGAGATGGATTCATTGGGTTATATGTTGTTGTTTTAAGAGAAAAGTAATTTTTAATCAAAGAGAGTAGATAATTAAAAAAACCTTCACCACTTGCTTGTTTTGTAACAGTTACAGATTTTGTAAAATATTTCTTATTTCGATATGTATCAATGGCATAAAATGAACTAATGTTTGATGGAGTATAACTTTTAGCACTTCCATAAGGAATACGATATTCTCCTTGCGGCAAGGTATTATCATCAATACCTTTTTGTAAATTCGGATTTGTAAATGTTCCAGTATTGACAATAAAAGGTTTTTGACCGGAACATCCATTTAGATCAAGGCTTCCATCACGACAAACAAAAGAAGCCTCAGTTGAGAGTGAGAAGATACCCGTAGTTGATATATTCGAATATATAGACTGGCTCTTAGGATTACTAAACTTACCCCAAAAATTATTAATTTTAAAATTTTTTGTAGATATCGTAACTTTTTGCTTGGATACGGTATTGCCATATTTATCTGTTGAAATATTAGATAGTTTTGAAAATGTTGTTGTAGTTGTTGTATTTTGTGCAAATACTCCAGCAACAATAAAACAGCTTAGAACTAATATCGATTTTTTCATATCTTACCTTTATATATATGATTTGCATGCATCATATTGCGTATATAGCCATTAATCTTCCCATCAACGTCAGTATCATTTGAATCATCAACCTGCATTAACTCAATTTTTCTGTTAATAGCGGCACTCAACAGGCGATGCTGCAAATTTTGTAAGTTTTCAAGGCGATTAATCTTGTGAGTGTTATCGCCCTCCTGTCCTAAAAACCAGATAAACCAAAAGATAAACATCACGCCAATCAATAAAGGAACAAATGCTGCTGATCCATTTCGTTTCATCTATAACTCCACTATATGTTTACTATAAAGTAACTAACGACTGTTGCTAGACTCATAGCAGGCGCAAACGCAAAGGTTTCTTTTTTTGTTAAATACAAAAAAATTATCTGTAAAATACCGCTAAGTAAAATAAACCATCCTATAGGATGCAGACCTAAAAAAAGAGCACAAAAAACTCCAAAACGAATATCACCGCCACCAAACTTTAAATTTAAAGCAATAAACATCGTAAATAAAAAAAAGACTAATAAAACAGCATAAATATCACCTAACTGAAGTTTATAAAAAAGCAACTTTAACAAAAGTAATCCAACGATTGCCGGTAAAACAATTATATCTTTGATATAACCTGTCTTTATATCTTCAATAGAAATTATAATAGATATAAAAATAAAAAATAATAATAAGATACTAACACCCTTATATTAAAATTATAATAATGATACTGTTGTAAAAATTAAAATAAGCATAAAAAATTATAAAATAACTACAAGAATTTATTTATGTAACATTTTGAAACAGATGGTTTAAGAAAAGATATAGATAAGAAGATAGATAGAGGCTATATCTACAAGCTACGATTTCATAGCTTGTAGAGCATATTTTTTACCTAGTTCATAAGCTTTTTTATTTGCCTCATGAACTTTAGGGGGTACTTTAGATAACATTGTGTCAATCAGCGTCTGTTCATCCAAAACTTTTGTCATCGTATTTGTAATAGCTAATGCTACAACAGATTGAGTAATTACATTACCAACCTCTTCTTTAGCGATAGTAATAATAGGAATATCGTAAATTTTCCATTTTTGTCTATCCTCATCAGTTGGATAAACAAGATTAGGATCAATTACTATAATTGCACCCGGTCTCACACCATTTTTAAACTGCTGATAACTTACATCTGCCACTGAAAGCATAAAATCAACTTCACCTTCATTGGCATAAGGATATCTTATCTCATTATCGTCAAGTGTTATGTCAACAACCGTAGGACCACCACGAACTTGAGATGTATATGTAGCTGTCTTAAGACCATATCCACCCTCTTTGATTTTACAAGCTGCCATAATCTCACCAGCTAGTAAAACTCCTTGTCCGCCTACTCCTGTAAAACGTAAAGTATTTCTCATATAGGACTCCTTTATATTTTCTTCTCAAAATCGTCTTGAGTAAGTTTTGCACGTTTGCCTTGAGCGGCATCTTGGATTTTGGCATACATTTCACAATACTCTTCCTGCTCAACATCCCGCAAGACACCGGTTGGAAATTTATTGAACTTTTCATCTTCTGGTAATGCTTCCCATTTTCTACTAGCAACGGTGATACCGTCAATCCATTCAAGATTCTCCATAGCATTTGCCATTTTATTTTTACGCCCAAGATTAATATGGCAGTTTGACATAATATCAAAAAAGCTAAAACCTTTATGTTGAAAGCCTTTAATCAATACTTTTTCAAGTTTTTTCGGATCAATTACACTCTCACGCGCAACAAAAGATGCCCCTGCTCCAATAGCCAAATTACAAGCATTAAAAGTAGGATCAATATTTCCATTTTTTTGACTAACCGTCCACATGCCTCGTGGTGTTGTCGGTGATGTTTGCGAATTTGTCAAGCCATAGATAAAGTTATTGATTAAAATAAAGTTTAAATCAATATTTCTGCGACAGCCATGTATAGTATGGTTTCCGCCGATAGCAAGTCCATCACCGTCACCGGCTACTACAATCACATTAACATCAGGATTTGCAAGCTTGATACCGGTTGCGTAAGCAACAGTGCGGCCGTGAGTCGTATGAACTGTGTTACAATCAATGTATGAGCTAAAACGGCCGGAACAACCGATACCTGAGACGATACAAACTTTATCCATATCCCAACCACATTTCTCAATAGCACGGATGGTTGCTTTTAGTATAACGCCATCACCACAGCCCCAACACCAAAGTGTCGGCATTTTATTTACACGTAAATATTTATCATAATTAAAAGCCATTACATCATCTCCTTAACTTTTTCTACCATCTCAGCAGGTGCAATCGGACGTCCGTTTGCTTTATTAAGCGTAGTAAAATCATCACGTTTGATAATTCTTTCAATCTCTTTTGAATATTGCCCCATATTCAACTCGGTTACAAAGATTTTATCTTTAAACTTCTTGCCTATTTCAGCTAGCTTTTTTGCTGGACTAGGCCATAATAAAATTGGTCTAAACATTCCGGCTTTAATACCTTGTGCACGAAGTTTTTGAACAGCTTCATAAGCACCAAGACCGATTGAACCGTAAGCAATAATACAAATCTCCGCATCATCTAACATGTACTCTTCATAATCAGGCAAATCATCTAAGCCATTTTCTTGCGCAGCTACTGTATTGATTTTACCGACTAATCTTTCGATATTAAACTCACACTGAGCAGCATCTTCAGTCGGAAAACCTTCCGCACCGTGATGCAAGCCTGTTACATGATAACGATATCCCTTAAACATCGGGTTAAGTACAGCCGGTTTATTCATCGGAACATCATACGGTTTATAATCTTTTGGATCACCGTTAAATGTAGCACGATTAACTATACCTGCTTCTACTTCCTCAATATCTGGCAATATCGCCTTACCGTGCATATGACCGATAGTTTCATCAAGTAATATAAAAACAGGAGTCATATACTTCTCAGCTAAATTAAAAGCACGCACCGTCTGTGTATAACATTCAGTTAACGAACCTGCACAAAGCGTAACAGATGCATAATCTCCATGCGTCGGATATTGAGCTTGACCAATATCTGCTTGTGATACACGAGTCGGAAGACCGGTTGATGGACCGCCACGCATAACATTTATTATCACCAATGGAATTTCAGCGATAAAGCCTAATCCTATCTGCTCGGCCTTAAGTGAAATACCGGGACCCGATGTTGCCGTAAATGCTTTCACGCCGCTCATTGATGCTCCAAGAGCAGATGATATACCTGCTATTTCATCCTCCATCTGTATCGCCACTCCGCCAACTTTTGGCAACAAATCAGATGATACATGCATAACTTCTGATGATGGAGTAATCGGATATCCTCCAAAAAATCTAGCACCGGCTTCAATTGCGGCTTTAGCGGCTAGCTCATTGCCGGTTGAAATTACTTCTCTTGCCATTATCTAACTCCTTTTTCATCAAGTGACATATAATTATTTGATGCAATTTGTTTTTGACGAGCTTTTGCATCATCTGTTAATTTAGCAAACTTATACTCTTTTTTATCTGCTACATAGATAGCAAAATCCGGACATGAAAGTTCACATTCATTACATCCTATACAAGCCTCTGGATGATCTACAGATATCATGGCGCCTAATGTTGATGATGGATCGTAACGCATGCCGAGCACACCTGACGGGCATACAGATACACAAATATCACATGCCTTACAATTATTGGTGTTGACCCAGACAGGTTGATTTCCCGGATTTACTGTTTGAAATGTTCCCATATATTCTCCTTTTATTTTAAAATGAATTTTGTTAACTAGCAGTATATTAAACTCTTAATCTTAAAAAAATATTAAGAACCTAAAATTTTAGCAATTGCCTTACCTATATCTGCCGGCGATACAACAACCTCGGCTCCCGCCTCTTTTAGCGCATCCATTTTTTCTTTGGCAGTGCCTGCACCTCCGCTAATAATTGCCCCGGCATGCCCCATTCGCTTGCCTTTAGGAGCTGTTTGCCCTGCAATAAAGGCCACTACGGGTTTTGTAATATTTTCTTTAATATATTTAGCCGCTTGGATTTCTAGATCGCCGCCAATTTCACCTATCATAACAATCGCCTTAGTTTGCGGATCTTCTTCAAACATAGCTAGTAGCTGCTTATAAGACAGACCGATAATTGGATCTCCGCCAATACCTACTGCCGTACTAATACCAAAGCCTTCATTACAAACTTGATTTGCACCCTCGTATGTCAGTGTTCCACTTTTAGATATCAAACCTACATTACCCTTTTTAAACACCATTCCCGGCATAATACCTATCTTACACTCCTCGGCCGTAATTATACCCGGACAGTTTGGACCTATAGTTTTCATATTGTGTTTAACAGCATAAGCTTTAGCACTTTGCATATCTTTAACAGGAGCACCTTCAGTGATAATAACAGCCAATTCAATACCAGCATCAGCAGCTTCCATCACAGCATCACCGACAAATGCCGGCGGTACAAAAATCATACTGACAGTTGCATTTGTTGCGGCAATGGCTTCTTTGACCGTATTAAAAACAGGTTTTCCTAGATGCGTCTGTCCGCCTTTATTTGGAGTCACGCCTCCAACAATCAATGTTCCATAGTTTAAACATTGTTCAGCATGAAACGTACCCTCTTTACCGGTAAAACCCTGTACAATTACTTTTGTATCCCTATCTACTAAAATGCTCATAAATTATTCTCCTTTTGCCGCTGCAACTGCTTTAGCAGCACCGTCTGCCAAATCATTTGCCACTATTACATTTTTAATTTTAGCATTAGCCAATATTTCTGATGCCTCATTAGCATTTGTACCGTCTAGTCTTACGATAACTGGCACATGTACATCAACCATGGTTGTTGCTTCTAAAATACCATTGGCAATTCTATCGCATCTTACAATTCCACCGAAAATATTAACAAAAATAGCTTTTACATTTGAATTTTTCAAAATAATTTCAAACCCTTTTGCGACAGTTTGAGCATTCGCTTTTCCGCCGACATCAAGAAAATTTGCCGGTGTTCCTCCCATATAATTTATAGTATCCATAGTTCCCATAGCAAGCCCTGCCCCGTTAACCATACATCCTATTTCACCATCGAGACTAACATATGACAAACCATATTGACTTGCTTCTCTCTCATCGGGATCTTCTTCTGAAATATCGCGCATATCCTCAATCTCAGGATGGCGACCCAATGCTGAATCATCAAAACTCATCTTGCCGTCAAGCGCTAAAAAATCACCACTGCCTGTTTTTATTAAAGGATTTATCTCAATAAGCTCTGCATCATTATCCATATATACTGTATATACTTTAGACGCAAAATTAATAAACTTTTTCTGCTGCGCGGGGTCAGTAATGCCTAAACCATAAACTAATTCCCGTCCATGAAAGCCCTGAAAACCGATAGTAGGATCAACAGCTACTTTAATAATTTTATCAGGTGTCTCTTGTGCAACTTTTTCTATCTCCATACCACCTTCGGTAGAAGCCATGATAACAGGCATCTCTTTTGCACGATCTAAAACAACGCCAAGATAAAATTCATCTTTTATGTCGGCGCCCTCTTCAATATACACCTTATGAACTCTTCTTCCCTGGGGACCTGTTTGATGAGTTACAAGATTCATGCCCAATATTTCACTTGCTAATTGTCTGACCTCTTCTATAGAATGTGCCAACTTCACACCACCGCCAAGACCACGACCTCCGGCATGTATTTGTGCTTTTACTACCCAAACACTGCCTCCTAATTCAGCCGCATTAGCCGCCGCTTGATCCGGTGTATTGGCAACAATACCTCTTGGTGTAGGCACATTATACTTTGCAAAAATCTGTTTTGCTTGATATTCATGTATATTCATATATGTATCTCCTTAAATTAATTAAATTATTTTGTCGGCTTAATCATGTTTTTTGGTACAACATACCTATCAAATTCTTCTGCAGTTAAAAAACCTAGCTTAATGGCTTCTTCTTTTAAGGTCGTACCATTTTGATGAGCAGTTTTAGCAATTTTAGCTGAATTTTCATATCCTATATGAGGATTAAGCGCGGTAACTAGCATTAATGAATCATGAAGATAATGATCTATTTTATCAAGATTGGCTTTAATGCCTATTGCTGCATGATCGTTAAACGATACTATAGAGTCAGCTAAAAGTCTTGATGACTGCAAGAAATTGTATGCAATAACAGGTTTAAATACATTTAATTCAAAATTACCTTGGCTAGCAGCAAAACCGATTGTCGCATCATTACCCATAACTTGACATGCAACCATAGTAACGGCTTCGCTTTGTGTAGGATTCACCTTACCGGGCATAATAGAACTTCCCGGCTCGTTTGCAGGTATTTCAATCTCGCCTAAACCGCATCGTGGACCACTTGCCAGCCATCTCACATCATTGGCAATTTTCATCATATCTGCCGCAAGCGCTTTTAAGGCACCGTGGGCAAATACAAGCGCATCATGCGATGTTAGTGCATGAAATTTATTTGGAGCAGTTATAAACTGATGCTCTGTTAATTCTGAGAGCTTCTTAGCGACACGCTCACCTAGCTCAGGATGTGCATTAAGCCCTGTTCCTACAGCTGTTCCGCCAATGGCCAATTCCCTAACTGGATCTAGTGCGACCCTGATCATGCTTTCACATTTATTGAGCATTTCTGCCCAACCGCTTATCTCCTGTCCCAGCGTAATAGGCGTAGCATCTTGAAGGTGTGTTCTGCCTATCTTTACCACATCTTTAAATTCTATACTTTTTTCATTGAGAGTATTTTTAAGTTTAACGATTGCGGGAAGTAATCTTTCTTCAATAGAGATTACAGACGCTACATGTAAAGCAGTCGGATACGTATCATTGGAACTTTGTGATTTATTAACATCATCATTTGGATGAACTAGCTTCTGTGTTTTATAATCACCGCCTAAAATCTCTGTGGCTCTATTTGCCAGAACTTCATTATTGTTCATGTTAGATTGAGTTCCTGAGCCTGTCTGCCAGACGACAAGAGGGTAATTACCATCTAATTTTCCAGCCAACATCTCATCTGCAGCCCTGGCAATTGCATCAGCTTTTTTTGCATCTAACTTTCCTAAATCCTTATTAACCAGTGCTACAGCTTTTTTCAAATATGAAAATGCACGAGTTATTTCATACGGCATAGTCTCTTCGCCTATCTTAAAGTTCTCAACAGAGCGTTGTGTTTGTGCGCCCCAATATGCATCATATGGAACTTCGATCTCTCCCATAGTGTCTTTTTCTATTCTAGTTTTCATTTTGTACTATTCTCCTTAAAAAAATTGTTTTGATTTAACGTATCTATCAATCTTGAAACCGAAGCACACGACTTACTAAACATCTGTTTTTCTTTTTCATCCAATGTTATTTCAATAATTTTCTCAGCTCCATTAGAACCGAGCATAGTCGGAACCCCTGAGACAATATCCTCATAACCATACTCACCGTCTAGTGCAACAGCACATGGATATATCTGCTTAGTATCTTTTAAAATTGCTTCGACCATGATGCTAGTTGATTTTGCCGGCGCATAATATGCGGAGGCATTTTTAAGATAATTTACAATTTCTGCGCCGCCATGACGAGTTCTAGTTACAACCTCAACTATCTCTTCTTCACTGAGCAGATCCGTAAGAGGTACTCCGGCGACCGTTGAATATCTTGGCAAAGGCACCATATCATCACCATGTCCACCCATAACAGAAGCCCTGATTTGACCACCGCCATATCCTAATTTCTCCTGTATAAATGCGGCCATTCTTGAACTGTCCAACACTCCGGCCATACCGATAACTTTACTGCGATTAAAACCACTCTCTTTAAGTGCAACATATGTCATAGCATCTAATGGATTTGATACCATGATTATAACTGCATTAGGAGAATACTTTGCAACCCCCCTAACCACTTCTTTTGTAATATGTGCATTAACCATCAATAAATCATCACGACTCATACCAGGCATCCTGGGACTTCCTGCCGTTACTACTACAACATCACAATTTGTCAGCTCAGACATATCCTCTGCAACTGTTACGACCGTATGCGAACGAACGGCAGAAGCAGCTTGACTCATATCAAGCGCCTTGCCTTTTGCAATATCTATTTTATTGTCTCGTAAAATAATCTCGTGGCAAGAACCGCGAACTGCCAACGAATACGCGACAGTTGCTCCAACATTACCGGCACCGATAATACCGACTCTTTTTCCTTGATTCACGCCAACTCCCTTGTTTTATAAATCATCTATAAAAATTAATAGTTTGTAGTTCTTATAATAACACTAACAAAGTTAATATCTTTTAAGCTTTGTGCTAGATTGTAAAAAGTTTAAATAATGTTTCATTTTGTAGCATTTTTGATGTTATGTATGTGTGTAGAAAAGTTACAACTAAAGAAAAACTTCCCATTTTTAGCAGTCACAAAATATAAATATGATGTTTTAGCCGAAAAAACTGCGGCAGTTATTGCATTTACGCCGACATTACATATGGGGTATTTTGGTAGCCCTACATGTAAATAGGTATTGTATGAAGTATGATCAGTTTTTATTCTTTGCGGTGTTATTATTTTATGTGAATATATTCCATAATTTAAGGCTCCATCCATTTGCAGCGGCATATGTCTTTTTAGCCTGTTGTGAATAACTGAACTAACTAAAGACATCTGTTGCCCAGGCATAGCTTCTTTTTGAATTATCGATGCAATGATTAGATATCTTACCCACTGTTTTTGATTGTAATGTCCCAACAATTTGTATGACAACCTTTTCATTTGTATATCGGACTCATGCAGTAACAGCAATACAAGACTTTTAGCATCAATACCCATAGGAACACTATATGTATTGGGAACTAAAATTCCCTCCGGTTCATATGCATAGCGACGATAAAACATTTGCAGTTTATCATCTTTTAAATGCAGTTGTCTAGAGAGTTGCTTTAAAAACATCACAGTGGTCTCACCCGGTATTAATGTTATATTACATTTTGCGGCTTTAGCATGCGATATTGCAAACAAAAAATCTGCTTTTGTAAGATCTGTACTATTTAAATCTATCCATCCGTGTTGCGGCGAGCCAAACAGTCTTAAGATATAGCTATCTAGCTTTGTGATGTTATTATTGTTGTGTTTTAACTGTGTTATAATTTTATCAATTGAACCATTTGGTATATAAATAATTTGTTTAGTACGCACATTCATATTTAGGTAATACATGAAAGATATAAATATAAAAAACATAATTGCAAAGATGTATTCTGTAATTCTTAGCTTTTTTTTCATTTTAATTTTATCTCTTTTTTTATTATTTGGCTTACTGCTGCATGGTATTAAAATAGATAATCTATATCTTACGCACTTAAAAATCCAACAATTATACATAAAATGGGATAAAGGGCTGATTGTAACAGCAGAGAAACTCTCTATACAGAAAAATCAGCATATCACCTCTGTTTCAAACAAATCATATATGCACGATATATTTGTCGGCGTGCACTATTTGCAACAACTCTCAGATATACTTAAAAAAGTCTCTATTAAAGATTTTAGATTTAATAACACACACTCTATTATCCATTACAATATAAACAAGCCAAGCTTTGTAGATGTCACATCCTCGCAATGGTTACTAAAAAGCGTAATAAAAACGAAACATAGAAATATTGATATACATATAGTAAAACTGATTAATCAAAAACGAGGTATCAGTATTTCCGGGAATATCACACTAAAGCGCAGTGACAAAAGTTTAAATGCAAAGCTTATAGCTAAATTGGATTCCAATATCTCACTCTTACTATCACTTAATATCAAAAAAAATATCTTGACATACAGACTCTTTAGTAAACATAACATAACCAATATACAAAAAATTTTACATGACTTTACTATACCAAAATCTATAGCGCCTTGGATTTTTGAGAATGCTTTACATGTAAAAAGTATCACACTGCATAACTTTCAAGGACATGTGAATCTAAACAATCCGACTAACGCCTTTAAACAACTATCACTCAATATGGATTTTAATCAAATGAGTTATAAGTTTGATAAAAATCTAGCATCTATCGTGTCGCCAAAAACAGTATTAACTATACAAAACGGTATTATAAAGATATATCCACAAAATGCGATATTTCTAAATCAATCCCTGCAAAAAAGCTGGTTATATATAAACCCTCTTGGTGTGGACCCGCTAATAGGAATCTATATACTTGGTAATTTGCAGCTAAGTAAACAATTAAATTCTTTACTTAAATATTACAACATACAAATACCTTTCATCCAAAGTAAGTCAAAAACTCATACATATCTTCAGTTAATGCTACATCTTCATAATTTTCACATAAATGCACAAGGAGTATTTAGCACAAAAAACTCTTTATTTAATTATCGCGGTCATACGGTATATGTTCCTGTGGCAAATCTTTCTTTAAATAACAATCTTATGAATATAAACCAGCTGACAATTACGGATGATAACAACACTAAAGCCAATATGGTCGGTAAAATAAACTTTAAACAACAAACAGCAGATATCACATGTAAAATAGATAGGCTCCGTTATAATATAGGCAAACACTACATTGCTCTTAAAACAAATCCGTTAATACTTACATATACAAAAAATCCATTTTACTCAAAAGTTAATATCCCATCATCTGTTTGGATCTACCATAAACAATTGATCATGCTAAAAAAAGTCTCTCTACCAATCAATGTAAACACCGGTCAAATATCTATACCACACACAATAATAAATATAAATAACAATATAAAATTCTTTCTTAAAGGCCATATAAATATACAAAAAAAAATAGGTAAAATTAATTTAAATCTAATCAAGTTTAAATTTCATTCTATAAAATTAAATCAGATTAATCTTCCGTTACGATTTAATTACAACCGCTTTGTAACACTTGCTAGTACCAATTTAAGCAGATGGGCAGTAGGAGATAAAAATATCACTTTGGGTCATGCATCAATACAGCTAAAGGAAAATAAAATCTTTATTCGGCCCGTTAAATTAACAGCAGATAAAAATATCTCTGCAAAAATCAGTGCCATATATAATTTTACGGATAAAACAGGCAACTTGTATATACAAAAATTAGTGCTTGGCAATCCAGTATTTAATCAAATACTGCATGATAAACATTCTATTTCTTTAAAATTAATGGACAAAAATCATATTATGCATCTGTATTCAAAACAATTTGGTGCTGATATATCTTTATACCCTCATTATTGGAAGGCAAATCTAAACTTATCAAAACTTGCACACTTTGTATCCCCATTACAACAATATAGTCTAACTCGTGGCTATTTGAGTATTTCTTCAAAAAACAATACGCTGTTTTTATTGCATGGCTCTGTTTATTTTCCATATCCGATTATCATAGAACATACTAAAAAAATCCATAACTATAATATAACAGGCAGTTACAACAAACTCTCACAAGCTCTACACTTAAAAATAAACAGTCGCATAAACATCCTCATAAACAAGCAAATTCATATATCTTCACCTAGCACCAACGTTAACATATTGGCACTTATATCTTTTTTTAAATCACATCAGTTTAAATCAAAAGCCGAGTCTAAGGCCATGTATATAACATTAAATAATGGATATTTATATGCCGGCAAAAACAGAAGAATTTTATTTGATAATCTTCAAATTTTATATATCAACTCTATTGCGACGGCAATTTTGACATACAAAAATGCAAAGGCAAATCTAAAACTAAACTCACGTGGACACTTCGACCTTTTTGGTGCAAAATTTAATGATAATTTTATAAATCATATTTTTACAACTTCTGAATTATCTGGCGGAACTTTGTCTTTTGCGCTCAGAGGAGATCTCTCAAACTATGACGGACTGATCGAAATAAAAGGCGCCACATTAAAGAATTACACTATTTTAAACAACATATTAGCTTTTATCAACACCGTACCGGCGCTAACATCATTTTCCCTGCCCAATTATTCTACTAAAGGATTGCCTACGCAAAAAATGTATTGTGCTTTTAATAATAAAAACAATATATTAACATTAAAAGAGATAGCTTTGAGTTCTAAAAAACTAAATATATACGGCAAAGGAAAAGTTGATTTAAAAACCAGAAAACTAAATATTGCTTTAAATCTTAAGACCAATATAGCCTCAACGCTATCTAAAATCCCGTTAGTAGGCTATATTTTATTTAATAAAAATAGTATCTCTACATCTTTAAAAATAACCGGTACCATAGATAAGCCAAAGATTCAAACCAGCGTGGCAAAGGATATTATATTAGCACCGTTTAATATAATCAAGCGAACTTTTTTATCACCTTTTGAACTTGTTATGCCTAAAAAAAATTTTAACAATCTATTTTAGGCATAAATATTTTATTCATTTCTTAAAACAGTCAAAATATCCACGTCACTGGCTTTTTTAGCCGGATAATATGATGAGATAATTACAATAATAAAAGCACCTGCTATAATCAAAAAGAGATCTGATACGCTTAGATCTAAAGGTAAAGTAGTACTTGGATATACATTTTTTGGTAAATTTACAATATCAAAATGACCCAAAATCCATATACCTAAAAAACCTAGCAATGTACCGGCTAAAATACCCCCGCTTCCAATCACCATGCCTAAATATAAAAAAACTTTTTTAATTTGACTTTTTGCAATACCCAAAGAAAGCAATAAAGCAATCTCAGCGCGTCTATTCATAACAGTCATGAGTAGCGATGATATAATATTGATAGCTGCAATTAAAATAAGTAGCATTAAAACTATGAAAAGTGATCTCTTCTCCATCTGTAGGGCTGCAAAAAAGTTTACATTATCTTGCCACCACCCTTTGATAATAACGGTATTTGGTAAAAATTTTCTTAATTTTTTAATCATTTCTCGTGGATGCTTGGAGAAAACATGGATACCGTTATATTGATTAAAAGGAATGTTTAAAACTCGCTGTAAAGAATTTAGCGTAGTATAGCTGTAAGCCTTGTCATAAGCTACCAAACCAGAATGAAACGTACTTATAATCTTAAATCTTTTTAACTGTGGCGATACGGAAAAACCGTTTGGCTGTACTTGTGTAAATATATACATTAGTCTATCGTTAATACTTAAATCATATTCATTGAGCAAAGATCTGCCCACAACAACATCAAAGCGATGAACTGTTTTTCCTTTTAAAGATTTTTTCAGGATACTATTAACAGACTCTTCATTTTTAAAATTGACGCCGAAAATATATCCACCCTCAAGCAAAGATCCACTTTTTGTAATGACTGATGATACTACATAGGGGCTATATTTTAACTTAGGGAATCTATGCTGCAGACTGTTTAGTAAAGTTTTATCAACCGCACCATAAAATTTTGGCAATACAGTTAACGGATAATTCATAATAGTCAGTTTAGATTTAAACTCTTTATCAAATCCATTCATCAGTGCCATAGCAACAATTAAAACCATAACTCCCACAGCTATACCTACAAACGCAAGTACGGCAGAGAGGAATATAAAAGGCTGATCTTTATCAAAACGCAAAAAACGTTTTAAAAGATAAGAGACTATAATATGCTTCAAGAGGCAAAGACACCTTTTTTAGGTCCACTTTTGCCGCAACAATTTTTATATTTTTTACCGCTTCCACATGGGCAAGGTTCGTTTCTTGCTACTTTCTTTTTAATAGCTTGAATATCATCACTGTCATGTCTATTTAAAAGCATTGTAGCCTCATCTTGCTTTCTTTCCTGTTTTATTTGGTTGGTAAAATTTTGAGCCTCTTCTTGTGCCGATTCTACTTCAAATTCAATAACATGCAGTGTTTTTATCGTATCATATTTAATATTTTCAACCAACTCGCTAAAAAGATTAAAACTCTCTTTTTTATACTCTACTAGCGGATCTTTTTGATTATATGCACGTAATCTTATACCGGTCTTCATATTATCCATAACATAAAGATGTTCTCTCCAAGCAAAATCAAGTGTTTTAAGATAAAACTCCCTTTGAACCTGCATTTTTGTTTCCTCATCTAAAACAGACATTTTCTCATCATAAGATTTTTTTAAATCGGTGTATATATAATCTACCATATCGCTATACTCTAAATCTTTTATGGATTGCAAATCTATATGGTAATTTAACTCTTCTTTTAAAATCTTAGATAATTTTGTTAAATTTTCATCTTCCATAGAAGTATCATCAAAAATATTTGATTGAGTTAAGAGATGCTGCAAATACTCCTCTCTAATCTCATTTATCTTACCGTCTATATCGTATGTTTCGTTTAAAAGCTCATTTCTAAACTTATATACGATTTTTCGTTGCTCATTAGCAACATCGTCATACTCTACAATCTGCTTTCTACCCTCGTAATGAAGATTCTCAACTTTCTTCTGTGCCTTTTCAACCGCTCTAGTTACCATTTTTGATTCAATAAAATCACCATCTTCAACACCCAGTCTTTCCATAATACTTTTAATTCTATCTGAGCCAAAAATTCTTAATAGATTATCTTCAAGTGAAAGATAAAACTGTGTGCATCCAGGATCGCCCTGTCTGCCGGAACGTCCTCTTAATTGGTTGTCAATACGTCTGTTTTCATGGCGTTCTGTACCTATAATATATAAACCACCTAAATTTTTTACTTCATCATTTATCTTAATATCAACACCACGACCCGCCATATTTGTGGCAATTGTCACAGAGCCTTTAACGCCGGCATTTTTAATAATTTCGCCCTCTTGTTCGTGGTTTTTTGCATTTAGCACGGTATGAGGTATCTTTTGCTTTTTTAAAAGTTCATGTAAAAGTTCAGATTTTTCAATAGAGGCCGTACCGATCAAGACAGGCTGACCGTTTGCTTTTAACATCTTTATTTGCGCTATTACCGCATCAAATTTCTCTTTTTCTGTTTTATATATAAGATCATTTAAATCTTCTCTGGTAATAGGTATATTAGTAGGAATAGAAACCACATCAAGCTTATAAATTTCAGCAAATTCTGTTGCTTCTGTTTGCGCGGTACCTGTCATACCTGAGAGTTTGTCATACATTCTAAAATAATTTTGAAAAGTTATGTCTGCTAAGGTTTGAGATTCTTCTTTAATTTCTACATTTTCTTTTGCTTCTAAAGCCTGGTGCAGACCTTCTGAAAAGCGTCTTCCCTCACTAAGTCGTCCTGTAAACTCATCTACTATAACGACTTCTGAATCTTTTACTACATAATCAACATCTTTTTCAAACAGATAGTTTGCTTTTAGCGCCTGATCTAAAAAATGTGATAAAAGCGGATTGTCGATACCATACAAATTTTCAACGTTAAATAAAGCCTCAGCCTTTTTTATGCCCTCTTCTGTTATCAAAATAATCTTATCTTTTTCATCAACCGTAAAATCTTTATCTTTTTGCATTTTCAGCGCAATATCATTTGCCACCTTATAATCTTGCAAAGATCTCTCAACGGGACCTGAAATAATCAACGGAGTTCTTGCCTCATCAATCAAGATAGAGTCAACTTCATCCACGATAACAAAACTGTGCCCACGTTGGGTCATCTCCTCTTTGGAGTAGCTCATGTTGTCACGCAAATAATCAAATCCAAATTCGTTATTGGTTCCATAAGTGATATCAGCTTCATATTGCAATCTTTTCTCATGCGGGTCTTGTATGCTCTCTAGCACCACACCTACCGTATATCCTAAAAATTCATATATAGGAGCCATATCATTTGCATCTCTTCTGGCTAAATAGTCATTTACCGTAACTAAATGAACTCCTTTTTTCGTCATTGCATTTAATACAATCGGTAAGGTAGCAACCAAAGTTTTACCCTCACCCGTTTTCATCTCAGCAATCTTTCCCTCATGTAAAACCATGCCGCCTATTAATTGAACATCATAATGGCGCATATTAAGCACGCGATTACTTACTTCCCTTGTTATCGCAAACGAATCAACCAAAACATCATCTAAGGTTTTTTCATTAGATAAAACAGAATCTTTAAGTTTTGCAAAAGCATGTTGCAACTCTTCATCACTCATATTTTTATATGAATCTTCTAAAGCATTAATTTGTTTAACTCTTGAACTATATTTTTTTAAAGCTCTATCATTAGTCGTACCGATTATTTTTCCCATAAATGCTTGTAGCATCATAAACCTTATATTTTAAATTGTAAAATTCTAACACATTAAAGGTAAATTATTGATATATTAATATCATATTAAATAATATGTAAATATCTAATAGGATATAATTCCAAAAAAAAATGGATATTAATGAAAAAAATAATCTCGTTGGCAATAGTAGCAGTCAATTTAGTCGCATTAAATTTTCATATCAAAACATTTTCTGCTGATTTTACACAAACTATTAATGGATCAAAACATACTCAAATAAGATACAGCGGAACAATTCAGGCAAAACTGCCCGGTATGATTAAATGGAGCTATAAAAAGCCAATTCAAAAAACGGTCTATGTAAATAATAATCAAATTACAATTATCCAACCTCTTATCCAGCAGGCTATTGTCACAAGAATTAATAACACATTACCGTTTTTTAATATCTTAAAAAATGCTAAACAAATGTCACCAAATCAATATCAGTCATTTTTTAATAAAACTAAAATATACCTAACGACCGATAACAATAAAATTGTCTCAATTACTTACCATGACCAATTGCAAAACAAGATTACAATTATATTTACTCATCAAGAACAAAACAAGCCAATTCCAAAGTATATCTTTCATGCAACAATCCCAAGCAATTATGATCTAATCAATAGGTAAATAGACAAATAGCTTTTACAAGTAAAAGCTATTTTGATTTATATGCTAAAGTTTGTAGTTATCTATCAAATTAAAATTTAGATATTTATAGATTTCATCCTCTTTTCCACCTATCTTTTTAGGAACAATATTTAAATATTCCTCTTTTGTGGGCAGATATCCGAGAATCGAACACACTGCCGCTAGTTCTGCTGAACCTAGATATACTTTCGCATCTTTACCTAAACGATTATCAAAGTTCCTTGTTGAGGTTGAAAACACAGTTGCACCTTCAGCAACTCTTGCCTGGTTACCCATGCAAAGTGAACAGCCGGGTACTTCTGTTCTAGCACCGGCTGCCCCATAAATAGAATAATAGCCTTCATCTGTTAATTCTTTGGCATCCATTTTAGTAGGAGGACAAACCCAAAGTCTGGTAGGTACTGCACCTTCACCTTTTAAAACCTCTCCAAGAGCCCGATAGTGCCCTATGTTGGTCATACAAGAGCCAACAAATACCTCATCGATAATATGAGGACGACTTGGATCTGCCAGAATCTCTGTTAACGTGGCTACATCGTCCGGATCATTTGGACAAGCTAAAATCGGCTCTGTTATTTTATTTAAATCAATATCTATAACTGCAGCATAATCCGCATCTTGATCTGCTGATAATAGTTTTGGATTCTCTATCCAATTTTGCATTTTTTCAATTCTTCTTGCAATTGTACGCTTATCTTCATAACCGGCTTCTATCATCTGCTGTAAAAGCACAATATTAGACTTGATATACTCGATAATAGGCTCTTTATCAAGCTTTATAGCACATGCTGCAGCACTTCTCTCCGCACTGGCATCTGAAATTTCAAAAGCTTGTTCACATTTAAGCTTAGGAAGTCCTTCAATCTCTAAAATACGTCCGGCAAAAATATTTTTCTTACCTGCTTTTGGAACAGTCAACAATCCGTCTTTAATAGCTTGATACGGTATAGCATTAACTAAATCACGAAGTGTAATACCCGGCTGCATCTCTCCATGAAATCTAACAAGAACAGATTCTGGCATGGTAAGCGGCATACTACCGGTCACTGCCGCAAAAGCAACTATACCAGAACCGCCCGGAAAACTAATACCTATTGGAAAACGTGTATGGCTGTCACCACCGGTTCCTACGGTATCTGGCAATACCATCCTATTTAACCATGAATGGATGATGCCATCACCGGGGCGTAAAGAGATGCCTCCTCTATTGGAGATAAACTCAGGTAGTGAATGTTGCATCTGAACATCTGATGGTTTTGGGTAAGCTGCTGTATGACAAAAAGACTGCATGACCAAATCTGCTCCAAAACCAAGTGATGCCAGCTCCTTTATCTCATCTCTTGTCATGGGTCCCGTGGTGTCTTGACTTCCGACTGTTGAGATAATTGGCTCACAATATACACCAGGCTTAATACCATCTACTCCGCACGCACGACCTACCATTTTTTGAGCCAATGTGAAGCCTTTACCATTGTCTGCGGGTTGTTCAGGACGCAAAAAAATATCATCAACACCCAAACCAAGACTTTTTCTCGCTTTTGTAGTAAGTCCTCGCCCGATAATCAATGGAATACGTCCACCTGCTCTAACCTCATCGGTAATGGTATTTGGTCGTAACTTAAATGTTGCAATCAGCTCACCGTCTTTATATGCTTTACCTTTATATGGGAAGATGGAGATAACATCACCTGTATTCATTTTAGATACATCAAGCTCTATAGCAAGAGCACCCGAATCTTCACATGTAGCAAAAAATATCGGGGCTATCGTACCGCCAAGCACTACTCCGCCTGTTCTTTTATTGGGAACGCCTGCAATATCTACGCCTAAATGCCATTGCACGGAATTTACTCCTGATTTACGACTAGAACCGGTCCCTACAACCTCTCCTACATATGCTACTGGATTGCCTTTGGCTTTTAACTCTTTTATAATCTCTAAAGGTTTATCCATCTTTGCAGATAGCATAGAGTTTGCATGAAGTGGAATATCTGAGCGCGTAAAGGCTTCAGATGCCGGAGAAAGATCATCTGTATTTGTTTCACCCTCAACCTTAAACACAGTCACTTTAACTTCATCGGCTAACGGTGCTTTAGATGTGAACCACTCTGCATTTGCCCATGACTCCATCACCTCTTTAGCTGCTTGATTACCTTTTTTATACAACTCTTCAATGTCATTAAAAGCATCATACACAAGAAGGGTATGCTTTAGCGCTTGAATCGCTTTTTGAACAACATCTTTTTTTGAAGAAGATAATGCATCAATCAAAGGCTTAATATTATATCCTCCTAGCATCATACCAAGCAATTCAACAGCATATGCAGGAGAAATAGCCTCTACCTCAATACCCCCTTTAACTACATCATTTAAAAATGCAGCTTTAACATAGGCTGCTTCATCAACACCCGGAGAAATCCGATTTTTAAGTAAATCAAGATTGAAATTTATATCACCTTCACCGTTTTTAATCATTTCAATCAAAGTTGCAGTTTGCTTTGCATCCAAAGGAAGCGGCGGCACACCAAGCTCTGCCCGCTCCTGTACATGTTTATTATATTGTTCTATAAAAGTCATACCGACTCCTGTGTAATTAATTTTAAGATATATTTGAATTATAGCTAAAAAAATATTTATTATATCGATATGTTACAAATGTAAACATATGATAAAAAAATTTAATTTTAGATGTATCTTTTAGTAACAAAAGACTACAAAATCTCTCTAACACCTTTTGTATTTGGACTAGAAAGCACACCGTTATTTTCTAATTGTTCTATCAATCTGGCTGATTTATTGTATCCTATTTGCAATCTTCGTTGAAGATAGGATATGGAGGTTTTTTTTTCGCTTAAAATAATAGATTTTGCCTCATCATACAAAGGATCTAGTTCCGTATATGTATTGTTAGAAGAGTTTTGAGATGATTCGTTATCCTCTAGTAAAAAACTCTTATCATAATTTGGCTCTCTTTGAGATTTGATAAACTCTACAATATGCTCAATCTCTTCTTCACTGCTCCAAGGCGCATGCAAACGTACAAGCCCTGTAGCACCGGGAGGAGTAAATAACATATCCCCACGTCCAAGCAGGGACTCTGCACCCTGCTGATCCAAAATAATCTTACTATCGACTTTTTGTCCGACTCGATAACTTATGCGAGAAGGAAGATTTGCTTTGATGAGTCCCGTTACAACATCAACTGACGGTCTTTGCGTAGCAACTATGAGGTGAATACCCGCCGCTCTAGCCATTTGTGCCAATCTTGCTATTGAGTGTTCAACTTCTTTTCCGCTTGTCATCATCAAATCAGCCAATTCATCAATAATAACTACAATATACGGCAACTCTTCGCCTCCCTCTTTAGAAATCTTTTCATTATAATTTTCAATATTTTTTGTACGCGTATCACTCATCATGGTGTAACGACGTTCCATTTCAGTTACCATATTATTTAATGCAATAACTGCTTGTTTGGACTGTGTGATCACAGGAGTGAGAAGATGTGGGATATTATTATATACAGAAAATTCCAGCATTTTTGGATCTATCATAAGCAAGCGCAACTTATCCGGCGAATTTTTATAAAGCAGACTCAAAATCATAGAGTTTATCCCTACACTCTTACCGCTTCCCGTTGTGCCTGCGATTAGCAGATGTGGAAGCTTTTTTAAATCAGTAATAAAAGGCTTCCCGACAATATCTTTACCAAGTACAATAGTAAGCGGTGATTTTGACTCTATAAATAACTTACTCTCTATCAAGTCTCGTAAATATATAGTTTCTACCGTATGATTTGGTATCTCAATACCAACTACATCTTTACCGGGTATCGGCGCTTGAATACGGATAGTTTGTGCACGCAGAGCCATCGCTAAATCATCTTGAAGATTTAAGATTTTAGAGACTTTTACATTTGCAGCCGGCTTAAACTCGAATGTCGAGACCACAGGACCGGCATAAGTTCGTATCACATCTCCATCTATGTTAAAATGAGATAGTTTTTCTATAAGATCTTTTATTTTATCATCAAGTTCAGCTTCATCAACGGTATTTATTTTTTTAGGCGGTTTTTGTAAAAAATGACTTGTTGGAAGTTTAAAATTTTTAGGTTTTTCAGTTTTGCCTTTTTCGATTGATTCTAATAGTTTTTTATTCTCTTCCAATTCATCTACTATAATATTGCACTTTGGAATAGCTGCTTCTTTTGCTGATGCTGTCTCTTCTGCTGATGAGGTGGCGTTGTTTGATACTAAAATATCAGATATATTCTCTTTTTGTTGATGCAAAGGAGGTTTTACATCCTTTTTAATATCAATATGCTTGCGAATATATGATGGCTCGTCCAAAATGTCTTCTTTGGTGTCTTCTTCAGTATCCTTTTTTGCAGCATCAGAGTACGCAAATAATAGTTTATCTCTGAATTGGTACAATTCAAAATCGTATAAAATACTAAAAGATATCAATACCAATGTAAGTACAACCAGCCATACACCAAAAATACCGATATATGGAGAAATAAACTCTATAAAGTCAGAACCTAGCTTACCTCGTAGATCATTGGAGATTAAAACGGCTTGTAATATTTCCATAGCAAAAAAAAGCACGATAGAAGCTATAATGATCTCCAACCGTCTTGAAGTAAGTACAGAAAACTTATATATCTTATATAATGGATATAAAAATAAAAACGGATAGATATAAGACAGATAACCAAAATATCTATGATTAAACACTGCAAATGCATGACCATAATTTCCAACTATAGAGCTATCAGCCACAACCGTTGATATACCTAAATATATCAAAACTCCAAATACAATGATATAAAAAATATTACGCAAAAAATATCCTATTTATAACAATAATAAAAAGCGTATAAAGCTTTTATCTTTAAGGCATGGAGTATATCAAAAATCAGCTTATATATAATTGACCAATGATAACTTTGATACTTTTGACAAACTGGCATACAAAGCTTGTTGATTTAATTGTAACTGACTTAGCCTTGCAGTGGCTTCGGCAATATTTGTATCAATCACTGACGATTGAACTATCTGTGTACTGACTTTAAGCATACTGGTAGTATCTGCGGCTTGTTGCAGTGATTGTGTTTGTACACCTGAAAGAGAGTGTACTTTTGTTACATGGTTTATAAGGTTAGTTATCATGGTTATGGAATTTTCTATACCTATACTAGTCTGACTTCCCAGAGTCGAATCGGGGTAAATTTGATTTTTAGAAACCGATGAAATAGCTTCACTCAAAGCAGAAAAAAAGTTTGTTTTTGGGTCAGAAACAGTATTAGCTTTATTTGCATTAAATTCTAAAGCAGCAGGTGATGAAGAGGCGGTACTATTACTATTTGCATCATATAGACTTATTTGTGCTTTTGTAATGTTTGCGTTATTTTGTGTAAATGTAAGCTGACCTTGATCATTTAATTTCACAGTAGATTGTATATCGGCATTTGCAATAGCCGTATCATATGCTGTTGGACTCGACGTAGATAATGGAAGATTGTTGCTTACTATCATATTTACAACATCACTTAATTGCTGATATGTAACATCATTACCATTTGTAGCTATTCTTGGGGTTGCCATACTGTAGATTGGGTAGTTTGTTGTACCGCCATCAACTGAGAAAGTTGAGCCGCTTTGCTTAAGATCTATAGTTGCGTTAAAAGCTTTACCGTTTATATCGATACCCTTTAAAATAAGTTGTCTTGATTGTGTGCTGCTCACAAAAGGAGAGATGCCGGAGACTTGGGAAAGTGTCGTGCTATTTGTTGCATAAGAATTATCTGCATTAACGATTTGAGACACGTTAGATGTTAGTGATGCTCCATTAGTTGTAAATGCTGCAGTGTCATAGCTCAATCCCGCATTTGCCGTAAGCCCGTTTATAGTTGTGCCGCTACTATCTTGGGATATCATTGAGATATCTATCCTTCCTGCTCCGGCTTTTGTATAAAATGTCAACTTGCCGTTTATTAATCCAACATTCAAGTCATCTCCGGCAGACTGATAAGTTGTTTTAATCGCATTCATTAAGTCTTGAACCGTCGAACTTGATGTGACAGTAAAAGTTGATGACGCGCCACTGCCATCTGTTTTATTTCCACTAAATAAGATTGTTGCCGTATTGGCAGGTAAAATCGAAAGTAAAGGTGTAGAAGTCTGTGCTGTTTGACCCGCATGAGTCGTCATCTGCATGTTTAATGTGTAGCTAGCAGGATCATATAAACTATGCTGTTGCCCTACTTTTGAGATATAACTAACAACAGAACTTTGATTGAAGCTGACTAGATTTGTTTTATCGGAATTTAAAGCAGTAAGATTACTCTGTGGCGTATTGCTTGTATTTTCAACCATATGAAAGTCAAGCTTTGAACTACCGGGCAAATTATCTTTAATGACAAATTCTCCATGCGCATTAAGAGATACATCAACCACGTTGTTTGTAGGAGTATTGCCAAATGCCTCTCCTATCTTGTTCATCAAATCCTGGACGGTATTTGTATCTGTTAGACTTATTGTCGTATTAAAAGTTGTACCATCATGCGTTGTTCCTTGAATATAGAAATTATGATTAGCCAAAGTACTGTTAATAATAGATGATGATGAGCCGACAAGATCACGTATAGTGTCTGTCGGTGTAATATACACCTGTTGTGAATTTTGGTCTGGTGAGGTTGTCATGACACTAGGATGGAGCAGCGTTTGATTTAAATGTGGCACATTTGTAGTAATTGTCCTTTTTACACTGCTATTTGACCCTAAAAACAGTTGCGAACCGGGAATGTTGTATGCCTGCTTAACGCCTGATCCTAAAAAGGCAGTTAGCTGCTGCGTATTACCCATATATTGTCCATTAGCATTTATTGGTTTTTGTGAAGTCGCTGAACCGGAAAACAGATATTGTCCATTAACAGAGGTGTTTGCTAGATTCATCAAATGTGTTTTTATACCTGAGAGAGTTTGGGCTATAGCGTCCATGCTGGCGCCAGATTGTCCGCCCGAAGCAGCTTGAATAAGCGTCGTCTTAAATTGTGTAAGTGAAGATATCATGCCACTAATTGTACTGTCTGTTTGTTTGCTGATATTTTGAGCGCTGTTAACACTTGAGATAATCTGTGAAAATGTTGATATTTCATCATTAAGGTTTAATGTTTTTGCAAACGCATTTGGATCTTGATATGCGTATTGTATCTTTGCGCCTGATGAGATTTGTCTGTTTACATTTAAAAGTTCATTAGCCAAAGCGCTATTGCTACTGTTAAAGTTTTGATAATACATACCTTGTGTAATACGCATCTCGTCTCTCCATTATAGATTATCTATGCAATATATTATTTAAAAGCAAATACAGTTCCATTTGCAACTTTTATATAAGTATCGTCTAAAAATTGTTTTTATAAAATCAAACTATACTTTACGCTGTTTTTAAGCAACAAATGTGTATCATTGCACTCTTATTTAACTTCAACAGATGCCACCGTGGTGAAATTGGTAGACACGCCGGATTCAAAATCCGGTTCTTCGGAGTGCCGGTTCGATTCCGGCCGGTGGTACCACCAAAACATAAAAAACATCTTAATTAAGATAAAAACCATTACTCTTTATGGGTTGCGGTATCTCCGGCTCCTCTATCAAAGTAAGTAAATTTATCTCTATATTTCGGCTGATTGAGTACATTGGTACATCCGGCGGCAAACCCTCAAAAGGGTTTTGAAGATGTTTTGCAGTCGCTTCAAGTAAAAAAAATGGCACCGCAATGAAAATAAGCATAAATATCTCCCAATGATGCTTAAGATTTGCCAACGAAAGTGAAAGAAACGCCAAAAAAATATAAATAGATGCATGAAGTACAAGTTGATATTCCATAGGAAATCTTGTATTTTTAATACGCTCCAGTTTTCCCATATGTGCCACCAATCTTGTAAGTGTTGAATCAATTTGTATTTGTTCGTACGTATTTAGAGATGTAAATTCTTTAAGTTCTGCTTGTATCTTATTGTAAATCCAAAGAGGCTTATGCTGCGCATTAGCAAAAGATTTTTTATCTTTATTGTTTAGATATTTTAGAGATTTACCGTCAATATCATTTTTTCTAAGCATCGATACAACTGCATAATTCCAAACAATCTGCAGTTTTATTATCTTTTTATATTTGGCTGTATCAGCCTCAGTTGTAAAGCGTTTGAGCTGTAGAGCTAGTGAGCGGGAATCATTTACTATAGCACCCCAGATTTTTCTACCCTCCCACCATCTATCATAAGATTGAGCCAGGTTAAAAGAGAGTATTAACGAAATAGCCGTTCCTGAAAAAGCGGAGATAGAGATAGGCATAAACATAGTAAAATAGTTTGTGTAGTGATGCGACAAAAATAAGATAGTTGTAAAAATTGAAAGCATGATAAAATCTTTATATGTTGATTTTATACCATAAAAAAGTGTATATTTTTTATTAATTAACAAACGTATCCTCCTACTAACCCTAAAATTTACACTTAATTATACTGAATTTAATAGACATGTTGGAAATTTATACCAATCTCGGCTAAAAGGATGAATATATATAGCATTATTACAATATCTTCTTCTGCCCTATCCTATATAGCGCAAAATCATACTTTAACGGATCTTTTTCATCAAACTCTTTCAGCTTACATGTAAGCTGGATGGCTGATTCTAAATCATATGTTTTTCTACTTAGCAGTCCCAGTTTTTTTGAGACATTAAATGTATGCGTATCAAGCGGCATGATAAGATCAGATTTATCAACTTTACTCCACAATCCCATATCTATGTTATCACTTCTTACCATCCAGCGAAGATACATCATCCATCTCTTTAATGCACCTGCGCCTTTTGTTTTTGCAGGCACCCTGCCAAGTAAAAAGCCATACCCTCTTGATGAATGCTCACAAAGTCCATACATGGTTTGTAGCACTTCAGAGATACCTTCTAAAATATTACGGTTTTTTTTGTAACCTTGCGCAAATAAATCCTCAATACTTGAGATATCCTTTAGCCGCTTAAGAGCAATAAACAAACATGTAATGTCCTGTGAATTTTGAAATCTGTAGTAATAATAGTTTAGCTCTTTTTGTATAATATCATCCTCGGCATCTAAAAGTGCAAAATCAAGAGAATCCAAAAACTTGACTATCTGCTTGACATTGCCGTATGCAAACAAAGCGCATATCAGCGAAATGGTTTCATCTTTATATTTGCGTGCTACGATAATAGGATCAAGTCTATCTCTTGAGACTTCTGTGGTTTTGTTTCGTTTTACAACTTCTGTGTCAAGTCTTTTTTTTAATTCAGACATTGAGTTGATATAGTTTTTTTCTTTCATTTGATCCTGCGATGTTAAGTTGTGCTCTATATTTTGCAATCGTTCTTCTAACCATTGTAACTTTAAACTTTTCTTCGATTAGTTTTAATAATTTCATATCGCTCAGGGGCTTATCTCTTGATTCATTTTTAACTAGCAAAACAAGATACTCTTTTATAGCTGAATTTGAAACATCATCACAAATAGCAGTTGTAAAAAAATCTTTCATAGCAAGCGTACCTCTGTTGCAGACGATATATTTGTTAGCAATTGCGCGCGAGATGGTTGATGGATTGTGCCCAAGTTCATCTGCTAATGTTTTAAGCGTTAAAGGACGAATATCTCCGCCTGTAAAAAAATCATACTGATATTCTACAATCATCAGTCCTATTTTGTAAAGAGTAGCTTTTCTCATCTGCAGAGCATCCACAAGACTTTTTGCTTCTTTAATCTTTTGTGTGATAAAAGGGTGATCTACCTTATAAGACTCATCTATATGTACAACAGGATAGTAACTATCATTTAGCTTTACTTCTATGCCGTCATCATCGTTAAAAAATATAAAAATATCCGGTATTATCTGTACTGAGTCTTCAAGATAATCTATCGCGGGAGGATTGTTTAGTCTCCCTATTGCTCTAACGGCTTCTTGAAAATAAGCTTGATCTTTATAAGTATGGATATTATCCATATTCTTTATCAATTTAACGGCAAGGCCGTAAACATTATCTGCAATATCTAAGGATTGAAGCTGAAATAAAAATGATTCTGTAATATTTTTCGCTCCGATACCCGTCGGCTCAAGGTATATAAACCGCTGTCTTATCTCTTCAAATTTTGTTAAATCGATATCATGGCGGATGCAAAAATCCTCTTCATCTGCATCATAGTATCCGTTTTCATTAAGATTTTCTACTATATACCTTGCAATTTTTTGTGAGATAGGAGTTGGAAACAAAGGAGCTTCAAGCTGTTCTTCTAAAACATCATATAAAGATTTTTTTTGAATTGTTAGAGCTTCGATCTGCTCCGTTCTGGAATTGGACACATTTGTAAAAAGAGGTTTTTTTGGCAGTTTGCCTTTAAAAGTATCTTCAAAACCTGATGACACCTCCACGACGGGATTTGACTGCACAAAAGGCTGTACAATCTCTTCAAGCTCACTTAAACCGGAATGCAAAATAGGCAGCCAGCTACGCAAAGTGTTCGATAATTTTACTTTGGTCTGAACGCTCTGTCTAGCTTTTAAAGCCGGCATATCATCTCCTTGAGTTTTTAAAATCTAAAATCTGCTCCTAGATAATGAGTTCTTACATCTTCATTGTGACTAATCTCCTTGCTTGTGCCACTAGCTAGTAGTGAACCTGATTTGATAACATATGCCCTATCACAAACCGAGAGTGTTTCACGGACATTATGATCTGTTATTAAGACGCCTATATCATAGGAAACTAACTGTTTTATAACTGTTTGAATATCTAAAACAGCGATAGGATCAACTCCTGCAAAAGGCTCATCAAGCAAAAGAAATTTTGGCTTATTTAC
>JALVUF010000021.1 GCA_027023805.1 Helicobacteraceae bacterium
AAAACCTTATGACAAACGACAACGCTACAGATGATTGTCTTATATATCTTACAAAACCGATAGGTATCGGGATACTTACAACTGCCCAAAAACAAAATAAAATACAAGGCGATGACATCACGCCGGCTATAAAAGCGATGACGACTCTTAATAAAATCGGCGTAAAAATAGCAACATTAAAAGGTGTAAAGGCTATGACTGATATAACTGGATTTGGACTTTTAGGTCATCTTATCGAGGTATGCGAGGCTAGTAAAATATCTGCGCAAATTAATTTTAATGATGTAGCGCTTTTACCTAAAGTTGAAAAATACAGACAACTTGGATGCATACCGGGAGGTTCGCGTAAAAATTTCGCAAGTTATGGCGATAAAGTAACTAACATGACGCAACAACAGCGTGAAATATTATGTGATGCACAAACTTCCGGTGGATTATTAATCTTTGTACAAAAAGAGTATCAAGATGAATTTAAAGAGTTCTTAAAACAAGAAAATATGGAACTAAAATCTATTGGCACAACATCAAAGCCCAAAGATAAAGTAGTAAGCGTCGTATGAGCGATAATATAACATCTGATTTTAAGCATATAGTTTTAAATGATATACCGCTTATTGATGTACGCGCACCCATTGAATACAAAAATGGAGCATTTTTAAACAGTATCAATCTTCCAATTTTAAATGATGATGAAAGAAAACAAGTAGGAACAACGTACAAACAAAAAGGAGATGAAGAAGCTGTTAAACTAGGGTATAAGCTAATAAGTGGCGAGATTAAAAAAAAGCGGGTTAAGGCTTGGATAAAAGCAATAAAACAAAATCCGCAAACTATACTTTACTGCTTTAGAGGCGGGCAACGCTCACAAATAGCGCAAAGCTTTATAAAACAGGAGGGGGCAAATATCACAAGACTTCAAGGTGGATATAAGGCCTTTAGAGGCTTTCTTCTAGATTATATTGAAAATTCTCCAAATTTATTTACTCCGTTTATCCTCGGCGGCAGAAGCGGCAGCGGCAAAACAATACTACTTAACAAACTAAACAATTCTATAGACTTAGAAGGTCTTGCAAATCACAAAGGCTCATCTTTTGGCAGAGGCATAACTCCACAGCCGACTCAAATAAATTTTGAAAACAATCTGGCTTATGATTTGATAAAAAAAGTAGAAGCGGGCTATAAAAATCTTATTTTTGAAGATGAAGGCAAGTTTGTCGGAAGTTTATACATTCCAAAACCTTTTGCCCAGTACCTTTCATCTGCACCGCTAATCATTCTTCAAGAAGATACAGATAAACGCATACAGGCAACTTTTGATGAGTATATCGTACAGTCACAAATGCTCTATCAACGCTCAAATAATCATACTTTTGATGACTGGGTGAGCGATATGCAAAAAGCAGTCAGCCGCATCCGTAAGCGAATAGGCGGACAAAAATTCAAAGAGTTAAACGATATCTTTAACAATGCACTCAAACAACAGCAAAGCACAAATTCTCTTGAAGGATACAAAAATTTTGTAGAGTTTTTACTACTTCAGTATTATGATCCGATGTATGACTATCAGATAACCAAACGCTCAAACAAGATACTTTTTAAAGGCACCTATGATGAAGTTATAAAATATATCAACAGCAGCATAAACAAGTAGTGATAACTATTATCATTATTAAGTTACTATTAAGTTAATAATAATTATCATTGCATTATCTATTTTTAGGTTGATATATGAAAACTCTATTACTGCTGACAATAATGTTTGCAACGATTTTATTTGGACAAGATATAATCTCACAACAAAACAGACAAGCCCCACACTCCGTACAAGATACACTAAACCTGCCTCAAACTCCAACGATAACCAATTTAGATATAGTATCACATGTAAAACATATGCTTAAAGACGGGGAGTTTAGCGGACAGTTTATGACAATGTATGCCGGATACAATTCCGCGTCAAATGCCGCAGGTAGCGACACTAGCACCTACGCAACAGCCGTTGGAGGGCAAATAAAATATACACTGGCTAAACTTGACGGCTTTAATGCAGCGGCTGCCGTGTATGCTTCGTGGGATATATTACCACTTTCAGGGGATATCAGTCAAGGACATCAAAACTATGAGCTCTCTTCTACTAGTGGTAAATATACAAGCCTCGCAGAAGCGTAT
>JALVUF010000022.1 GCA_027023805.1 Helicobacteraceae bacterium
CTTTGCTCTTATAATCGCTATTATCGGGGCAATTGCCATGTTATTTCTTACATATCTAAAAGAAAGAGACAATAAAAAACTTAAGATTACTAAAGCCCGTCTTTTATATCAATCATCTCATGACACCCTTACGGGGCTTCTAAATCGTTTTAGCCTTGAAAATACACTAAAACAACAACAAAAATATCTACTTTTTTTGATAGACATAGATGGTTTTAAGCATATAAACGATCTGTACGGTACAGATATAGCAAATACTTTGCTTAAGGAGTTTGCGGCTTTAATCAAAGAGATGAAGATAAAAAATCTCATCTTATCCTATTATAGAATCAGCGGTGATACATTTGTAGTGCTGAGTAAGCCGCTTGCTTTAAAGCAAGCGGTACATGCCGCAAAAAAATGGCGAGATCAAATCATATCACACAGCTTTTGTATCAATAATATAGAGATATCCGTTAATGTTAAAATAGCGATAAATAACACATACCCTTTGCTTGAAAATGCTGATATCGGGCTAAAAGAAATCAAATTGGCAAATGAAAAAAATATTATGGTTTATAGTCAAAAACTAAAACTCAGAGAGAAAATACAAAACAACATCAATATGCTAAACCTAACTAAAGAAGCCATACAAAACAATATGGTACATGCGTTCTTTCAGCCTATATTAAATCTAAAATCACAAAAAATAGAAAAATATGAAGCGCTTGTTCGAATAATCAAAAAAGATGGTACTGTAATACCGCCGATCTCTTTTTTAGGTGTTATTGAAACGACTCCACTTTATTATGATATTACAGAAAATATGATTAATAATATTATAAAAATCGCGCAAGACAATAATCAGTATAGATTTTCATTAAATCTCTCGATGCAGGATATCAACAATGAAAAACTAATGAATATGCTTTTTCATGAACTAAAACAAGGCAGAAAAAATGGTGCAAATATTGATATAGAGCTACTTGAGACACAAAGTCTTTATGACATTAAGACCGTTCAGGCTTTTATCAACAAAGTTCATGAATTTGGATGTAAAATACTAATAGATGACTTTGGCACCGGATATTCAAACTTTGCGTATCTCAGCCAACTAGATATTGATGTGCTCAAAATCGATGCTTCTATCGTCAAAAACATATTGACAGATGACAAGATGATGCAAACAATAAAAACAATAGTGCAGTTTGCCAAAGCTTTAAATATCCAAACAGTTGCAGAATTTGTTGATAGTCAAGGAGTATTAGATGAGATTGAAAAAATTGGTATAGATTACGCTCAAGGATATCTTATAGGCAAGCCAAGCGCTGCTTTAAAAACAAGCTAATTTGTAACCTTGCCCAGCTTTTGTAAAAGAACAGTGATAATCTCCATCAAGCTGTAATACTACTCTATAATATCCATTATGATTACCAATAGAGACATTTGTAAAAATGCTCTTCTTTAGCTGTTTGTCAAAACTTAAAAAATTATCTACTCTTTTAAAATCAAGAACTGCCCTGTAAGGCGATATCATCTTAAAATATCGTATATTTTTATCTTTTGTTAAAAAATCAACACTGCTGCTAAATATTTTAAGAGTTAAAAATTTATGAAATTTTATAGCACTTACAGGTTGTTTAGCTTGTTTTAATGAAGTTAATTTCACAGGAGCAGGAAATGCCTGAGATATAAAAATAGGCACATGCCAGTCTATTTTATTGGAGAGCATAATGGTCTTTGTGCCTACAGATCCATCAATATTGATAAACTTAACAGTTACCTGCTTTAAAATTCTGGCACTTGAGGGCAGGGTAAGTGATGCATTCTTTAATGGTGGATATGATTTGAGGTGATTTGATGTAATACTAAGCTCCCCCAAACCTTGTTCCATAAAAAAAGGATTTACTCTAGCGCCCAGAAGCGTAGCTACCATTATCAAAACAAAACTGACTTTATTCACATCTAACCTTTATTATTAACAGGAGCCAATTCTTTTAACTGAAAATAGCTCTTTTGATCTTTTGCGTTCTCTGCCTTTAAAAGTTTGATTTTTACCTTTAAATTATTTTCATAATTCTCTAAGCTCATCAACACTTCTAATGAATTTTGTCCAAAGAGCAAAGTTCCTATATAGACACCTACAACAACAACGGCTACAAAGGCTATAAAAAATTTAAGCGTTGAAAGCCCAAAATACCTTTGCGTAAAAGACTCATTATCGTCTATATCTTTATATAAATCGCTCATTGAAATTTTAAAGGTTAACTCTCAAAAAGAGTTGCACCTAGATATTGACCATATACTATCTCACTTTCTATCTCTAACAAGCGGTTATATTTTGCAATTCTCTCACTTCTGGCAGTAGAACCGGTTTTAATCTCCCCACAATTTAGAGCAACGGCGAAATCAGCTATAAAAGCATCTTCACTCTCTCCTGAGCGGTGACTCATAACACATTTATATCCGTTTCTTTGAGCTAGGCGTACCGTTAACATAGTTTCACTAACAGTACCGATTTGATTTGGTTTGATCAAAATAGCATTTGCGATATTTTTCTCAATACCCTCATTTAAGATATTTGCATTTGTAACAAACAGATCATCGCCTACAATCTGAATCTTATCTGCCAGTCTCTGTGTCAATAACTCCCATCCATCCCAATCATCTTCGCTTAATCCATCTTCTATTGAGACGATAGGATATTTTTTACATAAGTTTTCATAATATGCAATAAGTTCTTGCGAGGATACGGTTTTGTTTTCCGATTCAAGGCGGTATCCTCCATCAGTTACCAGTTCTGAAGCTGCCACGTCAAGCGCTATTGCAATATCTTCACCCGGTATATATCCTGCTTTTTTAATGGCTTCTAAGATGACTACAATAGGTTCTTCGTTTGAACTTAGATTTGGAGCAAAACCACCCTCATCACCTAAGGAAGTGCTATGATTTTGCTCTTTTAAAATAGCTTTTAGACTATGATAAACCTCAGAAGATGCTCTAAGCGCATCAGAAAAATTTTCAAATTTTAAGGGCATTATCATATACTCTTGAAAATCGACTGAGTTATCCGCATGACTTCCGCCATTTATAATATTTAACATAGGAGTGGGCATTATCATGGCATTTGCTCCCCCTAGATATCTATATAAAGGAATATCCAAACTCTTAGCCGCCGCGCGTGCCACCGCCATTGAAACGCCTAAGACCGCATTTGCGCCTAAACTTGCATAGTTCGATGTTGAATCAAGTCCCTTCATAGCAGCATCTATCATAGCCTGATTAAAAGGGCTCATGCCCATGAGCTCATCTGCGATATCATTGTTGATATTTTCAACAGCAGTTAAAACACCTTTACCGAGATATCTTGTCTTATCGTTATCTCTTAATTCCAAAGCTTCACGCTTGCCTGTACTGGCACCGCTTGGCACTATAGCACTCTCTTTCGTACCATCACTTAAAGTAACAGTTGCTTTTACCGTAGGATTTCCTCTAGAATCCATCACCTCCATAGCGCTTATATCATCTATATATATCATACATCCCCCTTGTCAATATCTGAAACATCCATAATCATTAAATTTGTTAGACCCATAGCTTCTTTGACTTTCTTTTCAATCTCAGCAGCTAACTCAGGTTCGTTTTTAAACTTTTGTTTAACATTTTCACGACCCTGACCCAATTTTGTCTCCTCATAAGAAAACCATGCTCCGCTTTTATCTATAATATCGAGCTTAACGCCGTAATCTACAAGTTCACCCTCTTTGGAAATCCCTTCACCAAACATTATATCAAATTCTGCTTGACGAAAAGGAGGAGCTACTTTATTTTTGATAACCTTTGCTTTAACACGGTTACCTATTTGGCTGTCTCCTTGTTTTAGTGACGCTATACGTCTTACATCTATACGCACGGATGCATAAAACTTTAGTGCATTACCCCCTGTGGTAGTCTCAGGTGAGCCATACCCCATCATCCCTATCTTCATACGTATCTGATTTATAAATATCACCGTACAGTTCATCTTGCTTAAAACACCGGTTAGTTTTCTAAGCGCTTTTGACATTAAGCGTGCCTGAATGCCGACATTTTGATCACTCATCTCACCTTCTATCTCAGACTTTGGAGTAAGAGCGGCAACAGAATCTACAACTATCAAGTCAATCGCTCCGCTTCTAGCTATCGTCTCAACGACATCTAAAGCCTGTTCACCGTAATCTGGCTGTGATACAAGCAGATTGTCAATATCCACGCCAAGATTTTTTGCGTAAACCACATCAAGAGCATGCTCTGCGTCTATAAATGCACACACACCGCCTTGCTTTTGACATTCTGCCGTAATTTGAAGAGCAAGAGTTGTTTTTCCGGAACTCTCAGGTCCATAGATCTCTACTACTCTGCCTTGTGGAACTCCCCCGATTCCAAGTGCCAAATCAAGCCCAAGCGAACCGGTACTAATAGACTGAATCGGCATAATCTCTTTATCTCCAAGGCGCATCAAAGTACCTTTTCCAAACGCTTTATCTATCTGCTTTAACGCCAAATCCAATGATTTTTGTTTGTTATCATCCATCCAATTTTACCTGCTTTTTTGTAAGTTTAGCAATATTTTCTACTTATGAAATATAATATTGCATTTTGTCATATCTCTTATTTTATCATTTTTTAGCTAAAATAATGCATTAGATACTTAATTTTATAAACGGATATAATTTGAAAAATATAACTATTGCACATTCTCCGGATGCTGATGATGTTTTTATGTACTATTCTATCAAATTTGGGTGGATAGGATTAGATGATGTTAACTTCAGCAATATATCAAAAGATATACAAACACTAAACGAAGACGCTCTTCGGGGCATACATGATATAGTGGCTATCAGTTTTGCACTTTTTCCTCTTATACGCAACGAATACGCTCCCATCAGAACCGCCGTTAGCTTTGGTTATGGCTATGGTCCAAAACTCATAAAGAAAAAAGGTGCAAAACTAAAACGAGCTTTTAAGGTCGCACTAAGCGGCAAACACACCACAAATGCTATGCTGTTTAAGATAGCATATCCGGATGCAAAAATCGTTTATATGAATTTTTTACAGATAGAAGATGCCGTAAAAAACGGTGAAGTTGATGCGGGCGTCTTAATACATGAAAGCATACTCACGTTTGATGATACGCTTGAAGTTGAAAGAGAGGTATGGGATATATGGCTTGAGTTGGCGCAAGACAATCTCCCGCTTCCTTTAGGAGGCATGGCTATAAGACGCTCCTTACCGTTAAATAGAGCTATAAGCTATGAAAAGGTGCTTACAAAAGCGGTAAAAGTTGCCAGAGAACATAAACACAGACTCTCAAGCATGCTCCTTGAGAGAGATTTGGTGCGTATTGATGCCAAAACACTTGATAAATATCTTGAGTTATACGCAAACGATAAATCGGTAGCTATGGATAAACAGCAATATAATGCCGTTGATAAACTCTTTGAAATAGGCTATAACCACGGTTTTTATGACGCGCCCATAAAAATAGAAGATTACCTCATACCGATAGAGTATGAAGATTTAAGGAACTCATAATGGACGCACAGCTTATCGCTCTTGGTGTTTCAACATTTAAAACGGCTCTTCTTTTGTCTCTTCCGGGACTGCTTGCGGGCATGATTATAGGACTTGCCGTTAGTATCTTCCAAGCAACAACACAAATAAATGAGATGACGCTTAGCTTCATACCCAAGATACTAGGCGTTGTGATTGTTATCGTCATAACAATGCCATGGATGCTAAATGAGATACGGGATTTTTCCATCAATACTTTTAATCTGATTCCAACTTTTATCCACTAAAAAATGCATACCAAGCGTATAGACTTTAAAAAATTTAGCTCCATAAAAATTGGTGGTGCTCATGAAGTGAGCATCGTAGAGGATATCTCTTTTTTATCAAATCATTATATATTAGGACTTGCCAATAACATACTAATAAGTGACAATCCTCCACCTTTAATGGTGCTTGGGAAAAATTTTGATTACATAAAGATAGATAAAGATCGCCTTATTATCGGTTGTGCTACGCCAAGTGGAAAAATAGTATCATTTTGTAAAAAACATAATATCTCAGGTTTTGAATTTTTATCTCATCTTCCGGGCACTCTTGGAGGAATTATTAAAATGAATGCGGGATTAAAAGAGTTTGAGATATTTAACAATCTTATCAGCGTACTTACATGTGAGGGTATAGTAGAAAAAAAAGATATAGTGCACGGATACAGATATACAGATATAAAAAACGTGGTGTATGAGGCATCATTTCATCTGTTTTTGGGCTTTGATACGACAAAAATAGAAACCTTTAAAAAAATGCGCTTAAACCAACCAAAAGAACCGAGTGCGGGAAGCTGTTTTAAAAATCCTGCCGGCGATTATGCAGGCAGACTTATAGAGGCCGCAGGCTTGAAAGGTGTGCGAGTCGGCGATATGGAGTTTAGCAAAAAACATGCAAATTTTTTGATAAACAGAGGTAACGGATCATATAAAGACGCTATAGAGTTAATCAAACTAGCCGAAAAAGAGGTTTATGAAAAATTTGGCATCAAACTTGAGCGTGAGATTATTGTTGTAGATCTATAAAAATTATTGATAATACTTTAAAAATAAACTTTTTTTGAAACTTTAGAAGGTTATAGGAGCGTAATGCTCCTGCCGCCATGAGCAAAGCTCATTATGGCGACAGGCGATATAATTTATTTTACAGCTGCAAGTGCCGCATCGTAGTTTGGCTCTTCAGTAATTTCAGGACAAATCTCTTTGTATGTAACAACGCCGTTTTCATCAACTGCAAAAATCGCGCGACATGTGACACCCGCTAATGCACCGTCAGCTATTAAAACACCGTAAGCGTTAGCAAAATCTTTATTTCTAAAGTCAGACGCAACGGTAATATTTTCAATACCTTCAGTTGAACAAAAACGCCCTGCTGCAAAAGGCAAATCCATAGAAACAACAGTTACATCAACACCTTCAACTTCAGATGCTTTTGCATTAAAATTTCTAGTCTCAGTCGCACATACTGGAGTGTCTAGTGAAGGAACAACAACTATTAGTTGCTTTTTGCCTTGCGCGCCTCCTACTACTTTATCAGCCAACCCTTCAGAGTTTGTAACTGTTATCTCGGGTGCTTTATCACCAACTTTTACTTCATTTCCGGCTAAATTAACCGTATTTCCTTTTAATTTTGTTGTTGCCATTGTTTATCCTATGTTTTATTTTATTATTTCCCATTGCTTTTGCAATGTATGATAAAAGTTTACTTAAATCGGATAATTTTACTCTTAGTTAACCGATTTTGCTTTTACTTTAAGACTAAATTAAGACTGAGCAATGCTACACAACCCGCTCTTTGAGTTTACTGTTAGCTCATCCATATCGGTGAACATTCTATTATCATACATCTCTACGGCAACTCTTCCAATCATAGCCGCATTATCCGAACAATACTCAATCTCAGTGAGTAAAAGAGTAGCATTAAAAGGCGTTAAAAGTTTTTGTATCTCACTCCTTAGATAAGCATTCGCACTTGCTCCGCCTACTATAGCAAAATTAACAGGAGGGTTTGATTTGAAATATTTTTTTAGTTTTTGGGTTAGATGCGCTACGGCAGTGTATTCAAAAGAAGCGGCAATATCTGCATAATCCTTTTTATCTGCATCCAAAACCGCCAACCTAACGGCATTTTTAAGCCCTGAGTAGCTAAAGGCGATTTTAGGTGACTGATACAGGGGCACTGTAAAACCGTATCTTTTCCTATTACCTTTTTTAGCAAGAGCTTCAATCTTAGGGCCACCCGGATAACCCAAACCCATCATCTTGGCAACCTTGTCAAAACTCTCTCCAAAACTGTCATCCATAGTAGTAGCGACTACTTTCATCTCGTCTAGTCCCTTAGCCTCAATCACCTGCGTGTGACCGCCTGAGACCAAAAGCACGGTAAGAGGAAAAATAGCTTGTTTTTGGATAAAAAGTGAGTAGATATGTCCAATTAGATGATTAACCGATATTAAAGGCACGTCAAGAGCGATACTTACAGCCTTTGCCATAACCACACCCTCTATAAGCGTTACGGCAAGTCCCGGCGATGAAGTGACCGCAACGGCTTTTATCTCTTTAAGATAGGGCTTGCAATACTCCAGCAACAAAGGAAGAGCGACGGCATGAAGACGTGATGCAAGCTCGGGCACAACACCGCCGTAAAGAGAATGTTCACTCTCTTGAGATATTTTTTTATGCAAAATCACTTTACATGTAGATATCTGGGTGAGTGCTACGGCACTGTCATCACAAGAACTCTCAATAGAAAGAATCATTTAAAACCTTAATATTAATTTTTTACTATATCTACTATCTCTCTCCATTGACCGTATCCGCTATCTGTATTTATATGTCCTGCATCTTTTAAGACAATATGCTTTGCGCCTAGACTCTTAGCCATCTTGTCCGCTTCACTTTGCGTTAAATAGATATCATTGGTAGAGGTGATTAGCACAACCTCATCGGCATAAATATCATAAGGCAGTTTTAGCGGAAAAAAGCTCTTAAGCTCAGATACTTTGCATGTAAGGCTAGGAGGTGCCACTAAGATCAGTTTTTTAACCCTTTGCGCTTTTTTTTCTAAACATAGATGAAACCACAAAGTATTGCCAAGAGAATGACACACGACAACATCTGCTTTAAACCGTAAAAACTCATCTTCTATCTGTTTCATCCAGATATCTTTTTTAGGCATATCTTTATCTTTTAGAGGCACAAAACTAACCGTGCCGTAATCTTGCGCCAGCTTGCAAGCCAAATAGCTTTGCCAATGAGGAGCATCACTGCCGCCCCAACCGTGAAGTATAAGAGTTCTCATCACATCATCTCCACAAAATGCCTAATCTCTTTATCTATCATAAACATATCTTCAAGTGAGTTTGGCTCATCTTTAAATTTATCCAATGCTCTGATGATATCTCTTGAGATATCCAAAAATCCTATCTTTTTAGATATAAATCTCTTAATTGCCGCCTCATTTGCGGCATTTACAACAACACCTAATTTTGGATTTTTTAACAGCTTCTCTT
>JALVUF010000023.1 GCA_027023805.1 Helicobacteraceae bacterium
AAGATACATTTGTTTGTTGAATCCTTATCTGCTCTTGCTGCTGTTTGACTTGCAAAGAATTATTAGCCAAATTGACTAACTCTTGAAAATTATCCGCACATAACAGTAATGGTACGCAAAGAAGTATTAGTTTTTTCATGTTCTATTCCTAGGTTGTTAAATTTTCTTGTATAGTCTTTGCCGGCTTATCTGATTTTAGCAGTAACATAAAAATCAAAGCAACGCCTGCAACACCAAAAAAAGCCGCATGAAACCATACATATTTATATCCATAATTTGATGACATAAAATTTTCATATGCACCAAAAATAGCAGAACCGGCTTTGCCGTATATCACCTCTAAATGCTTAACGATACCACTTACTAAGGTATAATTTTGCAAATTATTCATACCGTTAAATTGAGCCGATGCAGAATACACCAAGTCATTAGTAGCGATTGCCGTACCAAATCCTGCACCAACAAACCGCGCATAATCTGTTATTATAATAGATTGTTCTTTAAACTTTCCCGCATTATTGAGTACCAACACGGTAACTGGTGCAAAAAACATACCCAAAGCCATGCCAAAGAGCATAGTTTTGATAACTGCTTCATAAAAAGGCGTATAGTAGTTAATTGTCGGAAAAAGCAGCAACCCTGAGATTAAATACAGCACTCCGCCTATAGTTAAAACAAATTTTGGAGAAAATTTATCTACCAATTTTCCTGCAATTAAGCTAAAAAATCCTATCCACACGCCAAAACCTAAAACACCTATACCCGCATCACTTGAAGAGAGCCCTTTTATATGTTCATAAAAATACGGTACTAAATAAAAATATTGAAACATTGAAAATCCAAATAAAACTGTAAAAATAAGCACACCGATAGTAAAATGATAATTTTTAAATAACGAATATTCAAACATTTTATTTGTCAAGAGAAGTTCACTTATAGCAAATAACAATAAAGCAAATATGACAGTAAACAACAGATATATAATCATCGGTGAATTAAACCAACCGTATTGCTGTCCTTTTGAGAGCAGAACCAACAATGAAATTGTTGCTATGCTAAGTAATATAAATGAGATGAAATTCGTATCTACTTTTTCTCTTAAACTATTATTTGGCAAAAGTAAGCTTCCAAAAATCACCAATGTAATACCAATTGGAACATTTATAAAAAATGCAGCTCTCCATGAAAAATATTGGGTTATATAACCACCAAGAGTAGGTCCCACAGCAGGTGCAAAAGCAACTCCTAGCGCAAAAATACCCATCGCCATACCACGTTTATTTGCCGGGAAAAAATCAAAAACAATTACTTTTGCACTAACCATAATCAAAGCCTCTCCAAAACCCTGCACCGCACGTGAGAATATCATAAATCCGAGCGAATCAGAGATTCCGCAAAAAAATGAAAAAATGGTAAAAATTAAAACTCCGCCGATATATACATATTTGTTGCCAAATCTTTTCATAAGCGGTGCCGTGATTAAAAATCCAACAGATGCAGCTATCATAAAAGCCGTTATTACCCACTGTGCGCCGTACATATCAGTTGAGAGCGGTCCTTGCAGGCGTGGAACCATAACATCAACAACGGTTGTGTCTAAAACAGCCATAAAAACACCGATTATCGTTAGCACTACCCAGATAACAAGCTCAAGCCTGTTTGATGCTTTTACATATGTACTTGCCATAATATTAACTTTTTATCTTCTGATGGTAGCTTCAGCACTCATACCGACTCTTAGATTTTTCGTAGGATTTAAAAATCGTAGTTTGACGATAAATCTTTGCTGAAGTTTAGTAAATTCACCACTGCTTATATCTCTTGGCACTATAGCAAACGTTGAAGCGCTAGCTGGTAAAATCTTAGATATGACGGCTTTAAAATTTTTATCTACAGCATCTACATGTACGGTAGCTTGATTACCTACTTTTAAATTTTTAAGTTTTGATTCTTCAAGCAATACAGATACGTAAATATGTTTTAAATCAACTTCGGCTACTATATTCTCTCCTGCATTCACTACTTGATGATTGTTTACAAATTTTCTTGCAATCACACCGTTAAAGGGAGCATAAATATAGCTATATCCGATCTTCTCCTGTATAAGTTTGGATTTTTGCATCAAAGCCTTTTTATCATCATTTAAAGCTTTGATGGTTTTACCAATACGTACAACACCATATTGTTCATTAGCTATCATCTTGGCTTTTATATGTAAAGAATTTTTTGATAATATTAGTGCCTGAAGAGAGTTTTGCTTAGATAAAATATTATTTTTTAGACTGTTATATGATGTTTGCACATCTTCTAGTCGCTCAAGGGAAGTTCTATGGTACCTGTATAAAGTTTTGTACCGTTTTACATCTTTGGCGATTTTAGCAAGCTTAACTTTCATAGCATCAATACCAAATGACAAAGCTGATATTTTTTTGGAGGCTATTTTTAAATCATTACTATTTGTCTGCATACTTAAACTTATATTATTTATTAGTTTTTGTTTGGATGCTTTGAGTGAGTTGATTTTATTTTGTATTGAAGAGATGTTGTATCTTATCTCTTTTAGAGTTGTATTTAACTCTTTTGTGCTAAGCTTTGCTATCAACTCACCCTTTTTAACACTGTCACCTGAATGAATGGTTAGTTTGTCTATTTGCCCGGGAAGTTTAAAAGAGAGATATGTCAGCGTATCACTTTTTACAAATGCCGCATCAGATGTTGTATATTTGTCATTAAAAATCATATATTTTATAAGAAAAATCATACTAATAAGTATTAATCCGATAAAAATAATAAGTGCTACTTTTTTTTTCATTTTTCTATCTTCGGTGTTGTATTGTTGTTTGACTTTAATACATAAAAAATCATCTCAAGATACTTATTTATTTCAGCTTTTAAATTTTGCATATCATTTCTCATTAACTTTGATATAAACATACCCTCAGGAGTTAAAAAAATACCATGCGATAATGCTACGGCTTCCGGTTTTAACTCACCTTGATTAACAGCATCTACTACAACCTCTTTAAAAAGACCATAGTAAGTATTAAATGTTTTGGTTTTAAAATCGGCAAACTCATCTTGCTGTTTGATAACTAAAATAGATACAAATTCTTTATACAGCTCTCTGATTTCAATATATTCATCATCATAAAAAAAAGTTGAAAAAAGTTTTAGTTTATCTAAAGTTGAATCCAAATTCTTAAGATTTTTTATCAACCCTATTTTATGTTCGGTAAACAATAAATTTATAATTTCAATAACTATCTCTTCTTTATTTTTAAAGTAGCTGTAAAGTGTACCTTTACCGATATTGGCTTGTTGTGTAATTTGTGAAACCGTTAAATTGCGGATACCGTTTTGAAAAATAAGCTGTTTGCATGCTAATGCTATATCTTTTCGCTTTTGCGCTTTATCTACTATGATTGCCATAAAAAATCCATCTGTATAGAATATAATACCTATTCTTTAGTTGAGTTTGGTATAATGACCGACCGACAGTCATTTGAAATGATATATCATACTAACTTAAATATGCCTTAAAGTATTAAGTGCATCTTTATATATAGGCTCATCAATAAAACCATATCTCTCATCCACAAAACCGGCAATTGCTTTACTTTTGTTTTGCTCAAACAATCTAATTATCTCTTTTGCTTTTTCTATATGTAGAGCAGACGGTTTTAAAATATCATTTACTATATCTGTTTGTTTAGGAGAGATGCAAGCCTTTGCGTTATATCCCATACTTTTTTCAAGCTCTACCCACTGTTTAAAAGTGTCAATATCTTTATATTTTTGAAAAACAGGGGCAACAGCTTTTACATGTAAAGCCCTGCAAGTTATTAAAAAATGGCTCAATATATATTTAGTTGTCGGATTTTGCGGCGTGATTAAAGACTGAGAAAGCCCCATATCCACAAATAGGTCTAAGATTCCTAGATAAAATGCAGATACTCTTGTATTTATACCAAGCGATACAAGGTTTAGCCATGCATCAGATGTCTCAATAGATAAATGCAGTTCAATATCTTTATGCAATATATCAAGCACTTCTTTTACCTCATTTACGGTTTTAATTTTTGGCACACGAATGGCATCGGGGCAAAACTGATTTAAATAAGCAATCTCCTCATATCCGCCCTCTTGCAATGCGTTTACTCTTACAATTAGTTTTTTTTCAATTTGTTTATATTTACATAAAAATATCGCCACTAGCACCAAAGCAAACGGCTTATTCTCCACAGAAACTCCATCTTCAAGATTTAAAATTACGGCATCTGCGTTTAGTTGCGGTATTTTCATCAAATGCTCTAAGTTGTGTGCTGATAGCATTAATACTGATCTATAATACTGTGTTTTATTTATACTGCGCTTACATGTAAGGGCTAGTTTTTTTAGAGAATCTAAATCTCTATCACCTAGTAATTGTTTTATTGTGTGAAGATTATTTTGCATGATCGGGCACTTTATTATGAAGATATTGATATAAAGTCTGTATCTCTGAGTCAGTCAGATAATATCTCGGCATTGCAAATATTTGACTGTTTAAAGCATTGTAAAAATTCTTAAAGTTTATATTTGTGATATTGCCGCCTTTTAATCTCTTAAGCTTTCCTTTAGCATAATACGTTGCTATAACTAAGCCTTTGCCATTTTCGCCATGACATTTTTCGCACCCTATTCCGCGTGGATGATTGTAAAGCAGCGCTCCATACTCTTTTTGTGTGATGAAATAAGTATCAGAAAAAACTGTCATACTAAACATAAATATCAAAATGATTCTCATTCAAAGCGACCTTTTAGCGAATTAACGCTATATTATCGAAAAAATAATTTATGGTGAGTTAAATGAAGATACTTGATGGTAAAAAATTAGCTTTAAAAATAGAAAAAAGTATTGCGCAAGAGACCGCACTCTTTAAAAAACAAACAGGTAAAGTACCGGGATTGGCTGTTATGTTAGTAGGACATGATCCGGCAAGTCATACATACGTCAATATGAAAAAGAAAGCATGCGATAGAGTCGGATTTTATTCTATAACGCATGAGATGCCCTCTGATATTTCACAAGAGGCTATAGAAGAGACCATTATTATGATGAATCAAAATCCAAATATTGATGGAATTTTAATTCAGCTTCCACTGCCTGAGCATATTGATACCACTAAACTGCTTGAGCTTGTAACTCCTAGTAAAGATGTTGATGGTTTTCATCCATACAATGTTGGACGTCTGACTGTGGGGCTTGACGGTTTTGTACCTTGTACTCCTTTGGGCGTTATGCATCTTTTGCAAGAGTACAACATAGACGTAAAAGGGAAGAACTGCGTTGTCGTGGGGGCTTCAAATATCGTAGGAAAGCCAATGGCGCTTTTATTGTTAAATGCCAATGCTACAGTTGAAATATGCCATATTTTTACAGATGATTTGAAAAAACATACACTAAATGCAGATATTATATTTGTAGGCGTGGGGGTCGAGGGTCTGATTAAAGAAGATATGGTCAAAAAAGATGTGATTATCGTAGATATCGGAGTAAATAGAAGCGCTAACGGGAAACTAGTCGGCGATGTAGATTTTAACAAGGTCAGCCAAAAAGCCTCTTTTATTACACCGGTACCGGGCGGCGTAGGTCCCATGACTATTGCGATGCTTCTTAGCAACTCTTTAAAAGCGGCACAACTGCACAATAAGGCATCTAAGTGAAAAATTTCTTTTTAAAACTATATAAATTTTCAAATTCATGGACAGGAACAATTGTTATTGTTTTGTTTATTATATTTTTTATTGCCCAGGCTTTTGTCATACCAAGCGGTTCTATGAAAAATTCGCTTCTTATAGGTGATCATCTGTTTGCTAAAAAATTTGTTTTTGGTATTCCTACTCCATTTCTTCCGTTTGTAGAGTGGTCATTAACCCCTTGGAGTAAAAATCTTCATCTAATTGATGGCGGCAAACCGCACCGTGGAGAGATAGTAATTTTCAGATATCCTAAAAATATAAAACTACATTACGTAAAACGTTGCGTAGCTATACCGGGCGATCAGCTTTTTTTACATAATAAAAATCTATATCTTCATCCGTATGAAGGCAAAGCATATATTTTAAAACACTATAAAGGCGATACTATTATCAAAAAAGACGGAATCTTGTGGGTTAAAAATCCATATATGAAACTTTATCCAGGTATTCATCACGACCCTGCTATGACACACGACACTCCTGTGTTACTTAGCAGTAACGGAGGCATGGAGATTATAAATACACCTATGAAATACAATTATATACTTCAAAATATAAATAGACTGCCATCAAACATCAAACTGTTAAAACATAATCCTGTATTTGATACGCCTATCATTAAAGTTCCAAAGGACGATTATTATATGATGGGAGATAACAGAGATCACTCTGATGACAGTAGATTTTGGGGCTTTGTCCCTTATCAAAATCTTGTCGGCACGCCTTGGTTTATCTATTTTAGTATTCAAGACAGAAGCTATGAAGATATGCTTCACGGCAGTTCTACCCAAGAGCCAAACTTAGCAGGATTAAGGGATGTATGTAAAAACATTAGCATCACTTCAACCAAATGTAAGGATATATGGGATAAAAAAATGATGTATCAGATAAGATGGAACAGAATGTTTAAAACACCCGCTACACTTGAACAAAATCCATATGTAGCAAAAGCTGCCGCATCTGCAGCATTAAAATAAAGAGATACAAATGAGTGAACTAAAACTTTTGCAGATTGTAGCTTCAATAGTGGCACTTTTAATAGCTATTATAGGTCATGAAATAATGCATGGATATATCGCCTACAAATATGGGGATATGACTGCTAAAAATGCAGGCAGATTGTCTATTAATCCACTGATACATATTGATCTTTTTGGCTCTATTATCGTGCCTGCTGCTATGTATTTTATCCCACTTATCTTCGGTTTTGGAGGCGGTTTTATATTTGGGTGGGCAAAGCCTGTTCCAATTAATATGCGAAGTGTAGTAGATAAAGGTGGCTATAATGCAGCTATGCAGGTCAGTTTAGCCGGTATAGTTTATAACTTTACTCTAGCTGCTTTGAGCGCTATGATTCTTATGATACTTACACCTCCTGTTGGTTTGGATTCTATTGTTTATCTTTTTTTATACATCATGACAATGCAACTAGTTATTATTAATGTGGTTTTGGGTATTTTTAATCTGCTTCCAATTCCTCAATTTGACGGCGCACATTTTCTCATGTATCTGGCACTAAAATTCAATAATACTAAAGTAGCGGAATTCTTTTATAAAAATGAGCGTTATGGTATGATTATAGTAATTATTATTTTGATTACACCGCTAAAAGATTATTTATTGATTTGGCCCGTTAATACGGTGTTAAATTTATTATTATAGGAGTAATGTATGAAATTTTATATAGCTACAGATCATGCCGGGGTTGATTTAAAGGACTATACTGTTAAATTATTGCAGCAAAAAGGACATGAGATAGTTGATCTGGGTCCTTACAATAAAGACAGAGTAGATTACCCGGATTTTGCTATAAAAGTTGCCAAAAGCGTATTGGGCGATAAAGAAAGTCAAGGAATTTTGATATGTGGCTCAGGAATAGGCATGAGCATGACGGCAAATAGATTTAGAGGTATTCGCGCCGCACTGTGTCATGATGCCTACACCGCCAAAGTTGCTCGTGAACATAATGACGCAAATGTACTATGTTTTGGAGAACGCATTATCGGTGAGGGAGTTGCTGAATCTATTTTAGATTCATGGCTGGCTTCAAGTTTTCAAGGTGGCAGACATACGGGTCGTGTTGAAAAAATTGAAGCGATAAAAGCAGACTAAATGTTTTTTCAGTGGTCGCTTTTAACCATAGTATCTTTGATTGCTATATATCTGTTTGTAAAAATGTTTTATTTTAAAAGCATAACGGTAAAAGAGCAAAAAAGTAATGAGATGATGAAGCTTACACTGCAAGAGGCTGAGGTATTGATTAGAAAATACCAAATACAGTTGCAACGCGCTCTTGGCAATGTGGATATTTTAAATAATGAAATGAATAAACTGCGAAATGAGATTAAAGCATTAAAACAGCGTAATTCAAAATACAGATTGGAAACAGACAGGTTAAAAGTCAAGATTAGAGAGCTTGAAAACAGACTTGATGCTTTACTTTAAGGATAAATTATGAGTGATAAAGATTTAAAAATTATAAAAGATGCTATACGTGATATTCCTGATTTTCCAAAACCCGGAATTGTCTTTAAAGATATAACGACTCTGCTAAATGACAAAGAGGCGTTTAATCTTTTAATGAAACATCTTAAAAATAGATACAAGACATACAATCTTGATTTTATTGCAGGGATAGATGCAAGAGGGTTTATTTTTGGAGCCGCACTAGCACAGATGTTAGGTGTTGGTTTTGTTCCAATACGAAAAAAAGGCAAACTCCCCTACACTACAATCTCTGAAAAATATTCACTTGAATACGGTTTTGATGAGGTAGAGATACATATAGATGCTTTTAGAGGTGTAAAAGATGCCAGAGTTTTATTAATTGACGATTTAATCGCTACGGGAGGTACGGCAAATGCGGCTGTCTCACTCATCAATAAATCTGATGCAACTTGCGTTGAGGCATGTTTTGTGTTGGGGTTAAATTTTTTAAACGGTAAGGATGCAATCCAACAAAAAACTTCTGTCTATACAGTTATTGAGGTTGATTAATGTATTATATACCATCTCCTACAAGATATGATCCTGATGCAAGCGGTCATTTTGGAAAATTTGGCGGAAGGTATGTACCTGAGACTTTAATGCCGGCACTGCTAGAGTTATCTGAAAAATATAATCAGATACGGTTTGATAAAGAGTTTTGGCAAGAAGTTGATTATTATCTAAAAGATTATGTCGGTCGTCCTTCACCTTTGTATTATGCCGCTAATATATCAAAAGAGCTTGATGCTAAAATATATCTAAAGCGTGAAGATTTAAACCACACGGGGGCCCACAAAATAAACAATGTAATTGCTCAGGGACTTATGGCTAAAAAACTTGGTTATAAAAAGGTAATAGCTGAAACAGGTGCGGGACAGCATGGCGTGGCCACTGCTACAATTGCCGCACTGCTCGGACTTGAATGTGAGATATTTATGGGTGCAAAAGATGTTGCACGTCAAGAGCTCAATGTGTTTCGCATGAAACTCTTAGGAGCAAAGGTAAATTCTGTTACCGGCGGTTCTAAAACATTAAAAGACGCTATGAATGATGCCATTAGGCATTGGGTAACAAACACAAGAGATACATTTTATATCATAGGAACGGTAGCAGGTCCTCATCCCTACCCTTTAATGGTGCGAGATTTTCAGGCTATTATAGGATGGGAAGCAAGAGTGCAAATACTGCAAAAAGAAAATCATTTACCTGATTTTGTTGTGGCATGTATTGGTGGCGGCAGTAATGCCATAGGAGCGTTTACGCACTTTTTAGATGATGAAAATGTACGATGTATTGGGGTTGAAGCCGGAGGATTAGGGCTTGATACTACAAAACACGGTTGTTCACTTGAAAAAGGACGACCGGGAGTGCTTCATGGTCAGATGAGCTATCTATTACAAGATAATGACGGACAAATTTTAGAAGCACACTCCATATCAGCAGGTCTTGATTATCCGGGTATTGGGCCAGAGCATGCATTTCATAAAGAAAATAACTCTATCTCTTACGGTAATGCAACCGACAAGGAGGCGTTGGACGCTTTTGTATGGCTATCTCAAAAAGAGGGAATAATCCCCGCTTTTGAGAGCGCACATGCAGTTGCATATCTTAAAAAAATAGAAGATATTAAAGGCAAAACGGTTATTGTAAATCTATCCGGTCGGGGTGACAAGGATATGATTCAAGCCAAAGATTTACTACATTTTGACTAAAAAATTTAATTAACGAAATAAGGATACCGATTATGAAAATAAAATTACACAATAGGGCAATTTCAGAAATATCCAGCGATATAGAGATTGTGTTATTGGATGAGACCGCATATAAACTGCATCAAGATTTTAAGACACTGCAAGCAGCCGGTTTTGAAGCTAGTGATGATAATATCTGTTTATTGCATGAGTCTAAGAAATTGTTTGTGGGCTTAAAAAGTTATTCCTCTAAGAACCTTCGAAGCTCACTTACGGCGGCTGTTAAAACTCTAAAAAAAACAAACTACAAATCAGCTAAAATTAATGCAGTATCGCATAAAAATATTGCAGCGATAGTAGAAGGAGTGATACTTGGCGGGTATAGCTTTAATGAATATAAATCATCTATTAAAAAAAATAAATTTGCTCAAGTCAATATATCATCCAATAATCTTGATTTTATTAAATTGCAAAAAAATTTTAATGATGCTTTGATAACCGCAAAAGCTACTAACTTTACTAGAGATCTGGTAAATACAACGCCACAAGACTTAAATCCTAAGATATTTGCCCAAATAGCCCATGACTTAGCTAAAGAAAATAATTTTACATGCAATATTTTAGATGAAGCTGATTTGGAAAATGAATCCATGAATGCTATGTTAGCCGTCGGTCGGGCATCTATAAATAAATCTCATCTTATACATGTAAGCTATAAGCCGGAAAATCCCAAATACGTTGTATCATTAGTAGGCAAAGGTCTTACTTACGATAGTGGTGGTCTTAGCTTAAAACCCGCCACGTCAATGGTTACTATGAAGCTTGACAAATCGGGAGGATGTACGGTGCTGGGTATTTTAAAAGCTGCAAGTGAGCTTGAGCTCGATATTGAGATTCACGGATTTATCGGTGCGGTTGAAAATATGATTGGTGGCGATGCTTATAAGCCTGATGATATATTAACATCAAGAAGCGGCACAACTATTGAAGTAAGAAATACTGATGCTGAGGGAAGGCTTGTATTGGCTGATGTTTTATCTTACGCACAGGAAAAAGTTGATTCGGATTATCTCTTTGATTTTGCCACGCTTACCGGTGCATGTATGGTCGCACTCGGTCAATACACGACAGGCGTTATGGGACACTCAAACGGTTTAAAACATATAATCTCAAAAGCGGCAAAAGATTCAGGTGAGCTTATAGGCACATTACCATTTAACGAACATCTTGAAAAACTATTAAAAAGTGAAATAGCAGATATCTCAAACGTTGCATCAAAACCTTACGGAGGTGCGATAACGGCAGCTTTATTTTTAGATAAATTTATTAAAGATGAATATAAAAATAAATGGTTACATTTTGATATAGCGGGTTCGGCATACACGGAGGTTCCATGGGATTGCAACTCGTACGGCGGTACCGGGGCAGGAGTGAGACTTATGTTAAAATTTTTAACAACGATAAGTGAGGAAAATTAAATGGGATTAGCTATCGGTCTAGTAGGACTTCCAAATGTTGGAAAATCAACAACTTTTAACGCTTTAACAAAAGCTCAAAACGCAGAAGCTGCCAACTATCCATTTTGTACTATTGAGCCAAACAAAGCGGTAGTACCTGTTCCTGATGACCGCTTAGTGGAGTTATCTAACATTGTTAACCCACAGCGCATACAGCACTCAACATTGGATTTTGTAGATATCGCAGGTCTTGTCAAAGGAGCTAGCAAGGGTGAGGGACTGGGCAATAAATTTTTATCGAACATACGAGAAACAGAAGTTATTTTACAGATAGTTAGATGTTTTGAAGATGAAAATATAGTTCACACCGAGGGGAATATTGACCCTCTAAGAGATATTGAAATAATCGAAACAGAGCTTATTTTAGCAGATATCGAGGCGTTATCAAATAAAATCACACGCTTGCAAAAACAGGCAAAAAGCGATAAAACCGCCAAAGCGATGGCTGCATATGCCCAGGAGTTAATGGAATTTTTAGCTGATGGTAATTTAGCGCGCAGTTTTAATGACAATACACATGAATTTTTTATAGAACTAAATAAAGACCTAAGGCTTTTAACATCAAAAGAGATGATCTATGGAGTCAATGTTGATGAAGATGGTTTGCTTGAAGATAATGAGTTTGTAAAAGCAGTCAAGCAACATGCAAAAGAGGCGGATTGCGAAGTTATTAAATTGTGTGCCAAAATTGAAGAGGAGCTAGTAGGCTTGAATGATGATGAAGCGCAGGAATTTTTAGATGATTTGGGAGTTAAAGAATCAGGTCTTGCTCAGATAATTCGCAAAGGCTTTGATAAACTGGGTCTTATGAGCTATTTTACAGCGGGTGTTAAAGAGGTCAGATCTTGGACAATTACAAAAGGGACCACTGCTCCAAAGGCAGCTGCAGTTATACATAATGACTTCGAAAAAGGTTTTATCCGCGCAGAAGTCATCTCATATGATGATTTTATAACTTATGGCGGCGAAGCAAAAGCCAAAGAAGCAGGAAAAATGCGCTTAGAGGGTAAAGAGTATATTGTACAAGATGGTGATGTTATGCATTTTAGATTTAATGTTTAAGCTCACCGATAAGCTTCTTTGCAGGCTTGCTAAATAGATACCCTTGTGAGTAATCGATAATAAGCTTTTTGACTATATCCTGAACTTCATGACTATGTACAAATTCCGCAATACATTGTATTTTAGCATTTTTGGCAAAATATACAATTGATTTGACAATCTCATAGCTTTTTTTATCAGTATCAATATTTTTAATATATTTAGCATCAATTTTTAAAAAATCTATCTCCAAATCTAAAACTCTTTCAAAATTTGAATATTCGCTTCCAAAATCATCGATAGCCAGCTTATATCCATCCTCTTTTATGGAAATGAGCTGTTTAAGATTATCTTCTTTTCCAACTGAGCTGACACCTTCTAGTATCTCTAAAATTACACGACTGTGCTTGATACCGTACTCTTTAGATTTGATATTAAGATACTCTTGAAGATATTGTAAATCTAGATCATCTTCTGTGATATTAATAGAAAACTTATAACTGTTTTTGGACATAATCTCAAAACTTTTATCTATCATAATTTTAGTAATTTCAGGAAGCATTCCGGATAGTTTTGCTATCTGTAAAAACTTATAGGGAGTGATAATATCGCCACCCATCTCTATGCGTACAAGAGATTCGTATTTATTGATTTTATTGGTTTTATTATCTAAAATACCCTGAAAATATGGAACAAGCATATCAAATTTTATAGCATCATGCAAAATATTATTGTACTTTATAAATTCCTCTCTTTGCTGCTTGTCAATTGTTGTTATTTTTTTATTAAAGATAACCATCTGGTTTTTACCGGCATCCTTAGCTTTTTTGAGCGCTAAAGCTGAATTTTGCAATGAGACATCATCATCCAAGGAGATACCGTATGAAAATGAAATATTTAAAGATATATTGTCAATAGTAAAAGTCAGTTTTGAAAAATAACTTTTTAAGTCATTAATCTTATCATATATGGTTAAATTTGACTCATTGCAAATTATGGCAAATTCATCAGAGTTGATTCTAAAAATATTTTCGTTTTTATTGCTCATAGTTTTTAATTCCCGAACGATAGCTTTTAGAAGTTCGTCACCGACTGCAAAGCCGTATGCAAGATTAATATAACTAAAGTTATCAATATTAAGCAGTACTAAAGAAGAAAATTTATCCGGCTTGTTTAGCAATAATTCCAAATATTTTTTATTATATACGCCTGTTAGCTCATCATGAAATGCTATATATTCAAGTTTCGCTTGAGTTTGTTTAAGTTCTGATATATCTGCAAATTCTGCTAAATAATTCTCTACCGATCCATCAGCTTGTTTAATAGTGCTTATATTTAGCCACTGAGTAAGCAGACTCCCATCTTTTTTGCGATTTACAATCTCTCCGCTCCAATGCCCATTTGTCAAAATATTGTGCCACATATTTTCATAAAATCGTTTATTTTGTTTACCTGAGGCAAATATCTTTGGATCTTGTCCTAAGACTTCATCCTTGTTATAGCCTAAAACTTGTGTAAAAGCATTATTTATCTCAATGATTTTATTGTTTTTATCTGTAACAAATAAACCTTCATTGGTGCTTTCCAAAGCCGTGGCAAACAACTTGATGCGCTTTTGATTTTTTAAAATAGTTTGTTTTTGCCGTTTTAAATTTAAAACTATCAAAACAATTTCAGCAGCCGTTTGTAGTAAATTTTTATGAAACAAAGAGGGTAATCTATGCTCAAACGATGAAAGCGCAAATGTTCCGATCGGCTCTCCGTTTTTTTTACGAATAGGCATTGACCAACAAGAACATATGTTGAAGTTATATGCGATATCTCTGATATCGCTCCATTTTGCATCTTTAAAAGTATTTTTTACAAATGTTGGTTCGTTATGAAATACGGCATTGCCGCATGAACCACCGCCCGGACCCGGTTTAAGCCCCATTAGGGCATCTTTTCCTTTTTGCGGGATTGAAGGTGCGGCTAAAACGTTTAATCGTTTTGTTTTGTTGTCAAGAATCATAATCGAAGCAACGGAATTTGGAAGCAGCTTTTCAGCCATTTGGCACAGTTTATCAAAAATAAGCTCACTGCCCAGATTTTCTGCAGTCATTTTTAAAACAACCGACTGTATATTCATCAAACCGTTATACTCATCACAGGTTATAGGAACCTCTTTTACTGTTGAGTGTTCAAGATTATCACATGATGGGTTAACAGTTTTCAAAAGCTACTCCTTTAGGGTTTAATTTTACAATATAATTATCTATTTGTCAAATTTGATTTAAAAATCTCCAAATCATCTCTCATGGCAACAACAACCAACGTATCATTTTCATCCAGTCTATGGTTGATTCTGTGATCTGTGAAACTAAATTTATGATCTAGATCTTTATCAATAATTGCTATTAGCACAATGCCCATCTCCTTAAAATCTACATCCTCGATACTTTTACCTACTAGGGGGCTGTTTTTTGGTATCTTTATTTCAGCCATCTTAAGACGGTTTTGTTTATATACAATCTCATCAAGAGCTTTTGTGACGGCAGGTTTTGTTAAGATGTTAACTACTCTTCTTGATGTGGCTTCATACATATCTACTATATTGCTAGCACCGGCATATCTTAGTTTACGCGTATTTTCGTGTGAATTGCTCATCGCAATAATAATTGCATCTTTATATAAAGCGCGAAGTGTTAAAACCAAAAAAAGATTATCTGCGGTTTTAGGCATAGCACAATATAATAAATCATGATATTCATCGATATCTAAAGATTGTATATCGCTGTCTTTTTTAATATCGATTTTTATTATATCTATATTTTGTTCTTTAGCTTTACTTATAGACTTATCATCAAAACTTACAATTTTTATGCTATAGTCGGCATCAAGAAGACTTTCATAAAGATACTGTCCAAATGTTTCATATCCAAAAATTATAATATTATTTTTTTGCATCAATTTTTACACCATCCTTTTAACATTTGCAATAGCTGTTTGATATCCGATACAAACAAGTTTATCGCCACCGTGTAAGATGTATTCTTTTTGTGGATTAAAAATAAACGAACCAAAATCACCCATCTCTTTATTGGCTTTAAAAACTCCTAGAAATATAAGACGTAAACTATTAAAATCAATCTCTTTGATACTTTTACCGTCAAAAGAGCTCCCTGCCGTTATATTTATCTCATCAATCTGTGTTTTATTTTTATGCTCTATGATTGATAATAAAACCTCAAACGCTGCAGGTTCACCCGCATATACAACTCCCATTTTACCGGCTATATCTTCAGGCATGATAATATGATCAACTTTTACAAACTCAAGTTTTTTTGCAACATCGCTGTCACTGCATCTAGCTGTTACAAGTATATCTTGATTTAAGCTTTTTACATTTACCGCTATAAAAGCATTTTGAATATCATCTGACGTCATGCATAATACATGTGCTATATTATCTTTTAAGCCAATCTCTTCAAAAATCTTGCTTTTTGTAGCATCGGCATTTAAAGCGTAATATCCATCATTATCGGCTAAGGCAATCATTTTTTCATCAATATCTAAAACAATAAAATCTATCTTTTCTTTTTCCAATCCTTTAGCTATAAGGCGGCCTAGCAATCCATACCCGCACAACACTGTAAGACGGCGCTTTTTAGACATATCTTGAAAAACTTTCTCCTCTCTTAGGGAACTAATCCTCTCACTAAATGCAGATACTATAACTGATGTGATAAAGGCTATAAGTCCCACCCCGGTTGCGATAATAAGCATAGATACGGCTCGCCCCTCCGGGGTTACAGGCACAATATCTCCATATCCAACCGTTGAAATTGTGACTAATGCCCAGTAAAAAGCATCAAACAGGTTATGTATATGTGGATTTTTATTACCTTCAATGACATACAGCATAATACCGGCTATAAAAATAAAAAATCCGGCTAACGTAAAAAGCGTTAATAGCTCGGTTTTCTTTCTTTTTAAGACATCTAAAAAACCGGTCAGACTTTTTGTGTATCTAAGCATTTTAAATGCTCTAAATAAGATCAATACTCTTAGCGCTCTTAACCCTCTATAGCTAGGTAAAATCGCCAATAAATCTATAATGGAAGGTAAAGATGAGATATAGATCCATTTATTTTTAAATATTTTGATATAAAGTCTTATCAGTGAAAGTTTTTTGCCAAAAAATATACGTTCTTCATACTCTTCAATAATAATTTTTTTAATATCACTATATACCCATATACGCAAAATATATTCAACGATAAAAACAATAGTTACAAAATAAAGATCAAAATTATTTAACCAATTTGGAATATCATATTGCACATCAATGACTAAGCTAGTTACACTAACCAGCACAACTATAATCATAAAAATATTAAAAAATTTATTATACTTGTAGTGTGAATTTTCTAAAAGATTATAAAAAAAATCTTTTGTCTTTTGATATTTTCTTGAGCTTGCAAGATAGTATGCCAAACTTACAAGCCATGGTTTGTTATCCAATACGACCCCTTAGCGGTATTATGATTTTTTAGCAACAAGAGAGGCGATTTTTGCTCTCTCTCCTCTTAGATTTATCTCATCTTTTTCTTCATAGTAGATAATATTAAGACCTATAAAGGTGTGTAAGAGCTCATTTATCTTTAGTAAAAAGTCCTCATTTGACGGGTGGTGATAATCATCGCCCTCTGCCGTTACAAACGTTTCAAAAATTAAAATGCCGTCCTTTTTAAGTGCATCTTTCATTTGCGACATTAAGCGGCGATCTAGGTAGTTACAATTTACAATCAAGTTGTATCTATCTTTTATCAGACTGTATTCATCCAAATCTGTTTCTATTTTTTTGATATTTTCATGTTCTTGTATCTTATCTAAAGCCACATTTGATATATCAACAGCGTCAACCACAAAACCTTTTGTCGCCATAAAAAACGTATTTCTGCCTGTTCCGCATGCTAAATCAAGAGCCGTACCTCTGTTAGCGAAATCTATATATTTTTCTACTATTTTTGCGGTATTGCTAGGCATTGGGTAGGTAGCATATTTTTCATTCCATCTTTGCTTATCCTGTTGCATTTTCTCTCCTTTTTTTGTTTAAGACAGCCTGTTTTTATACTCTTGATATCCGAATTCTTTTATTATATCCAATTTTTTATTTTTTCTTAAAATAGCCAATGATGGAAGTTTTACACCGTTAAAAGTTGTATTTTTTACAAAGGTATAGTGTATCTGATCTTCAAAAATTATTTTATCTCCCACATTCAAAGGCTTTTTAAATGCATAATCTCCCATGATATCTCCGGCAAGACATGTGTTGCCTGCAAGTCTGTATCTGTATGGATTGTTATCCTTGCTTCCTCTGACTTGGGCTTTATAGGGCATAGACAAAGTATCGGGCATATGAGCCTCTGCCGAAGTGTCAAGTATTGCGATATCTATACCGTTATGCACGATATCTAACACTGTAGCAATCAAGTAACCGCTGTTCCATCCGACAGCTTCACCGGGTTCTAGATAAACGTCGATATTATTATATCTATGTTTAAAATCTTGTATGACTGAGATCAGTTTTTGCACATCATACCCTTTTTTTGTAATGTGATGTCCTCCTCCAAAATTTACATATTTTAAACTGCTGATATACTTTCCAAATTTAGCTTCAAATGCTTTTAACACAGCCTCAAGTCCCTGCGCATCCTCTTCACAAAGAGCATGAAAATTCAGCCCGTCGATAAATGGTAAAACCGATTCATCAAAATTATCAATAGTGACACCGAGGCGACTGTAAAGCCCGCATGGATTATAAAGATCGACCGGCGCTAAAGAAAACTCAGGATTAACACGTAGTGAGATCGAGATATTTTTATTTACATGTAAAGCTTTATCTTTAAATTTTTTCAGCTGACCAATAGAATTGAAAACTATATGGTCTGAAATTTTGGCAATATCTTCAATCTCCTCATCTTGAAAAGCCACGCTATAAGTGTGAATCTCTCTATCATCTTGCTTAAATTCTTCGTAAGCCAATTTAGCCTCATAAAGTCCGCTGGCCGTACATCCTTTTAGATATTTTGCAACTATATCAAAGGTAGAGTACATAGCAAAACCCTTTAGGGCTAAAATTATCTTAGCCCCGCTTTGATCCTGAATATTTTTTAGCACCTTGAGATTATGCTCTAATAACTCCTCTTCACATACATAACATGGTGTTTTTATATTGTCTAGGTCAGCCTGTTTATTCATAAGCAAATTGTATCTAAATAATTGATATAATACCAAAAAGGTATAGTTGTGAAAAAAATTCTTTTAATGCTATCGATCTGTGTTTTATTATTTGCACATAGCCAAACTTCAGTTTTATTGCTTCATAAAGCCGCTGCGTTTGGCAACGCTCAAGCGCAGTTTAATATGGGAGCTATGTATTATAGCGGGGAAGGTACCTCACAAAATTATAAAAAAGCTATGCATTGGTATAAAAAAGCAGCCAAGCAAAACAATACCTTAGCACAATTTGAACTTGGACTTTTGTACTATAACGCACAAGGTGTAAGACTAAATTATAAAAAAGCTTTTTATTGGTTTAAAAAAGCAGCATACGGCGGTAACGACTGGGCACAGTACAATGTCGGTTGTATGTATATGCGTGCTTTGGGAGTGAGGCGTGATTATAAAAAAGCCGTATATTGGTATAAAAAAGCCGCTGACGCAGGTAACGCCTGGGCACAGCAAAATCTAAGCTACATGTATCATTATGGATATGGAGTAAGGCACAATACACAGCTGAGTCGGTATTGGCAATATCGTGCTAGAGATAACATCATGATATATCATCAAAATAATACGCCTGTAAATTGGGCAAAAACAAAATCGATACAAATATACAAAAAAAGCATAAAAGAGTTAAAGCTTCAAGCAAAGCACAATAATACACAAGCGCAATACAATCTTGCTGCTATGTATTATAATGCTCAAGGGGTAAAACAAAATACAAAAAAAGCCTTATATTGGTACACAAAAGCCGCAAAACTCAACAATCCAAAAGCACAATACAATCTTGGAGTTATCTATTTTAACGGACTGGGAATAAAAAGAGATATACCAAGAGCGGTGTACTGGTATAAAAAATCTGCCGCTCTTGGGAATAAGGACGCTCAGTACAATCTTGCTTTAATGTATCATTTTGGTATAGGCGTGAAAAAAAATCTTTATCAAACTTTATATTGGTATAAAAAAGCGGCACTACAAAACCACGCAGCAGCACAGCATAATCTTGCTGTTATGTACTGTTTGGGGCAAGGTGTTAAAAAAAGCTTTAAATTATGTACATATTGGGCTAAAAAAGCCGCTCGTAACGGTAACGATATATCTGGTATTGAAAACAAATTTCATCTACTCATCAACAGGTAGCTCTTGAATATGCCATGGCAATCCCTGTATATTCATCTGCTGCATAAAAGGATCGGGGTCAAACTCTTCCATATTAAATACACCGCTACCGCTCCATATACCCTGCAACATCAACTTAGCTCCTATCATGGCAGGAACACCGGTAGTATATGATACGCCTTGTGCTTTTACCTCCTTATAGCACTCTTCATGGTCTTTAACTTGATAGATATAGATTCTTTTTTTCTGATTATCTTTATAGCCGGTAGCTACTATACCGATATTTGTTTTACCTTTTGTTCGATGACCAAGGGTAGCGGGGTCTGGTAACAATTTTTTTAAAAACTCTATTGGAATCACTTTACAGCCATTGTATTTAACAGGTTCAATGCCGAGCATACCGACATTTTGTAAGACTTGCATATGATTTAGATAACTTTGTCCAAAAGTCATAAAAAAACGGATACGCTTTAAGCCTTTTATATGCCTTACCAAAGACTCCATCTCCTCATGATAAAGCAGATAACTATCTTTTTTACCAACTTGTGGATAATCCCATACCATTTTTATCTCCATAGGTTTTGTTTCTATCCACTTGTCATCTTCCCAATAACGGCCATTTGCACTAACTTCTCTTAGATTTATCTCAGGATTAAAGTTTGTGGCAAAAGCATATCCATGCTCACCCCCGTTGCAGTCTAAGATATCGATGCTGTGTATAGTATCAAAATAGTGTTTTTGTGCATAAGCACAAAAAACATTCGTAGCTCCCGGATCAAACCCACTGCCCAATAGCCCCATGATACCGGCTTTTTTAAATGCCTCATCTCTTTGCCATTGCAGTTTGTATTCAAACTTTGCAACATCTGGATGCTCGTAATTGGCAGTATCAAGATAATTTGTCTTTGTAGCTATACAGGCATCCATAATGGTTAAATCCTGGTATGGCAAAGCTACGTTTATAACAATATCCGCATCATATTTTTTAATCAAATCGATAATGTTTTCTGTTATATCAGCATCAACAGATGCGATCTCAATCTTCTGATTTAGCTCATTTGCTATTGTCTGACATTTACTAAGAGTCCTGCTTGCTAAAATTATGCGTCCAAAAATCTCTTTATTTAAAAAACATTTATGGGCAACTACGCGCCCTACTCCACCTGCACCGATAATCAATGTTGTAGTCATGACAAATCCTCTCTTGTTATAAATTTCTTAATAATTGCTTGTGAGTATTCTCACCTGTTTTCTTTTATCATGATTTTGTACTGCTCCTGCAATTGATATAACACTTTAGCAAAGTCATCTAATTTGGTTTGCATAGAAATAGGCTTTGAAAATATCACGGTAACCTCACGTCTAAACAAAATACCCTCCTCTTTAAAATGTTTTTTACTTCTTGAAAATATGCTGCCCCACATACCGCCTATGTAGCACACGATGATGGATCCTCCACTCTTTCCGGCGATCAATTCATAGCCACGGTGCAGATTTTCAATCTCTCCAGAATAGCTGATATGTCCTTCTGGAAAAATCATTACTTTTTTACCTGCCGCAATACGTCTTCTAGCTTCTATAAAAGCATCCTTGCTTGCTTTTTCTGACAACGGTATAGCTTCTCCCAGTTTAAAAAACGGATAAGCAAATTTCCAGTGATAAATATCACGATCCATCATAAAAGAGATACGCTCACGAAAGGGAAACTGCACTATCATCCAATCTACCCAGCTTATATGATTAGACAAAAATAAAACAGCTTTTTCTTTTGGAACATTTTCAAGACCTATATATCTAAAAGAAAATCTTAGTTTCAATACAAATTCAAATAAAAACCAAATAGCCATAACCAGATGAGTTCTAAACATATAAATGCTCATTAAAAAACCAATTGCAAACAAACAGTAAAAAAGTATCGAAACATTTACGCCTAAATATGCGAAGATGGTTGTTATAAATAAAAAAACAATCATAAAGATATTTTGTATAAAATTATTGCCCGCTAAAATTGTTCCCAAATGGACTCTCGGAGAGAGCGCTTGCAAGTAGGAATTAAGAGGTACTATAAACATACCCGCAAAAACTCCAAAAAGTAAAAATAAAATCACTACTTCATAAAATGAGGTCGTAAAAGGAATAAGCAGCACCATTAAACTAAGACCAAAACCGGTATAAGCAACCATGCCGATTTTGATATAATATTTTGAATATTTTGTAGCTAAAACCGAACCTATGATAATTCCAATACCGGCTAATGCCATTGAACCCTGCACATAGATAGTGTTTAGGATATGAAGCGTGTCTTTTGCATAAGCTCCAAAGATAGCGATGACGACTTGAGATATTGACCAAAATACAGCAATGGCAAAAATTGATTTTAAAATCTGCGGCTTTCTTGAAATAGTTAACATATTTTTTCTAAGGTAATATCCTGTAAGATATTTTTTAACATTGAACTTGTTTTTAACAACAACTGCCATTTTATTTGGGAGCTTACTTGTGAAAAAATACTCTGCAAGTGAGCTGATAAACAAAAGCCATCCAAGAGGAACCATCGTTTTTAGTATATCTGATTCACTGCTAAAATGTTCAAGACGTGATTGAAAAAGTACCGTATAGACAATAATGCCCCCTAAAATAGCCACTGTTGTGACAGACTGCACAAGGGCATTACCGGCAGTTAAAAGTTTAAGACCCATCAACTCCTTGATGTAGCCATATTTTGCGGGCGAATAAATTGCACTTTGCATAGACAAAACAAAAGTAAGCGCAAATGCCATATAAAACCATCCCATATAATACGCAAATGTAATACCAAAAGTGATAAAAACTGCCAAAAGCGCAGAATATTTCATAATCACATTTTTTGGAAACCTGTCAGAGAGATACCCTGATGGAGAAAAAAGCATAACAAAGGGCAGTAATACGAGTGCGTTAACAATTGCCGTTAAAATTATCTGTTTATCACCGTTATACATCTCAAAGATAGTATTTTGTATGACCATTTTATGCCCAACATCAGTAAAAGCATTAATAAAAAGTGCTATGGTGTAAAAAATAACACCTTTAATTTTAAACAATTCTTTCATCTATATATCTTTTACCAGCTTAGTATTCCACCCAATATATCGTGCGTGAAATTGATTTGACAATTTAACAAGATTGTCGGTAAATTTGCACATATCATCAAAATCAAGAGTTTGCATGTGAGCTAAAGAGATATTGTATGCGTCATCATCATCAAACATCTCCTTACAAGAAAGAGAGTGCTCTTGGAGAATGTTATAAAACTTATCGCGCAAAGAAGATGTATCAAATACAATATAATGCTCAACCTCTCTTTTTATAGCTATCTCATCTCCCGCATCTATTAGCTCATCTATGATTTGTCTGTTTTGTATATGGTGCTGTTGATATTCATTTGGTAAAAGCTCCATCTCATAAAACTTCCATGATTTGTCTTTTACCGCATTACTCTCAAACGTATAATTGAAATTACTTAGGATATCTCTTATTTTACTCTCAATGCCCTTGGCGCTTTTGAGATAAAAATAGATTTCATGCCAAGAGCCGACTATCTTACATCCCGCGTATATACCGTTTTTTGCAAGTTTGCCTTTAAGCATCTGTTTACACTGCTGCATATCTTGTTGCTCTGATGCTGACAAGACTTTTATTGTGTCAGAGTTTATAAATATTGTATAAAGCCAAGAAAAGAGTTCTATGGGCTCTTGAGTGTTTTGTGCTTGAATATCTACTTCAACAATCTCTTTTACAGTATCATTTACACAGAAATACCTTTGTATCATGAGATAAATACCATGCTTGCAATTAAAATCAGCCCTATAATAGCGATAAAAATTGATAAAATAAAATATATCTTTTTATCAGTAACCATCTCGTGATTTTCCAGATGCCTTATCCATGCCGTGTAATACTGATAAGTATAAAGAGCCAGAAGAACTCCGGCAACCGTTATTGCGATGCCTAAATAATTATAAAAAGATATATGTTGAAGCTGTGGTATTTTTGCATGTGTTTTATGCTGCAGTTCAGCGGCTACGATATGCAAAAAAAGCTCAAACTTCTCAACAATAAATCCAAGCACAATCAACGAAATAGACAACCCTATCAGATTTATAACCGCACGCTCAACCGCCATCAAATCTTTCGGATCAACTCTACCCTTTAAATTACTCTCTTTCATTTAAGTATTATATCCAAAATCTCTAAAGGATGAGAGGCTACAAAATCGGCATTACCATCTTTGCTAAATCCCCATGTGGCAAAAATAGAAGATATATTTTTGGCTTTTGCTGCTTGGATATCTTTTGAATTATCTCCTATCATCCACGCATTGTCGTTTGCGTAGGAAAATTTATATCTGTTTAAAATAATATCTAACATCTTAGCATCAGGTTTAGATGCCGCTTTATCCGCACCTATAACCGTATCAAACAGATGACTAATTCCTAGATGCGACAGCATCCTTTGTGCAAATTTTGTAGGGGCATTTGTTGCGACATTTAACTTTACATGTAATGATGCTAACTCTGTTAACAATACCTCAATACCGTCATACAAATAAGGATGCTGTATGCATTGGCCAAAATAATGCTCTTCAAATAATATTTTGTCGCCATCTTGATAAGTATTTGTACCGTAAAATAACTGCGGCAGGTTTCTAACAGGCATATTTATCACATTAACTACATAATCTTCACTCAAAGGTTCAAGTTTATGGTTGGTACGTCTTACGTAATTGATAGAGATTGTTATATCTTTTTTAGTATCTATGAGGGTACCGTCCATATCAAAAATAGCGATTTTAGTCATTTAATCATTCCGTTTTGACTGCTCATATAACTCTTTTAACGCATCGATAAACAAAGGATGCTCATCCACGCATCTACAGACTTTATAGTTTTTGATGCCAATCTCCCGTGCTATTTTTTTGTACTCAATTGCCAGTTCAAAATCGGTCTCTGAATTATCAACCGTAAAAGCGATAGGAAAAATAATTACATTTTTTGTTTTTGTTACATTTAGTTTCTGCTGCAATGATGGCTCCAGCCACTTTAGTGGTCCCAACTTTGACTGATATGCAAGATCTATTTTGGCGAAATTCATCTCATGACCAATAAGCATCTGCTTTAATATTTCTACATTATTTTGTATGTGACGTTGATATTTATCGCCTGCATCGATTATCTTTTGAGGCAGTCCGTGAGCGGAAAATATAAGGTCATAATCTTTATAATCTTCACCGGACATCTTTTCGTCAATTCGCTTTATTATCGCCTCATTATAAAGTTTATTGCCATAATATTCATCAACAGTTATCACATCTGCTTGATGGTTATGCTCTTTTAATGCCCGCATAAAATCATCTACGGAGGATTTGGTCGTAGTTGTTGAATAATGCGGATACATAGGTATAAGATAGATTTTAGATATATTTCTATCTTTTAGTCTTTTTACAACTTCATCAGCAAAAGGGGGCGTATAGCGCATGGCAAAATCTACAACACACTTATCTCCTAAAAGATGTTGCAGCTTATCAACAATAGTTTTGGTGATATCTACAATCGGCGATTTGCCTCCTAATGTTTTATATATCTCTTTTGATGCCTTAACACGGGAGATAACAATCAGTTTGGCGATCAATTTACGCAAAAAAAGATTTTTAACAGTTAAGATATTTGGATCATCAAACATATTGGTTAAAAAAAGTTTTACTTCATTAAGATTGCCAGGACCTCCCATATTAAGTAATATGACACCGTCTTGATTCATTTTAAAACCTTTTTTACAAAATCTATCGTATCATCACAGCATAAAAGCTGATGATGATTATATCCTCTTAACTCTTTAAACTCCACAAGCCGTTTGATCTTCTCAAGCAAAACTAAAGTGCTTTTTAGATAAACAACATCATCGTCTCTGCTGTAAATGAGATATGTATCGCAATCTACGTTTTGCACGTAACTTGCAGTGTCAAATGAATACCTCATTAAAAATCCGGGTACTAAAGGGTATTTGATCTTTGCCATATGTCTAATGCTGTCAAACGTGCCTATCAAAATCAACTGACTGGCATTTTTACGTGACGCGATAAAAGAAGCAATGCAGCCTCCAAATGAGTAACCCATCAAAGAAAAATGCCCGTAATATTTTTCAAACAAACCGCTTACATGTAAAGCGTCATCCAGTATGGATGTCTCACTTGGCAAGCCTTCTGAGTTGCCGTATCCTCTATAGTTGAATGTCATAATCCGATACTCTTGATAGCACTGTGAAAGTTTATATACAAGTCCTACGCTATCTTGGGATATACCGCCTAGATAAAAAATAGTCGCTTTAATACTCTCAGGTGTGTAAACAATGCCTTCAAGGGGTGTATTGTCCCTGGCTTTTAAACTAAGCAGAGTAAATCTGCCGTCAAGTTTATCTTGTCGGTATTTTACGGGATGAAACATAGCAAAATACTGCCACTGATAAAATACAAATATAAGCAAAAATAGCGTAACTGCTATAAAAACAATATAGATCATTTTTTCTGCTTTTTTTGATATCGATAAAAAAATCTCGCAGGATTTATAATAGCATCAATTTCGCTGTTTGTTGTTATAAACTCACTTAGCTGTTTTGCAATATATGGTGCTAGCACAAAACCGTAACCGCCTACCCCGTTTATTATATATATTTTTTTATAAAAATGTACTTTATCTAAACTCTCTTCACTCTTAACAATAGCACCTACTAATGGAAGATAATCATGTGATCCAGACCTAAGACCCGTGTAATCTTTTAATATTTTTATATCTTCTAAATTTACTGTCTGACTAGCTTTTTGAAGTAATTCATCTCTTCCTTTTTGTATGTTATACGGCTCTTTGGATGTTTGAGGATGAAAGTGAACGTCATGCGTAGCACCTATGGAGATTTGAGAGTTGTTTGAGGCGGAGATTGAGACAAATTGATGTAGATTAACCGGTATATTTGTTGATGAGCTGATATCTATGCGATGACCCCAGATGCCTCGAAGCTTTATATATGGTTCATCTACTATAGGCTTATACGCACCGTTTGCCAAAACAATACGCTTAGCTTTAATCTCGCCTATTTGGTAATAATCCCCTTTACATGTAAAGAAAGAGACTTCATGTATAAAAAAATCTATATCTTTTACCAAAGCATGACAAACTCCTGCCGCATCAACAACGCCGCTTTTTAAAAGATAAACATACTCACATTCTTTTGCTCTTTGTCTCACACATTCTAACGCCTCTGCCGGAGCAGAACCTGATGCTAGGGTTGATGTTTGTTTAAAAGCTTGTAATTTTTCAATCTCATCACTATATTTTGCAAAGTGTAAAAGCGGTGCAGTTTTTATATATACCGCAAAATTATCGGTATAAAAATCAAGAGCATAGATATATGCTTTGTTTATGAGTTCTTTTAGCTCTCCGCCTTTTGAAAATTTCGGAGATATGAACGCACCTGCTGCGCCACTGCCGCCGGAGGCTACGCCCTCTTTGTCTATCAGAGCAACAGACTCTCCGGCATTTTTTAAAAAATAGCTAACCATGCAACCGTTGATTCCGGCACCGATAACCGCTACATCATAAATCATCTTTAACAGTTATCTCTTTAATATCTGCGATATGTAAAAAACTTTTATAGATAAGAGTTATGAGCGCCTTTCTATTGTTTTTTACAGCAATATCTTGTGTATTTACCATGACATCTTCAAAATAACGCTCAAGATACGGCTTTAATCCAAGCAAAGCATCCAGCTCTTGTAGATACCCGGAAAATTTCTCTGTTTTTATTTGATTAAACTTAGCAAAAAGCTCATACTCTGCTTCTTTTGTAAAAAGCTTACTATCTACTTTATATTCTTGTGAGAGATCGACATCTTTGATGATATTTGCAACGCGCTTAAAAGTAGAAAATGTCTGAGTAAAATCATCTCCTGCAGCCATCTGTGACACCGCTGCTATCTTTTTATCAATAGAGATAATCTCTCTCTCGCCCGTTGAAAGTACGGCTTCTATAATAGAAGAGTTTACCTTGTAAAACTGTTTTATCCTCTCAAGAAAGAATTTCTCTAATTTAGACAGATCAAAAGAGGCATAATTGTTTGATAAGGAGGTAAAAATCTGCATAATATCAAACTTCAGATTGAATTTTAAAACAATACGAATAATACCGTTTACTCCCCTGCGAAGTGCAAACGGATCTCTTGAGCCTGTCGGTATTTGATTTATGCTAAACAAAGACAGTAATGTATCAATCTTAATAGCCAAAGCAACAATAGCGCTTGTATAAGTTGAGGGCAAAGGCGAACTCTCGCCTTGTGGGAGATACTGCTCTTTAATAGCCAAAGCAACTTCTTTATCTTCATCAAGCGCTAAAGCATAATAATATCCCATAATGCCTTGTAACTCCGTAAATTCATAAACCATTTCGCTCATCAAATCAGCCTTAGCCAACAAAACAGCCCTGTCTATCTTTTGCTCATCTAAATTATGCGCATCTTTATACAACACATATAACTCATGTGCCACCTTGCCTTCGCGTGTTATCTTATCTTTAACGCTGCCTAAACCATCCATAAAAAGCACTTTTTCAAGACCATTTAGCGATAATCCCCTTTGAAGATCGTTTTTATAAAAAAACAGCGCATCAGCCAAACGCGGGCGCAGTACTCTTTCGTTGCCCTGCACCACTTTTGAAAAATCATCGGTTAAAGCGTTTGATACGACTATAAAACCATTAGTAAGCTTGGCATCTTTAAATACGGGGAAATATCTTTGATGCTCTTTCATGGAAGTGATAATAACCTCTTTGGGAAGAGTCAAAAATTCTTTATCAAAATGCCCGAGCAAAGGTGTTGGATGTTCGGTAATAGCCACAACTTCTTCTAAAAGATTATCATCAATATCTATTGTTATATTATTGTTTTTGGCGATCTTTTCAAATCCTTTTAAAATAGTTGTCCTTCTTTGCTCCTGACAAAGCGTAACTCCGCCCTTTTTTAAAATATCAAAATAATCTAAAATGCTGTCAATGGGCTTTGCGTCAAAGGAAGAAATTCTATGAACATAGGTATGTTTAGATGAAGATACGCCAAATATCTCCATTTCAATCAGATCATTGCCAAGCATGACATTGACCCATCTAACAGGACGTATAAAATTTTTCCCTACACTGCCCCAACGCATACTTTTACCAAAATCCAAAGATGTCAGCCAGTTTTTTATCATCTGCCAAAGAAGCTCTGATGATGGTTTGCCCTTCATCTGTTTCTTATAATATAAAACTTCTTTACCGCCTTTTGTTGTGGTAGATAGCTCAGATATATCCACATTGCATTTTTTTGCAAACCCGTGTGCTGCTTGTGTGGGCTTACCATCTTTAAAAGCGATAGACAAAGGCGCTCCAAATAGTTCAATTTCGCCGTCATCTTGTTTTGTTTTAAATTCTCTGTGCCAAAGCACTAATCTGCGCGGTGTATAGAAAAATTCAAATTCACAAATAAGTAATTTATCTTCAAGCTCTTTTAGCCATTTTTTTTCTATATTTTTTAACTCGTTTAAAAGCGGGATAGCCGGAAGTTCTTCGACTCCGATCTCAATCAATAAAGGTTTCAGCATTTGCATCTCATTGTTGTATTTTTTTCAGATTTTATCCATTTATGTGTTAAAAGTTGATTAAGACACCCATACCCCCTTAAGTGACTCTTAAATTATATAATTCATATTGCCTTTATGGTTTTTTTACAAGAAAATCAAGCTATACTAACACATATATAAAAAATGCACATAAAAGGAACAAATATGCCAAAGATTAACAAATATGTTGATATAGATACAGTAGAAAGAGAAGCAAAAAAAGATCTCATTGATCGTCACTCGCCGTTTATTACAGTAGTAGGTAGTGCTAAAAAAGGTGAAATGCTTGCGGTAAATGTAAAAATGGGTCAAGAATATACACATCCTGATGACTTTGATCACTATATCGAAAGCATTACTCTTTTTAACGGTGAAACAAAGCTTGCAATGGCTACTTTTGTGCCGGGAACTTTAGGTAATGAAAAATCTCATGCGGAAGTTACCTTCAATATCCGTCCAACGGGTAAAAAGCTAAATCTAGTAGCTCATGGCTACTGCACTAAACACGGTATCTGGGAATCAACTCCGGTTGTTGTAGAAGTAGCACAGTAGTAATATTGCTTCATTCTTTTATACTTGATATGCGAATGCAATTTCGCATATTTTCTATCCTCTTAGCACCTTATTAGGGATTTTTCTTGGATTTAAAACAGTTTTGGTTTTTTAGCTCGCTTACCGACGAAGAGATAATACAATTAAATAAAATTATTACAATCAAGCAATATCCTGCAGGTACAATTTTATTTTATGAAAAAGATTTTCCTACATATTTATATCTATTAGCAAGCGGTAGTGCTAAATTGTACAAATATGATTCAAAAGGCAACGAGATAGTGCTACATACTCTAAAAGGTCCCAATTTTATAGCAGAAATTGCTAATTTTGATGAATCTTTCTATCCTGCAAACTGTTTGCTTGAGAGTGAGGGTACGGTTTATCTTATAGATTACAAACAGTTTAAAGAAAATTTTTTAACAAAAAGCGACATCTCTTTAGCGGTTATCAAATCTTTAATTAAAAAAATAAAAGCTATCGAGCAGTTTATAACCTATTCTATGACAATTGACAGTTATGGAAAAATTGTTAAGTTTTTATACGAAAATGAAGATCTTCTTCCAAACATAAAACAGGTGAAAATTGCCTCTTTACTTAACATTACTCCTGAGACATTATCTAGAAATATTGCGAAATTAAAACAAAAAAAGATTATAGACAAATCTAATGGATGCATAAAAATCATAAATCATCAAGAATTACAAAAATTACTAAACTAAAACACTATATCAATATATATTGATATAATTATGTTATAATCTCCGAAGCTTAAATAAAAGGAGATAAACATGGATAAACAAAAAAAAGTTTTAATATTATGCACAGGAAATAGCTGTCGCTCAATTATGGCTGAAGCGCTTGTAAATGCGAAGCTTGGTGGATGCGTGCAAGCATTTAGTTCCGGTGTTAAGGCTAGTGGCACGGTAAATGCATTTGCAAAAAAGATATTGAAAGACTCAGGATTATGGAGAGATGAATATCACTCAAAAAATCTTAATGAAGTTATAAACAACGATTATGACCTCGTAGTTACAGTCTGTGATAATGCAAAAGAAAACTGTCCGATATTTCCAAAAAAAGTTAAGACGATACATGTAGGCTTTGTTGACCCAAGCGGTAAATATGAAAAAGAGTATGAAAAAACTTTATTGGAGCTTGAAGATAGACTTTTACCGGTCATAAAGCAAACATTATGTTTGTAGTATTTAGCTGCTTTTAACGCTTAGTATATTATTATAATAACTTCATTTTAGAGCCAAGGAAGTTCATATTAAATCATATCAAAATATGCTTATATTACAACAACTCTATAGATTAAAAGCATTTGACTTTAAATATGTAGATTTTGCTCCAGTTCATGCACAGCAAGACATTACACTGCCAAACAGTATTGAGGATTTAAACAGTCTGATTTCAAAATGCCATCTTTGTGATTTAAGCAAAACAAGAACGCAAAGTATGCCTGGATATGGAAACATAAATGCTGATATAATACTAATTGATTACGAAGTAACCCAAACGCAAGATCAAAGCTGTAACTACTATGGGGGAAGATCCGGTGAATTGCTGATTAAGATGATAGAAAATGTATTAAACTTAACCATTGATGATGTTTATCTTACTCATATAGTAAAATGTAAACCAAACAATCTAGTCTCAATGCAGGAGAGTTGGCAGATAAGCTGCAATCCATATATTGTCAAACAATTAGAGATTATTAAACCAAAAATTGTCGTAGCAATGGGTGAAAATGCTTATAATGCAATAGCAAACTACCATAATGAAAATAATTTTAGCGATATGAGAGGTCATATAATGGATTTTAAGACATATAAATTAATACCTGTATATCATCCGGCTTTTTTGCTTAGAAACCCGTCTTTAAAAAAAGTAATGCTACACGACCTTCGAGCAATAAAGAGTTTGATATGATGAAGAGATTGCTATTGTTACTGCTTGTTCTACCAAATCTTTTATTTGCAAAAAGTTTTATCATATCTGCTATACCGCTGCCTAAAACCTATGTGTTAGATCTTAATATCATTACATGTAATGAGTTATGCCTACAGCAAGAATGGAAAAATGAACAGATTTTTTCTTTTTTAGCTCATGCATCCGGCGTATTACAAAATAAGCAGTTAAACAGCGATAAGCTAATCGCTGAATCTTTACTAAATATAGGCTCCCGCATATCAAACGGTAAGATAAAAATAGCTCTACTACTACCATACACGATTATAGGCAGATATGCCGCATCTACGACTACATCGACCCTGGCCTATCTTTTAGCAAGAAATAGGACGTTTGATCTTAAGAGCTTCAATATTCAAAATGAAAATCAAGACACTATAGCAGATGCACTAAATAAAATATCAGCGGCAAAATACAACTATATCATAGCGCCTTTGACAAAAAAAGGTGTGAATTCTGTTATAGCCATAAACCCCAAAGTAGATATCTTTTTTCCAACTATCAATAAAAATGATACAAATACTACATCCCCGTACCTTTATTTTGGAGGGATAGATTACAAAGCACAACTAGCACTTCTGTTACAAAGAGCTGTATCACCTTTAGTTATTTTTCATACCAACTCGCCACTTTCAAATTATCTTACATCTGATGCGCAAAATAGCTTTATCTTAAGCGGTGATACCAATAATGTTATAAAATATAAAATTACCGACAGATCATCAAACATGAGATACACGCTTCAAAACAATAATGCCATAGCTCATGGTTCTTTTTTGATGAATACACCTATCGTAAAAACGGGTATGGTGATGTCACAACTAACGCTTTATGATGTCAATTCAACAAATATTTTATCAACTCAAATCAACTATAATCCTCTAATTCTATCTTTAACACAGTATCAAGACAGAAAAAATATGCTTATAGCAAATTCTATCATAGTAAACAATGAAATTATCACACAAACAAACGCACTTTTAAACAATAATATTCGGTATAACTGGATTAATTATGCGACAACTATCGGGGTTGATTATTTTTTCCACCTTATAACAAACAGTAACCGTGAATATCCTCTGCCTATAAAAAATAATCAAGTTATTTACCCAATCAATCTGGTTAAACCCTCATACAGTAGATTTATATATATATCACCGATTATCAGCAAACCCGCCGTTTTACCAAGCATCTTTTAAAACAGAGACATTATCATCTCTTTTATGTCGCTGTTTAGTTTTTGCACCCTGCCTTGCATGCTGACATACGCTAGCTTTATATCTAGTTCAAACAACTTTATATCAGCTCTGTAAACCTCTTGATGAAGTTTAAAAGATGCATGCCCTAACTCAAGCAAAGATGTTTTAATCTCCAATAAATCGCCAAGCTTTGCAGGCAAAATATAATACGCGCAAAGCTCTTTTGCTACAAAATGCCCGCTTAGTAAAACAGGTGATAGTTTTTTTTCAAAAAATGCTTCGCTCCTTGCTCTTTCGCAAAAATTGAGATAGTTGGAGTGGTAAACAATACCGCCCGTATCCGTATCTTCGTAATAGACTCGTATTTTCACCTTATAACTCCCTATTTATAGTACTTTTAAAACTGATATCTTCTATCGTGCTTAAAATCGTGCCCATGTTTTCAATTTTCTTAAAACGCATATCATCATCTTCTTGTATAAACTTCGTATATATTTTTAAAGTGATAGATACATCTTTATGTCCAAGCATTTTAGACACCCAAACAATATCTGCACCTTTACTAATCATTTGAGATGCAAACGTATGACGCAAATTATACAGCTTTCTTACTTCTACACCACTTTTTTGTAGAATTTTTTTAAAATTGATGCCTATTATATCGTGGGAATAAAATTGTTTGTTAAAAATACGAACTCTTGATACCCTGTTAACTCCAATTGCTTTTGTAAATATCATTCAGCTTGCGGTAACATATCTACGACTCTATTTGATGAATATGTTTTTGCGTCTCCTTCATTTTCTTGTACAACTATTTGATTTACCTGTATAAATTTTTTTTGAAATTAATATCGGATCATTTAAGTGCAATCATCCCTCCGGGTCTCATTCCGGTACTAGCCATTAAGAAAATAAAAGTCTTCATATATCCATATGCTATATAAGAAATCTTTATAAGCTCTGTCTCTGTGAATGGATTTATATCTTCATCAATTTTGTGTTTTAATTTCGGTGCTTTCACAAATGAAAGAGGATTGTCCCCTATACGCTTGTATCTAACTGCTTCAGTTAGTATAGAAAACAGAATAGAACGAAATTTTTGCACTGCTAAATGTTTATAGTTTTGCAGTAATTGAATTTGCCATTTATCCAGCTCTTCAATATCTATATCAATTAATTTTTTATCTCCAAACAATGGAGCAATATGCTTGTTATAATGTGCAATATTTTTATCGATAACATGCTTTCTTACTTCCTTACGGGCTCGTTGCATGTCAAAAAACTCTTGAGCAAATTCATCAAGTGTAAACTCTTTTTGTTCTTGCACTGTGTCAATTTTACCTGTTAAAAACTCAACAAGACTTGGTATAATCTCTTTTTTTACAACCGCAAGATTATTAGAAGTAGATGCTAGTTTAGTACTTCTTTTTACTATTTTTTGAGTAGTTGGATTTTTAAACGATAACTGCCAAATTTCATATTTTTCAAAGATAGTAAAAGTAAAATCAAGATAATTTACTTTTGTAGATTTTATCTTAGCCAACTTTTAAACCTTTTAAAATATTTTGCACTGCGGGATGATAGATTTTTTTACCATCATTGTGGTCATTTTGCTTACTTGATTTTATTTTTTTCATTTTTACATCATGATTTAATACACCAGATGGAATAAATTTAGGTTTACCCTTTTCATTCCATATATACTCTATACCTTCTTCAAATTTTCCCTTTTCAATCCAATTACCAATTGTTCTACCTGTTACACCAAAAAAAGCAGCAACTCCTTTTTTTGTTTTTAAATCAGGTATAAATAAAACTAAAAGCTCCTCAAGTTTTGTCTGTTTATGCAGAATTTATTGTAAAATTTTTTCAGAATTTTCACTCATAAGATTTTCTCCTATAATACTGGTATATCAATATTCATATTTTCACCTGTATATACTTGTATAGAAGCAGTACAGGTATCAGAAAGCCCTAAAAGAGGACTTGTACGACTTGTTGTATCACTTGTACAGGTATTTTTTACGATTTGTTCAGTTTTTTGCAAATTATTATCAGCATCAGGATACTCGACAACATTAGGCTGTTGAGGGATTAGAGAGTAAACTGATTTATTATTTTGTGTAAGCTTCTCCTCTTGCCAGTATCTACCCTTACCATTTTGTAGTGCTTGATTAGATTTATTTTTACTGCACCCTGTCTTTTGTAAGTGCTGCATTATTTGTGAATATGTTGGTTTTTGAGTTTGAGTCTCAATAAAATCTTTTATAACTTCATTAATTTCGGATATTTCCTGAGTTTCAGATGCCTTTAAAAAATCTATTTCAGTAAGTGTGTGATTATTATTGTAAATAAATGCTACATCTTTCAAATCACCAGTTCTTGCTTTAAAATTCTTAAAAATAAAGGTGCCTTTAAACTCATTTTTTGAAAGAATATAGGCGTTACCAGTATCCTCTTGAAATGCTGAACTGCCCGCATATACAAGCTCCTGTAGGTCTTTTTGTGGTTTATTTGTATGATGTAAAAATAGTATTGTCGCACCTCTTGCACGCAAGCTTTGCAAAATTTCCATGATTTTACTCACATCTTTATTTTTATCTCGATCACCGCCAATCATGAAATTTTTAATACTATCAAAAACTATTAAGACATCTACCAAGTTTGTTTTTTGTAGTTGTTTTATTATATGCCACATTTGTTTTTTTAAAGCATTGGACTCATGTAAATATCTAAATTTTTTACCCCAATTTTGTTTTAAAATATGTATATTTCGCTCTTTTATTGTGGCTGATCCATTGTCGCCATCGAAATATATGACATTTTTTATCGCATTTATCGATAAAAACATATTACACAAGGCAACACTTATCAGACTTTTTCCAGATCCAGGTGGCGCTGCAAACATTGTTATCTCGTTTTTTACCATAAAATTTTGATATAAATATTCAAGTTTAGTATCCTCTATTTTTTGTGGATTTAAGTCCACAGTATCTAGCAAATTATCAAGTTGATTTAGCGTTTTTTCAACTTTCAGACTTAATTTAGATTTCAAAATTTTCATTTCTTTCTCGATTTCAATCAGATCAAAATCTTCAACAAAATCACTCAACTTGAGTCTTTCCAACTGTTCTAATCTTGCTCTTTGTGCCTCTTTTTGTTTTACTTTTGCCTCAATTTTTGCTACACTTTCACTATTATTCATTTTTTAAGCTCCTTTTTTTATTTAAAGATTAAGATCATCTGAGTTCCACCAAACTCAGTTGTTTCACCGCCAAATTGTCCATTATTCACCAAATTTATGAAATCTTTATCCCATTTTCCCTTGTCTGCTTGTTGCATAGACTCCTCCTCTTCTTTCAATATCAACGCCAAAGCATCCTCATCATGGCTAATATTTTCATCAATTTCAAAACCAATACTCCCTATATCTATGTATGCTTTATATTTAGAATTTGTAGTAATATTCATGAAGATATTTATCCGCCGTTGTACGAACCATTTTATTGTTGCTTTTTTGCTAATCAAAGCTAAACAAAGTGAATTTTTGCCTTGCTTGGCATTTTTAAGCATTTTAAACCGCTTGCCATGCATATATCTATCAACTTCTGCGCCTACATCATCAATTTTTCGAACTAAATCTGCCCTCATTGGATTTGTTTGAAACATTTCACGACAAGACTCTCTTGCCCAAAAACAAGCATCTTCAAAAATTTCATCTATTAAAAAAATATCTTCTGAACATCTAATATTTTTTGAGTAATATTCTATTGCTATATCAAGTGCGTTCATTTGCATAAAACAACCTTTTATATTATAATAGTAAAACAGAATATTAAATACCATTTAGTATATTTTATACCAAATGTTGTTATATTGTCAAGGAATAATTTAAAAATATGGATATTTCAGAAAAAATTAACTTAATAAGAACAAATATAAAATTAAATCAAAAAGACTTTGCTAAGCTTTTAAATGTTACTCAAGCGGCAATAAGTCGCTACGAAAAAGGTGAGAGAAAACCAGATTTTAATTTTCTAGAATCACTTATCAAAGTTTTAAAAATTAATCCTATGTGGCTCTTTTTAGATTATTCAGATATGTATATTAGTGAAGAACTTCTTGTAACTTCGAAAGAAAATATAGATTTACTTAAAGATTTAAATTTACTTCTAACACAAAATGCGCTAAATGAAAAGTTAAATGCTATTCTAATAGACGAAATACTCTTAAAATTTCAAATTTCCGATGAAGAAAAATCGCCGATGTATAAATTTTTTGAAGCTGTTAAACTGGAAGGTCATATACCTGTACGACCTTTTTTATTTTTATATTATATCTTTCAGTTTATTGTACAAGATGAAAAAAAAGACTCTATTACAGATTATAGACAATATCTAATCGATATTATTTTATCTTTCAAAACTTTGTCGTGGCATAATAACCCTATATTTACTAACAAAATAAAAGATGAAATTTCTGCAAGATTTGAGCTCGAAATATCTAAAGAGGAATGCCAAGTTTTAGTTACAAATGCTGAAACAACACTCAAAAAGCTAGAAGAAAAGATGCCAGCGAGCATGATCAAAGCTCATAGAAAAATCAACTTAAAATCTCTCTTCCCAGATAAATTCAAATAAAGTTGAATTTATCTGATTTTTAAAAATTTACAAAAACTCCCTCATATGCTCAAAACTATTAGACTGTATAAATTGAGTCTGGGCTGATATTTCCTTGAAATGCTCAGTTGCACACTTGATTTTTGCTTCTTCTGTATCTCGTAAATCGTCTGTAAAGAGACTTCCCTTGCTTTCAACTACAAAGTAAAGCTTTTCTTCATTGTCTTTTTCGATTAGAACAGCCCAGTCTGGGTTGTATCTACCAAGAGGGGTATTTATCTTAAACCAAGAAGGGAGTTTTGTAAAAAGCTTTACATCTTCATTTTCATTAAACGACCTTGCAAACCCTTTTTCTATATCTGAATCATAAACAGTATAGTTGTAGATTGATTTGTTTTCTCGGTTTTCAATCATATTTTTAGATAGGTATCCATAAAGCTCTTGGGTCTGAAAACACTCTTGGGCATAGTAGGAATCATTGCCGATTTTTTGGTATTTGATTCCATCAACAATAAATATACTCATCGTTTTTTTGATAATTTTAATAGCACCATCAATGAATTTTTGAGGGTTGTTTTTAAAGCTTTCTAATTTTTTGCTTTTGATAAGTATATCTACAATATTTTTGCGTGTTAGATTCGTTTCATTCTGTAAGTATGTGATTATATCAGGTAGTTCATAGTCTATAATTTCTACATCACTAAACTGCTCTTTAACACTTTCTAAATCAACTTCAACACCAACTTTTGTGATTTTATTTTTTGCTTTTGAATAGAGATATTTAATCTTACCAATAGTAAGTTCATTCGCAATTTTCTCAGCACATTTATCTACTAAACTATCAATATCAAAATCTACTCTATAAGTAGTTTTGTATTTTACTTGTTCCCATAGCTCTTTAAAATCATCACTAAGCAATACTTCTTTGTTAAGAGCTACAAGTTTTCTATCGTTAGCATCTTTTATATTGAGATTACCTGTAATTTTTTTGATTACTGCTGTTATATCAGCTTGCAAACTTTGATACTCAGTAGGCACTTCAAACTTATCATTTTTAATATCGAGTTTTAAACTATCTTGAATTTTACCCTTTCTATCTATATAATCATTCTCTTTGAGATACTCAAATATAGCCTCACTGTTATTAGCTCCAAAGTATTCTATTTCGCCATCAGCATTTTCTATAGGTATGTTTGCAAAAAAGTGCTCCTCAATAACACCAAATTTAATCCCTTCTTCTTTCTCTATCTCTGCTTGCAGGCTTTTGGCAAACTCTTCATAGCTTTCATTTGCCATAACGGTTAAAGTATTGACATAAAAGCCTTGAACCCTCTCGCCATCTTGATTTACACATATTCTAAGCCCACGACCTATCTCTTGTCTTTTTTTCATTACAGATGCAGTTTCGTTGAGTGTGCATATTTGAAAAACATTAGGATTATCCCAGCCCTCTTTAAGTGCAGAGTGAGAAAATATAAACCGCAAAGGCTCACTAAAACTAAGTAGCTTCTCTTTGTTTTTCATAATCTTGTCAAATGCGCTCTCATCATCTCTGTTTTTACCCGTACTATCTTTTATGTGACCTTTTTTGTCCTGTGCAAAGTATCCATCGTGGATTTTTTCAACATCGGTGCTTTTGTCTACATCCTCAAAGAGTGTTTTATATTTTCTTTTTTGACTTATCTCTTTGTAGGATTGCTCAAACCATCGTGCATATTTTCCTTTTTGGGGATTTCCCTCTTCGTCATAGGTTCTATAGTTCGCTACTCTATCTATAAAAAAAAGACTCAATACCTTAATCCCTTTGGAAGTCAAACGCAACTCTTTATCTAAATGCTCTTCAATTGTTTTTCGTATTTGGAGACGCTTAATGCTATCGTCATCTATATCACCTATAACCTCGCCGATACCTACACTCTCTCCATTGGAAAATTCGATATATTCATTCCCTTTTTCGATATAGATGTCATTCACCGTATAGCCACTATAAACATCTCTACCATTGGAGAGTTCATATAAATCACTTCCATCTTTAATGGTTATTGTTTTTCTACTTGTTGTGCCATTTTTAGTTATATCTATCTCAACTTTTGCACTTCTTG
>JALVUF010000024.1 GCA_027023805.1 Helicobacteraceae bacterium
TAATTTATATTATGGGATTGTAATGCAAAAATATATCAAACAGCAGATTAGATCATCATTTGAAACTAAACAAAAAATATATAGTGATGATAATTTAATTAATAAGATTACTGATGTTGCACAAGAATGTGTCAAAACTTATAAAGATGGTAAAAAAACTATATTAGCAGGTAATGGCGGTAGTGCTGCTGATGCACAACATATTGCAGCAGAGCTAGTGGGTAGATATGGTTTTGACAGGGCTTCTCTCCCATCTTTGGCCCTTACAACAGATACATCTAACATAACAGCGATAGGAAATGATTACGGTTACGATAAAGTTTTTTCAAGACAACTTGAAGGAATGGGGCAAAAAGGAGATCTTTTTATTGGTATTTCAACTTCAGGTAACTCTTTAAATGTTATTAATGCATTTAAAAGTGCAAAACAAAAAGATATTACTACGGTTGCGCTTGTGGGCAGAGATGGCGGAGAGATGGCTAAAATTGCTGATTTTTCTATTGTTGTTCCATCAAGTGATACGCCAAGAATTCAAGAAGCTCATATCTTAATTGGTCATATACTTTGTGATATTATTGAAAAAGTTATTTTTTCAGACGGGGTCCATTAGCTTGAAGGCATTATTTTTAGATCGTGACGGTGTTATAAATAAAGAAAAACATTATCTTTATAAAATAGATGATTTTGAATTTATAGACGGTATTTTTGAGCTTTGTAAATTTTATCAGAATAATGGTTTTATTATTATTGTGATTACGAATCAATCCGGGATTGCCAGAGGATATTATGATGATAAAGATTTCACCCTTTTAACTAACTGGATGATAGATGAATTTAAAAAAAGAGATATTGATATTGCTAAAGTTTATCATTGTCCGCATCACCCTGATTTTACAAAAGAGTGCGGTTGCCGTAAGCCGGATATCGGACTTATACTAGAAGCTAAAGAGGAGTTTGGTTTAAATCTCCATGATTGTGTTTTGGTGGGAGATAAAATAAGTGATATAGATGCTGCTAAAAAAGCAGATATCAAAACAGCATATCTGTTTGATAATGGCGGCTGTGGGGCAACTTTAGAGGGAGTTAAAACAATACACTCGTTTAAGGAGATATGTTAATGAAAATATTAAATACCGGTGGAACATTTAACAAACGATACAATAAACTCTCCGGTGAGCTTGAAGTTCCGTTTGATGATTTAACAATTAGAAAGATAGTTGATGATTTTGTAGGTCATATAGATATAGCGGGTGCTTTATATAAGGATAGCTCCAAATTTACGTCGCAAGATAGAAAAGCACTGACTAACATTATATTTGAAGATACTGAAAAAGTTTTTGTCATAATTCATGGAACGGATACGATGAGCTTGACTGCTGAATTTTTAGATACATTTTTTGATGATAGGATAATCATACTTACGGGGTCTATGGTCCCGTTTGAGATTGATCCGATTGAAGCGAGCGTTAACTTAGGTCTGGCGATAGGGTATGCTAAGGCTTGTGATAAAAATGGCGTATATGTTTGCATGAACGGGGAAGTGTTGCCATGGGAGAGTTTAATGAAAAATAGAGCTTCGGGAAGATTTGAAATTGTCTGATAAAGTCGCTTGTTCTCATTGTCATCTTGAATTTAATGAAAATGTAATGATAAAAGATGAGGATTATTATTTTTGCTGCAAGGGGTGTCAGGGTATTTTTCATCTTTTACGAGACGAAGGTCTTGACCGCTTTTATGATAAGATGGGCAATACAAAACTGTCTCCTCCGACCCAGCAGTATGAAGACTCAGAAAACTTTGATTCGCCGGCATTTTATGATAAATTTGTACGTGTAAACAAAGATGGTTTTTGTGAAGTCTCTTTGGTAATTGAGGGAATACACTGCTCGGCTTGCGTATGGCTTAATGAAAAGGCGCTTCATAAAATGGATGGCGTCGTATCTGCTGACATTAATTATACAAACAATAAAGCAAAAATTATCTGGTCAGATGATATTTTAAAGCTTTCAAAAATAGTAGATATGGTCAGGGCTATAGGATATGATGCTTTTCCGTATGATGCTTCCATTCAGGAAGTTCGAGCAAACAAAGAGAGAAGAAGTTATTATCTTCGTATGGCAGTAGCTATTTTTGCTATTATGAACATTATGTTTATAGCAGTTGCTCAGTATTCAGGTGAGTTTACCGGCATTACGCAAAGCATGAAAACTCTTTTTAATGTTGCCGAGGGTATTTTGGCTACGCCTGTACTTTTTTATAGTGGCTGGATCTTTTTTCGAGGTGCTTATTTTGGTCTAAAAAACAGAGTCATTAATATGGATCTGCTTGTAGCTACCGGTGCTACGTTAACATACTTTTATTCTATATATATTACCATTAATAAACTTGGAGAAGCTTATTTTGATTCTGTTACTATGATTATCACATTTGTGCTGGTAGGAAAATTTTTAGAAGTTCTTAGTAAAAAAAGTATCGCGGATTCATTGGACATTATGAGTAAATATGTACCTGATAATATTAATGTTTTAAAGGACGATAAGATAATATCTAAAGCTCTTAAAGATGTGCAAGCCGGCGAGACTATCGTTGTGGGATCTGGTGAGAGAGTAGCACTTGATGGTTATGTAATTGATGGAGAAGGCAGTTTTAATGAGTCTAATCTAACAGGAGAGAGTGAGCCGGTTTTTAAAAAAGTCGGCGATAAAATTATTAGCGGGACTATAAGTATTGATGCCAATATCAAGTACAAAGCTACAAAAGATTACGCACATTCAACTCTTGCCGGCTTAGTATCACTTTTAGAAAATGCCATGAGTTATAAACCTAAAATTCAGCGTATAGCAAATAAGCTATCAGAATATTTTTCCGGAACTATATTATTATTGTCATTTGTGACTTTTATAATTTGGTGGTTGTGGCCACATAGTTTTGCCGAAGCATTTATGGTTGGTATATCAGTTATTATCATCGCTTGTCCTTGTGCTCTAGCTCTTGCAACCCCTGTTGCAACCTTAGTTGGATTGGGGCTTGCGGCAAAACGTTCTATTTTATTTAAAGAAGCTGCCCTGTTGGAGACTATGGCAAAAGCAACTGTGCTACTTTTAGATAAAACGGGAACCATTACGCAAGGTAAACCAAAAGTGATTAATGAAAAAATATACTATAAGTTTGATCTATCTTTGCTTTGCACCCTTGTAAAAAATTCAAAACACCCGGTAGCTAGAGGGGTGTTAAAACACATTGAAGAGCAGGGGGAGATACGAGGAGTTGCGCTAGAGCATGTTAAAGAGATACCTGCGCAAGGCATTAAAGCCAAAGTTGGCAATAAAGTTGTCTTAGGCGGTAATGCAAAACTGATGCAAGAGCATGGTATTGATATCTCAGATGTCAGCGAATATACAGAATTTTATTTTGCATATGATGGTCAACTGTTAGCAAAGTATGAGCTGTTTGATATAGCAAAAAAAGATGCAAGAGAGAGTCTTGGGAAGATTAAAAAATTGGGTGTTGAGATATTTATGTTAACGGGTGATCATAAAAGCAGTGCATTTAAAATAGCTTCAGATGTGGGAATTGATAATGTTAGATATGAATTAACGCCACAGGAGAAATCACAAATTGTTACAGATTTCCACAACGATGGCAAAATTGTGGTAATGGCAGGAGACGGCGTTAATGATGTGCTGGCATTGGCTCTTTCGGATATTGCTATAGCAATGGGCAGAGGCAGTGATATTGCCATAAGTGTGAGTGATGTCATTCTTTTAAATGATTCGCTCACGGGATTAAGAGATGCCTTTTTAATATCAAAGCGAACATTTTTTAATATCAAAGAAAATTTAGCTATCTCTTTAGTGTATAATCTCATCACCATTCCGCTTGCAATGGCCGGTTATATCATACCGCTAATTGCGGCTCTTTCTATGTCTCTTAGCTCATTGCTGGTTGTAGGTAACTCAATGCGGATAAAATTTAGTTTCAAATACAAATAAGGGTGTAAAATGGATACTTGGGTTGTAGCTATGATGATGGGAGTTTCAATATTTTTAGGAGGTCTTGGATTGATCGCATTTTTATGGGGCGTAAAAAGTGGACAATTTGATGATGAAGAAAAATTTTTAAATGCCGTAAAATTTGACGGTGAAGATGATTTAAATGATTTTGCAGAACAAGAAAAGAAACAAAAACAATTAAAGAAGAAACAAAATTATAAACCGGAATAAATTATAAGTACCTATATGTGTTAAACATGTTTTATGTCGCACTTTACGCGACATAAAAGAAGATATGATTATTTACCTATCTTTTGAGCAAAAGCTTTAAGTTCAGCATCGCTGTAGCGAGCAACTTGACCTTTCATAACTCCGGCCATGGCAGGTACAGGTTTTTTATATGTACCATCTTTGTATCCTATAAGAGCTTTTTCAATCTCTTTGTGAGTCATATCAGCAACTATTGCCGATACACCTAGTGCATGTTTTTCAAAGTGAGACCCGTGACAGCCTGCACAAGTAGCAGGGTTTATACCAGCCATAAGAGCACCTGAAACTGCCATAGCGGCTATTGATGCAACGATTATTTTTTTCATTTATTATCCTTTATATAAAATTCTAATCAATATTATAATAGATTACTCTTAAATTAGTGTTAATGAGCTATCTGCTATCATTACTATAAAATAACAATAAAGAGTGAGCATGAGATATATTGATGATGATTTAGACAATAAGTATATATTAATTACCGGTGGCGCAGGGTTTATAGGTGCAAATCTGGCGTTTTATTTTCAAAACAACCATCCGGATGCAAATGTTATTGTGCTGGATAGTTTTAGAAGCAAAGAAACGCTTTCAAACGGAAATTTGAAAAGTTTTGGACATTTTAAAAATCTTATAGGCTTTAAAGGCAAGATAATAAGCGGAGATATAAATGATAAAGAGCTTTTACAAAAGTTAAAAAACAGTTATAAGTTTGATTATATTTTTCATGAGGCCGCTATCTCAGATACGACGGCACTTGAACAGGATTTGATGATTAGAACAAATCTAAATGCTTATGAGGATCTGCTTGATATTGCTATAGCACATAAGGCAAATATGATATATGCATCCTCTGCGGCTACTTATGGCAATGCTCCATCTCCTCAGCGGGTAGGACGCGAGGCTCCTCAAAATGTATATGGGTTTTCAAAGCTCAGTATGGATTATTTAAGTTATGATTATATGAAAAAAGAGAGTATATCTATCGTTGGGTTAAGATATTTTAATGTTTATGGACCAAGAGAATATTTTAAAAACTCTACGGCATCTATGGTTTTACAGTTTGCACATCAAATTTTAGCCGGTAAAAATCCAAAACTTTTTGAGGGAAGCGATAAGATATTGCGCGATTTTATCTTTATAGAAGATGTAATTTTGGCAAATATCAAAGCGATGAAGCCAAAGAAAAGCGGTGTGTATAACGTAGGAACGGCAAAGGCTAGAAGCTTTCAAGATATCGTTGATATATTGCAAAAGGAGCTAGGGACATCTTTGGAATGTGAGTATATACCAAATCCATTTAAAAAGCAGTACCAATTTCATACGCAAGCCGATATAACCTCCTCTATAGAAGGTCTTGGATATAAACCTTCTTATGAGCTTGAAGAGGGGATAAAAGAGTATATTCCGGAAATACAGCGATTGTTTGAGACAGAAGTAAAGTAGTATGGAAAAACTCAAAAAGATACGGCCAAATATTTTAGTTATCGGTGATTTGATGATCGATCATTATTTATGGGGAAGTTGCGAGAGAATTTCTCCTGAAGCACCGGTTCAGGTAGTAGATGTCTTTAAAGAAACAACAGTGTTAGGCGGCGGAGGAAATGTTGTCAATAATCTTTGCGCACTTGGTGCCAATGTAAGCGTTAGCGGCGTGATAGGCGATGATGCTAACGGACATGAGCTTAGCATTATGCTAAAGAGTATCGGAGTTAAAACTGACGGGCTGATAGTTCAAAGAGGAAGAAAAACAAGCAAAAAAAGCCGTATCATAGCCGTGTCTCAGCAAATTTTAAGGTATGATAAAGAAAGCAAAGAGGATATAACGAGTGAATCTGAGGATAAAATAATATCATCTTTGCAAAAAACTCTGTTTTTGTATGATGCAATCGTATTATCTGATTACGCAAAAGGAGTATTAACTCCCTCGTTGTGTCGGCGTGTTATAGAAGCAGCACATAAAGCCGGTAAAAAAGTCTTGGTTGACCCAAAGGGTGATGACTACTTAAAATATAAAGGTGCATATCTTCTAACGCCAAATAAAAAAGAGGCTTCCATAGCGACAGGCATAATAATTGATAATAAACAAACATTAAAACAAGCCCTTTTAAGGCTCAAATCCGATTGTAATCTTGCAATATCTATGATAACTTTAAGTGAAGGAGGTATAGCTGTTTTTGATGATGAGATGAAGCAGTTTCCGACAGTTGCAAAAGAGGTGTACGATGTAACAGGAGCGGGAGACACGGTAATAGCGTCAATGGCCTTTGCGATAAGCGCACAGATAGACATAAATAGCAGTTGTAAGTTTGCAAATTTAGCAGCAGGTGTCGTTGTCGGTAAAATTGGTTCTGCCACAGTTACCCTTGATGAAATAGAGGAGTATGAAGCATCTTTGCATAAAAGCAGTTCAGATGCTCATATAAAAAGCTTTGATGAGATTGTACGCATAGTTTCTACATGCAGGGCAAATAATAAAAAAATAATCTTTACAAACGGATGTTTTGACATACTCCACGTAGGACATGTAAAGTATCTTGAGAGTGCAAAAAGCTTTGGAGATGTTTTGATTGTAGGGCTAAATAGCGATGTCTCTGTAAAAAGACTAAAAGGGCAGAGCAGGCCGATAAATGAACAGGGAGACAGAGCATATATTTTAGCAGCTCTTGAGAGTGTTGATTACGTGGTCTTATTTGATGATGATACTCCGTATGAGCTGATTAAATTGATAAAACCTGATGTTTTGGTAAAAGGCGGCGACTATAAAGATAAAAAAGTTATTGGAACGGAGTTTGCTAAGGAATTACGATTAGTTGATTTTGTTGACGGTAAAAGTACAACAGAAGTAATAAAAAAGATTGGAGGCGGATTATGTTGAAAAAATTAGGATTGCTAAGCAGCGCGGCTGTTATGGCATTTGCGTTTAATAGTGCTAGTTTAAATATAAACGATAAGGATATAGAGCTTAGTGGCCGTTTAGATGTTGGACAATTTAACTATAACGTGCAGCCAAATACTGTTTTTATAGGAGTCAGGTATTTAAATGGAAACCAATCTCATAGTAGTTTTGCAAGCAATAGCAATGGTTATTATGAAGCAAGCTTTTTGATGTTAAAAAAAGTGCCCAATACTGCATTAAAGCTTGGCTTAGGTGTAAAATTAAACTATACACAGGCTAATCTTGCAGGCGGAACAAGAGATTTTACCTCTTTGCCACTTGGCATAAATGCCAACTATAGGCTGCCTGTGAATTTTTATGTTCCTTGGTTTTTAGACGGAAGTGTTTATTATGCACCGGAAGTTTTATCTATGAGTGATGCAAACAGCTTTTTTGCTTACAGGATTCATTTAGACGCTGAAGTTATACAAAACGGATATGTTCAGCTTGGGTATAGATCTATAAATACGAATTATAAAGTTAATTCCGTTACATATAATGAAAATTACAACCATGCGTTTTATGCAGGCTTTAGATTTCAATTTTAAGAGCATTAATGATTAAAAATGAATACGAAACACTGCCTTGGCAGCGTTTAAAATCTGAAGATCCTAAAGCTGCCGAGCTGGTTAGGCAGCTAATGAGTGAAGATAGCTATAAAATGGCTAATGAGGATTTGAGCTTTATAAATTCCTATGAAGCAAGAGGAATAAGACTGGGTCTTGATTACCAAAAAGCGGAACTTGCCATGGAGAGGCTTGGCGTTTTACATACGGTTGTTGTTTTTGGAAGTGCTAGAATAGTAGAGTACCAGACTGCTAAAAAGAGGTTATCAGTTATTGAAGATGAGCTTGATAAAAATCCTGCAGATGCTGATTTGCGTTCAAAGTTTAGTGTTGCCCAGAGGATGCTTGAAAAGAGCATTTATTATGATGATGCACGCAGGTTTGGTTCTCTTGTCGGTAACAGCGGCAAAGGTCCCAAGGACTGTAATGTATCCGTTATGACAGGTGGTGGACCCGGTATCATGGAAGCTGCAAATAGAGGTGCATTTGATGTCGGTGCAAAATCAATAGGCATGAACATCCATCTCCCTCACGAGCAGTTTCCAAATCCATACATTACACCTGAACTCTGTTTTCAGTTTCATTATTTTGCTATTAGAAAACTGCATTTTTTTATCCGCGCTAAGGCTCTTGTTGTTTATCCGGGCGGTTTTGGTACATTTGATGAGCTTTTTGAACTATTAACACTTGTTCAGACGAAAAAAATGGAACCCATCCCAATAGTTTTAGTTTCAAAATATTATTGGAACAGGGCAATTGACTTTACATTTTTAAGAGAAGAGGGAGTCGTAGGGCATGCGGATTTGGATATTTTTAAAATCGTAGATAACGCTGATGAAGCATGGAATCATATCATCAGTTGGTATAAAAATAAAAAAGAACCGCTCTTTGGCGATTAAGTGATAGCTTTAGCAGCTTGTATGACTTCATTAGTCGTAACTTTGTTCATACAGTCGTGATGCTTGAGGGGACACTCTC
>JALVUF010000025.1 GCA_027023805.1 Helicobacteraceae bacterium
AGACAATTAAAAACAGTAAACTTATTACATGTAAGGACTTTCACATCTCAAGCGCTTTTACATCAAGATTTTTTCGAAAAATTGCAACAACAAAATCAAACAAAAAAAATTCTTTTTTCATTCGAAAATTATCGGTTTTAATTGCTATACTTTTTATAATTGGCTCATTTTGCTTTACGGTAGCACCATTTTTTAACATATATAATCTTATACATATTCAGACAAAAACGATTAATTATATATATTTTATAGGCTCGATTTTTTTTACATCTGCCTCATATTTACAATATCTTCAAGCCATTAATGCTGATATAACAAATAAAAATCACTTAAGTAAAGAGCCGCAGCCATGGGAATGGTTTAAGATAAAAACCCAAAATCTCGGCATCCTCTCTTCGTTTATACAATTTTTAGGAACGCTTCTTTTTAATCTTGACACATACAGCGCTACACTAAAGCATACAAGCACACAAGCGCAATATTTTGTAATATCTATGCCGGATATGATAGGGTCTGTATTTTTTCTGTTATCATCTTTTTTAGCCTGGCTTGAAGTTTGTCACGATAATGCAATGCAAACTTTTCGTTCAGTTTTATGGTGGATTATATGGCTAAATATCATAGGCTCAATATTTTTTCAATTATCTGCTATAGCTGGACTTTTTACAAATACACTTAATCTACAGTTAGTAGCTGCATATTGTACAATGTTTGGAGGTGTAGCATTTTTTATCGCATCTTACCTTTTAATACCGGAGAGTAAAATTGGATATAATTACACCCAAGCCAAAGGATTTAACTATGGAAAATAAAAAGAATAACAACAATTTACTGCTACCTGTTTATGGAAGCAAATGGGATATACGTCCCGAACCAGACAATAAAATACCGCAAAACTCTATGCGCAGTGATGAGGCGTATCAGATGATTTATGATGAGATGAACCTACAAGGAAATGCAAATTTAAACCTTGCTACATTTGTAACGACATGGATGGAACCTGCTGCTGAGAAACTTATGACACTTGGTAGTAGATACAACCTTATCGATGAAGACGAGTATCCAAGACTCAAGACAATTGAAGATCGTGTAATTAAAATGGAAGCTGAACTTTTTAATGCCCCAAAAACCGTAAAACCTACAGGAGTTACTACTGTAGGTTCTTCTGAGGCGATTATACTAGGTCTTTTAGCACACAAATGGACATGGCGGAAAAAACGCCAAGAAGCAGACTTGGATTACTATAAACCAAATATAATTTTTGGTGCGGATGTTCATACCTGTTGGGAAAAATTTGCCAGATACTTTGACGTTGAGATAAAAATAATTCCAATGAAACCGGGAAAATATACTATAGATGCGGATGATGTAAAACCTTTACTTGATGAGAATACTATTGCAGTAGGAGCGATAGTCGGTACAACATTCACGGGACAAGTAGATGATGTTAAGAGTATTAACGATATGCTTATACAGTATGAAAAAGAAACGGGGAGATATATTCCAATCCATGTTGATGCTGCAAGCGGTGGGTTTGTATTGCCTTTTATCATGCCGGAGTTTGAATGGGATTTTAGATTAGAGCATGTTAGGTCCATCAATGTATCAAATCATAAATTTGGATTGGTTTATGCGGGCATGGGTTCATTGATTTTTAAAGATCACTCGGACTTACCGCAAGAGCTTCCATTTGAGATAAATTATTTAGGCGGCACTATGAGTAATTATAGTTTAAATTTCTCAAAAAGTAGTTCAAACCTATTGGCACAATATTATAATTTTCTTCGCTATGGTAAAGATGGCTATCATCACATAGTAAATGCAGTTATGCAAAATGCACACTATTTGGAAAAAAGGCTTGTTGAGAGCGGATATTTTGAAATATTAACAGATACAAAATTTCTACCGATTGTGGTTGTTAAGCTAAAAAATGAATACACATTTACGGCATATGATCTTTCTATGTCATTAAAAGAGTTTGGCTGGATTATACCTGCATACTCGCTACCAAAAAATAGTGAAAAGATAGTTGTACTTAGAATGGTTGTTAAAGAAAACTTTACACATACATTTGCTCAAAAGCTTCTAACTGATATTGACAAAACGATAAAATATCTTATGCGTGAACCTGTAGAAATAAAAAAAGATGTAAAAGTATCAATTACAAAACCCCATGGTGTCTGTTAAAAAGTTTTAAATACCTATAAAAAGGCAAACGGTCAACACTCCAGGGAGACCGTTTACACTTACAATAATAACATATAAATCTTACAAATAGCTTTAGGGACCACTATTCACAGAGTGTTGTAACATGTGAATTTCTTTTTGTTTTAAGTATAAATTTATATAAAACTAACCTGAAAATACATATTTTTTTCACTACTCTTACAAGCCCTGTTTTTCGGGCTTTTTTGATATATTAATATCAAATATAATATATACTTTTATAGATATAATTCACCCTTAAAAGTTATTCACATTTTCTTTGCAAACCCCTACAAAGTCTAACTTGCTTTGTATCTCATAATCAATATCTCTATAGTGAAAACTTAACATGTCGGCATGCAAAAGCAGTCTTGCAGATCCAGTCATTTTAATTCGTTTATCAATATCTAGCTGCTTGTCAAGATATTGTGCTGTTACACTCTCTTGCGCACCGTACAGAGGATCTCCGACTATTGGATGTTTCACGTGAAACAAATGTACTCTAATTTGATGTTGTCTTCCAGTGCGTGGAAAACACTCAATTAAAGTCATATCTAAATTTTTAAAATACGTTATAGGTTTAAAATAGGTCTCTGAACTTTTACCGTCATTATCAACTTTTACTATAGAGCGGATAATCGGTGATGACTTGTCTTTAAAAACTTTAAGCGGAGCATCACATGTAAACTCTTTTGATATTTCACCAAAAACAAATGCCAGATACCTTTTTTTAATGCTTCTATTTTCAAATAACTTCTTTAAATCTCTTTCACTCTCTTTGCTTTTAGAACATAATACAAGGCCGCTAGTTTCCATATCTAAACGATGGACAATATTTGCTTTGTTTCCGTATTGATATTTTAACTCATCTATTAGCGAATACGGCGTATACCTATTTTGTGGATGAACCAGCATCTTATTTGGTTTATCATATAGCACAAAATCATCTGTTTCATATACCGGCTTCATCCCCTTGCTTATAGGCTCAAAACATATGTATTCAATATCACCGCTAATCTCTTGAGCGCTGTTGGTCATAGGCTTACCGTTTATAAGAACTCTTCCTCTGGCTATCAGACTTTGAGCATCTTTTTGGGAATAGCCAAGCTCCCTTATAAAAAACAAAAACGCCTTTTGAGGATGTTGTACATGTAATGATTTTAATGCAAATGGCAAGATTAATCCCTTTAAAAGTCACTATTAGATATTATCTTATATTAATACGAATTTTAACATAATTAAGGTCACATAGATGGTAGAAAGATATTCAAGAAAAGAGATGAGCTCAAAATGGACAATGCAGGCAAAATATCAAGCCTGGCTGGATGTAGAAAAAGCTGTTGTCAAAGCGTGGGCAGAGTTGGGCAAAATCCCTCAAGCAGATGCAGAAAAAATAATCAAAAATGCAACATTTAATATAAACAGGATAGATGAGATAGAGGCAATTACCAGACATGACCTCATAGCATTCACAACCAGTGTTTCTGAGAGTCTAGGAGATGAAAGCAGGTGGTTTCATTATGGAATGACAAGTTCTGATACTGTTGATACCGCCGTTGCTTTACAAATGAAATCATCTTTAGAGCTAATCATAAAAGATGTAAAAATGGTAATGGAGTCTATAAAAAAACGTGCTTATGAGCATAAGATGACTCTGATGGTAGGTCGTTCACACGGGATACACGGAGAACCCATCACTTTTGGCCTGACACTTGCAGTATGGTATGATGAGATGAATAGACATTTATCAAACTTAGAACAAACGCTTGAAGTCGTATCTGTCGGTCAGGTAAGTGGAGCCATGGGTAATTTTGCTCACGCACCATTAGAGCTTGAAGAGCTTACATGTAAAGAACTAGGCTTAAAGCCGGCGCCTATATCAAATCAGGTGATTCAACGAGATAGATACGCCAGACTTGCATCTGCACTTGCTCTAATGGCCAGCTCAATTGAAAAGTTTGCTGTACAAATCCGCCATTTGCAAAGAACAGAGGTGTATGAAGCTGAAGAGTATTTTGCAAAAGGGCAAAAAGGCTCATCCGCAATGCCTCACAAGCGAAATCCAATCCTTACGGAAAATATAACCGGATTAGCTAGGATAATACGCTCATACTCAATCCCCGCTATGGAAAATGTCGCACTTTGGCATGAACGTGACATCTCGCACTCATCAACAGAAAGATTTTGGTTGCCTGACTCGTTTATCACATCTGATTTTATGCTAAACCGTTTTAACAACGTCATAGCAAATCTAACTGTTTATCCACAAAATATGATGAGAAATCTAAATCTAACAGGAGGACTTGTATTTTCTCAGCGTGTTTTGCTTGAATTGCCATTAAAGGGAATATCAAGAGAAGATGCCTACAAAATAGTTCAAAGAAACGCGATGAAAGTATGGGAAGAGATACAACAGGGGAAACCTACGGTCAATGACAAAGGTGAAAGCTTATATCTAAACCATCTCCTAAATGACAAAGAGTTAAGAGAGTCATTAGATGAGAAAGCGATAAGGGAATGTTTTGATTATAGCTACTATACAAAAAATGTTGACAAGATATTTCAAAGAGTTTTTGGATAATTAATATAAGTTTTTATAATAAAATATATTCTCGCGCCCTAATTGGATTTTAATATATTTTAGACCATAATACCAAAGCTAAAGTCAGGAGAAAAGTACCATGATAACTATCATAAAAAGAAACGGTCGCCAAGAGCCGTTAGATATCACAAAGATACAAAAATATACCTCAGAAGCTGTAAAAGGTTTAGAAAATGTATCACAAAGCGAACTTGAAGTAGATGCCCAGATACATTTTCGAGACGGCATAACATCAAAAGAGATACAACAAACGCTCATCAAAACAGCTGTTGACAAGATAGACGTAGATGCCCCGCAATGGACGTTTGTAGCATCTAGACTTTTTTTATTTAATCTATACCATGAAGTAAACGGCTATACAGGATACGGTTCGCTTCAAGAGTATTTTGACAGAGGCGAAAAAGAGGGACGCATTCTTAAAGGGCTTCAAGACAAATACGATTTAAAAAGACTTGATAAGCATATCGTCCCTGAGCGTGATTTACAATTTAACTATCTTGGGATTAAAACACTTTATGACAGATATCTTATAAAAGACAGACAGGCAAACCCTATAGAGCTTCCACAGCATATGTTTATGGCAATTTCTATGTTTTTAGCTCAAAACGAAAAGGATAAGCATGAGTGGGCGATAAAATTTTACGATATGGTGTCAAAATTTGAAGTAATGCTTGCAACTCCAACACTCTCAAACGCAAGAACAACAAGACATCAATTAAGTTCTTGTTATATTGGTTCGACTCCTGACAATATAGAAGGTATTTTTGATGCTTACAAAGAGATGGCGATGCTCTCTAAATTTGGCGGCGGAATAGGTTGGGACTGGACTCAGGTGCGCTCAATCGGCTCAAGCATAGACGGACATAAAAATGCTGCGGGTGGGACAATCCCATTTTTAAAGATAACAAACGATATAGCCATCGCAGTTGATCAATTAGGAACTAGAAAAGGTGCTATTGCCGTATATCTTGAACCGTGGCACATAGATATCAATGATTTTTTAGATCTTAAGAAAAACTCAGGCGAGGAGCGAAGGCGAGCACATGACCTTTTTCCAGCCCTTTGGATAAATGATCTTTTTATGAAGAGAGTTGAAGAAGATGGCATATGGACTCTTTTTGATCCTTATGACTGTAAAGAACTTGCAAATTTATATGGCGATGAGTTTGAACGCAAATATATAGAATTAGAGCAAAACAGCGATATTATTCAAGAAAAAATTAAAGCAAAAAATCTATGGAAAAAAATCCTTCTAAGCTATTTTGAATCCGGTTCTCCATTTTTATGCTTCAAAGATAATGCCAATCGTGCAAACCCAAATAATCATTATGGGATTATACGAAGCTCAAACCTATGCACAGAAATCTTTCAAAATACACAGCCAAATCACTATCTGATCAAAATTATATTTAATGACGGCAACATTGCAACATTTGAAGAAGATGAGATTGTAACAGTTGACGGGGGAATACAAAAACCTGCCAATAAAATAACCTCTCTCGACTCTATAGCGGGGGAACAAATCTATATCGTTGAAAAAGAGAAGGTTGACGGTGCTACAGCAGTATGTAACCTAGCTTCCATCAATCTCTCCAAAGTAAACACGACAGCGAAAATAGAAGCGGTCGTACCCACAGCCATACGCGCGCTTGATAACGTGATAGATTTAAATTTTTATCCGCTGGAAAAAGTAAAGCGAACCAATATGAAAAGCAGATCGATCGGTCTTGGCGTAATGGGTGAAGCACAAATGCTGGCACAGTATGGTATCAAATGGGGTACTCAAGAGCATTTTGATAAAATTGATGAGATTATGGAAGCTGTCAGCTACAATGCCATATCATCTTCATCAGATTTAGCAGTAGAAAAAGGCAGATATCCTGAGTTTCAAGGTTCAAAATGGAGTCAGGGGATTATGCCTTGCGATCATGTAAGTGCAGAGGTAGCAAACCTGGTTGACAGAGGAGGACTGTTTGCGTCAGGTTATGACTGGGATACACTTCGTAAAAAGGTAAAAGAGCAGGGGATAAGAAACGGCTATCTAATGGCAATAGCACCTACTAGTTCCATCTCTATTTTAACAGGCACTACTCAGGCGATTGAGCCTGTATTTAAGCGCAAATGGTTTGAAGAGAACTTAAGCGGCTTAATCCCGGTAGTTGTACCCGAGTTATCGCCTGAGACATGGGAGTATTATATACCTGCGTATGAGCTAGATCAAAGACTTCTCATCAAAGCTGCGGCAATACGTCAAAAATGGATAGACCAGGGTCAAAGCCTAAACATTTTTATAACACTGGATAAAGCAAGCGGTAAGTATCTAAATGACATATATATGTTAGCTTGGAAGCTTGGTATCAAATCAACATATTATCTTCGCTCACAATCGCCTGAGAGTACAAATGATGTAGAAGACAGATCAATGGAGTGCGTAGGTTGCCAATAAGCAGACAAAACATCTGTGCGCATAAAAGTGAGTAAGAGCGGCTAACTGATTATACTTTCTTTAAAAATTCAGTTTTCAGATATATCTTTGTACCATTTACCCGTCCTTCCACATGGCCGTCAACATCAGGGGCAAGAGTAATATTTTTTACAACAGTACCTCGTTTTGCTGTAAAACCAGCCCCTTTTACCTCCAAATCTTTTATTATGCTAACACTATCACCGGTATTTAAAACATTTCCATTGGCATCTTTAATGACCTCTAAAGACTTCGGCTCATCATCCGCCCAATCCCTTACATCATCTTCAAGATAGAGCATATCAAGCTGATCTTGCCAGCCTAGTTTTTTAAGCAGTCTAACAACGGTAACTTGAACCGCCGGAACCTCACTCCACATACTATCATGAAGACAGTTCCAATAATTCTCATCCAAAGATCTGTTTTGCATCTGCTCTTTACATGTAGAGCAGATGTAGATGGCTTTATCTGGAGTTTCATCTGAAGGATAAACTTCATATACAGATAAATCTTCCGTACTTGAACAAAGTTCACATCTGTTTTTGCTGCGATTTATTAACTCTTGTGTGATATTCACTATAAACTCCATAATAAAATATTTTGAAATTATAGCATAAGCAGCAAAGCGCATAGGTGCACTTTGCAAAAATATAAGAAAGAAAGAATGAAATTTGCGCGCCCATAAAGGTGACAAATCCTTATGGGCCGCTTGGTGCGTTTTTTGCAGCTTATGTCTTATTAAAAGAAGATTCGAGCAGTCAGCATATAGCTGTTGCCGTTTGTGTTGGCTAGATATGAGTTTCGCTGATCGTCGTTAGTAATAACGTTTGCATACCATGTAATTTTGCTGTTTTGATGCCACGCCGCACCGTAAATATAGGTTCTGCGAGCTGTTTGTGAATCCGAAGCTATTTGCGTTTTTGGCTGCCAATAATCATATCTTGCAAAAGCATCAAACTGGTAATTATCTCCAAAACGTCCTTCTGTATTTACGCTATAACCTTCACCTGCCTTGCTTTGCCCATTACTCACACTTCCGCTTCCGTTAAAATTGGCTATTGAATTAATATATCCTCCTGCTATTAAAAACGGTGCGGTATTAAATACGGCGTGAATTGCATTAAACACTAAATTTTGATATGGTGTTGTACCTCCACCGGGCTGATAGTTTCTTGTATTGTATTGTCCGTAATATGAAACATTAAGATATGTTTTTTTCTTATTTTTACCGTTTACGCCAAGCAGATGTCCGGTAATCCTCCACTCTCCGCTCATGCCCGTGCCTGCACCCGTACCGTTGCCGTTTGAATATTTTATAACATCGGCATTATGGTAGCCTTCACCGTTATATAGTCCAAGCTGAGTTGTCACATACCTTGTTTTTGTGATAAAATCCACTCCTAAATCTGCCGAATTTGATAAATTAGAGCCATTTGTAGCTTCTAAGAAAGTTTTAGAGATAGAGCGAAACAACCATGAATTGTGTTCGGCATAATCATGCCAAGGACGATGCACCTGACCAATCTCAACGCCGGTGTGTGGCAAGATATCCGCTAGATAAAGATAAGCATATTTAACACGAAAGTTCTTATCGCCCGTTGAGCTTGATATATCTGTGGTGACACGAATATAGTCTTTAGGATTTGGAAGAACATATGCTTTAACTTGAAGATATGCACGACGGATTTGAAACTCACTTAGGTTAGTTCCGCTTTCATCTTGTCCATGGTACGATCTGTTTACATGGTTGACATAACCTATATAAAGCTCCCCGCCAAATTTTAATTTTTTAGCTATAGAAGATGAAGCTATATCATTGACCGCAACACGTCCTTTACCGGGCATAGTAAACACCTGTCCCGTTACTTTGTTTGTATAAAACTGTGTCGTGGCAGAAGCTGATCCGACTAATGACATAACTGCTAATGTTGATAATGCTATCTTTTTCATTTTTACTCTCCGTTAAAAGTGATTACGAAATTGTAATGCCGCAAGATTACAATTTGATTACAATATATATGGAACAATATTTGCTTATTTTATATAATTTTTGCAAAAAGGAAATGGTCATGATAACGTTGATTGATAGCAAGTCACCTCAATCCGCTAAGTTTGTTACAAACAACATAAACAGCACGCCTCTTAAAGGCGACTCCTTTTTAAATATACTTGATAAGATATCAAAAAAAGATACACATCTACAAAAAAATAATATTTTACTGCTAAATATTTTACCGCATGGCAGTATCAAAAAATTAGGTACATCAAAATCATTGATAGACAAAAAAAATATAAATGAACAATTACTAGCTCTTTTAGATCCAAGCTCGTTAAAATTTATCATACATAATGCAAAAAAAGAACTCTCAAGTATGATAAGAAATAGTTCATTGACAACGATAAAAGATATAAAACAGATGCCAAAAACTCTTAAAGGATTATTGCAACTAGCTAAAATATTAAAGATAGATATAAGCAAAATAACTTTAAAAAGCATAATAAATACAAAAGCATCACAAACAATTAAAACAACAACAGTAGATTTAAAAAAATCAGCCGAACCAACGACAAAGGCAATGATAACACCAAAGGCAATGATAAAACTGCCTGCTAAACTACAAAAACTTATGCAAACCAATCTTGCACATGTACCGCTGTTTAAAGAAATTAAAAAAAATACAGCTACTTTGAATCTGACAAATTACGTGACAAGTGACAAAACGCAGACAAAAGCTTCCGCCCAAAAAACTGAAATATCAATGCTGAGTGTACTACTAAATAAAGACACTTCTGCTACACAAGCCAAACCAAAATCAGATATACAAAACAATCTTCAACAACCGCAACAAAATATTCAGCCAACTAATGCTTTACATGTAAATACACAACATCAAACATTTACCATAAAGGCGCATGAAGCAAAACAGATGGTAAAATATCTAGCTCATAGCGTAAAACAAGCTATAGATGAGTATAAACCACCGTTTACAAAAATAAATCTTAAATTAAATCCAAAAAAACTAGGCGAAGTTGATTTAACCGTTATCCAGCGAGGCAAAAACTTACATGTAAACATTACATCTAACAACAATGCAGTAAATATTTTGTCACAAAACTCAAACGACTTAAAAGTACAACTTTCACAAAATGGAATGAATAATGCTACATTAAATTTTAGTAACTCAGGCAATATGTCAAATAGCCAGAACAGACAACATCAAGAAGATGCCAAGAAAATTTATCGGCAGCTTGATGAGCAAAATGAAGATTTTGCAAATTCTTTGGAAATTATCATTCCAAGATATATATAAGGATACATCATGACTACAAATCCGTTAAACCAAATAACACCTTCTATGGCCAAGACAACGCTGTCAACACCATCTAATCCAAATGCAGTGCTCAGCCAAAGTGCATTTATGCAGTTGCTTCTTACGGAGATGCAAAATCAAGATCCGACATCACCGATGGACAGCACCAAAATTCTAACACAAACATCGCAGTTAGCAACACTGCAATCAGCCGATAAAACAAACAAAACACTAACTGCGCTATCGCAATCTTTACAAAATGCTCAACAGTTTTCCATGATCTCATCTATCGGAAAACTAGCAACTCTTAAAGGCGGCAATGCAATAACTGCCGATGGCAAAGGAAGTTCACAAAATTTTAGTCTTTATTTTCCGACAGCAGTCAAACATGGAACCATCAATATAACAAATGATGCAGGAGATGTGGTTGACACTATCACACTCTCAAATACACCTGCGGGTGTATCATCATTTCTTTGGAACGGAAAAGATAAATCAGGCGCGGCTGTTCCTGCTGGAACATACAATATAAAAGCCTCATATACCAACACTAATGGAGTTGCTCAAACTACGCAGCTTGGCACATATCCCATAAGCGCGGTCAACTTTAACGGAACTACCACAACGCTTCAGCTTGGCAATAAAGATGTTCCAATAACTAAAATAGCAGCGATATCCTAAGATGAATCAGACTATATATACCGGTATTATCGGACTTCAAGCAAACCAACAAGCCCTAAATGTGACTGCTAACAATATAGCCGGTGTAGATACCACAGGATTTAAAAAAAATCGTGCAGAATTTCAAAGTTTGTTTGCTAAGGCACTCATAGGGGCTAACGGTCCTGTAAACTCTACGGTAGGACTGGGTTCTGAAGTAGCCACAACACCACTTATGGCAACAACCGGTTCTATAACAAATACAGGCGTTAATACAGATTTGGCAATAAGCGGCAACGGATGGTTTGGAGTTGAAGGCAACAATCAAGTAGCATATACAAGAGATGGAAAGTTTAGTTTTGATGCAAATGGCAATTTTGTAAACACACAAGGAGATTTTGTATTAGGCACAATAGCTGCGGGTATTAGTCAAAACGGCACAATCAATCCAAACACAACTGTTTCATTGGGCAGTGTTTTGGATCAAGCACCTATTTCGTTACCGACACAAATGTCTTATCCAACCACACCCACAACCGTGGCTTCATTTTTTGGAAATCTCGGAACTGCAAATATACCTCAAAGAGTCAGTGCCACAGCTATTGACAGTAAAGGCAACAAAAACAGTCTTCAGCTGACTTTCACTAAAAGCGCCAAACAGCCGACAAGCGGTCTTTCATGGGATATAAACGCCACATTAAAATCAGCAACTAATAACGATACAATAAGCACTGGCACGGGAGTGGTTACCTTTAGCCAAACAGGCGCACTTATCTCATCAACACTGAAGTCGCTAAACAACAACGGAGCTCCTCTTGCAATAAATTTAGGCTCAGGCTACAACGGTATAGTTTCTAACACATCAAATTCCGGCAATTTAAACAGTTCAGCCAACGGACAAGTTGGAGGAGCATTAACCGGATACAGCGTAAATAACAATGCTCAAATCGTTGCTTCTTTTTCAAATTCTAAGCAGCTTCCTGTTGCTCAAATAGCGCTTTTTCATTTTCAAAATGAACAAGGACTTCAAAATATGGGTGGTTCAAAATATGCGGCATCAAACAATACTGGACAACCGTTTTTCTACACGAACAGTTTGGGTAAAAGTATTTTAGGCTCTAAGATATTAACAGGCAGTCTAGAGAGCTCAAACGTAAGTTACAGCACAAGCCTTACTAAGTTAATCGTTTTACAAAGATCATATGATGCCAACTCAAAATCTATAACCGTAGGAGATCAGCTTTTGAAAAAAGCTTTACAGATGTAATTGGAATGAAAATTGCTTGTAAATACTTACTATTAATGAAAAGGATTTAAAATGTTAAGATCACTATCATCAGGAGTTGCCGGACTTCAAGCACACCAAATAGCTATGGATGTAATATCTAACAACATAGCTAATGTTGATACCACGGGTTTTAAATACTCTCGTGCAAATTTTTCAAATCTTCTTTCTCAAGTTAGTCAGGTACCTACCGGCCCACAAGGAAACTTAGGTGGAACAAACGGTACTAGCGTAGGACTTGGAACAAATATAGGCTCAACAACTAAGATATTTTCTGAAGGTTCTATTACAACAACTGGTAGAAATACAGATGCCGCGATAAACGGTAAAGGATTTTTTATCGTAAGCCCTGACGGTGGAAAGACTTTACAATATACAAGGGATGGTAGTTTTCAATTTGATGCAGATGGCAACTTTGTAAATAACAGCGGTGAAATAGTACAAGGTTGGTTAAGAAACTCTACAACCAACAAAGTCGATACAACCGCTCCAATTGCGCCGATACAAATATCGCCTGCTCTAACAACTCCGGCACAACCAAGCTCAAAAATAACACTTCAAGCAAACCTAAACTCAGGCAATGATGTTAAAAATTTTAGTGCTATAAGTGCGTTGGACAAATTTCCAAAGGCAGTAGATTTAAACAGTGATGGAGTGCTAAATAAAAGCGATTCACTCTCATCGCCGCAGACAAGTTATCAAAATTATCTAGGAACGACAGCTGCTGGAACTAAATATTACAGCGACAGTGGTACTTCAGACTATGTAAACGAAAATACATCATCTGATATTTTTTTAAACAAAAATGGTGTCAGACGCTCCCATGGCGAGAATATGGGCGTTATGACAAATGCCACCGGCACAGGTTTTGCTTTACAATCAGGAACAGTAGCGGGTCAGGGACAGGGCGAATGGATAGGATTTAGAAATGCAACAACAACAGGCAATTCAGTTGCCAGCGGTGCCATTACATTAAATAGCGGTGATTTAACGCTAAACGGTATAGCCGTACCCGCCATCTCAACACCGAGCAGTAATACTGCTGCTCAAAACGCCCTTGCTATTGCTTCTGCAATAAATCAGGTATCAAAAAAATCCGGAGTAACAGCAGCAATCACAGGTACAAATAAAGATCAGATACAGCTAAATAATGACAACTCCCAAAACCTAAAAAATATTACAACAACCGTAGCTAATGCTACCACGACAACAGATACCGGATTATCAAGCGCAAATACAGATACTCCGATGAAACAGTTTAGATATACAACCGGAAGTCCCAATGCAGTAGGTTGGAATAGCAGTGCAAGTATATATTATTTTAATACAAGTGAAGACCTGCGCCAAGGTATGCAACATCTGCTTAGAAATCCTGGCGCAACAGCCTCCGAGCTTACAGACCCTTCATCAAACCATATTTTAGCTGATGGATCAGGACCATATGTCAGTGTCGATGCTTCGGGTAAATTTAACATATACAACCCTGACAGTACAGGATCCAACCCTACGCCATATAACTTAAATATAGGCGCATACGCAATAACAGATTCCAACACAACAGCCAACAGCGTTTTTAATACAAATATCCAGTCTATCAGCGGTACTTTGCCAGTCGGCTCCACTAGTTTTAGGTCTTCTCAGGCTTTTGAAGTACCTACCAGTTCATCAAGTATAGATATTTATGATTCACTAGGCTCAAAGCATACCGTTACTATGCAGTTTACAAAAGCAAACGCCAGCCCCACAGCAGGAAGCACATGGGATGTTTTAATAAGTGTGCCTTCTCCTGCGGTTATAAACCCCGGAGGAGGGGCTACGGGCGTACCGTCAAATATGGTAGAAGGAAAAGTTACTTTTAATACTGATGGCTCATTGGCAACATTTACACCTTCGAGCTTAAATTTTACCGCAAACAACGGCTCTACGCCAAACCAGAATATTAATCTTGATACCGGTACCGCAAACGGCTTTAACGGGGTAACTAGCTTTAACAGTACATCAACTACAACAGGAATTAGTCAAGATGGATATACCGGCGGTGATTTAAAAGGTATTACTATCAACCAGACAGGAACGCTTATCGGCTCATTTTCAAACGGTAAAAGTTTTGGTCTGGCTCAAATGGCAATAGCAACATTTGCCAATGACGGTGGGTTATCATCAAATGGAAGTAATGTATATTCACAATCTGCAAACTCCGGCAACCCTATTATTGGTGTTGCATCAACAGGCAGTCGTGGATCCATTCAGGCATCTTCACTCGAATCATCAAATGTTGATCTATCAAAATCTTTAACACAATTAATTGTTATACAAAGAGGTTATCAGGCAAATGCTAAAACTATTACAACATCAAACACGATGCTGCAAACACTATTGGGTATTATCCGATAAAATATCCGTAAAGTTCATTATGCAGCTTTATAGCATATCTATCGCTCATAGAAGCTATATAATCCGCTACGACTCTGTGTTTGTTCCTTACATGTAAAAGTTCTCTATAAAACTGCGGTAACATATTAGTATCATCCACCAAGGCTTTATAGAGACCTTTAACTGCCTGCTTTCCGGCATACATCTTTCTTGCAATCTGCTTGCTTTTATACATCTTAACAAACAGTATCTTTTTTAACTTTTTTATTTGTGATTCTAACTCTTTATCAAAACCTACCGGCAACTCATCTTTAGCATCCACACTAGCACACAAAACTTTAGAATTATCTATTTTGTCTCTTGAATAATCTATCAAAGAATAAACCAGATGATTAATCAGATGTGATGCAAAACGGTACCTAAACATCTCCTTGTTTTCTGCATCTATCCCTTCATCATGCACCTTATTTAGTATCAGCAATGCCAGTTTGCTCTCTTTTAAATCCTCAAAACTAATAAGATGCGAATTTACGCCGTCATCTATGTCATGACTGATATACGCTATCTCATCTGCACGGTCAACAACCATAGCCTCTATACTTGGATGAGTATTAAGATTAAATACTTCATCTATATATTTTGGTAGAAACTTTTTATGGTATGGATATGAATGCTTGAGTATTCCCTCTAAAGTTGCAAAGGTAAGATTTAATCCATAAAAGTCTTTATATCTTTTTTCAAGATAGCTAACTGTTCTAAAACTTTGAAAATTATGCTCAAAACCATTTTTAAATCCATCATCTTTTAAACATAAATCAAGTGTATCTCCACCAATATGGCCAAACGGTGTATGTCCTACATCATGAGACAGGGCTATAGCTTCGGCTAAATCTTCTTGCAAACCTAAATGACTTGATATAGATCTTGCGATTTGTGAAACTTCAAGTGAATGTGTAAGACGAGTACGAAAAAAATCACCCTCGTGATTTAGAAAAACCTGCGTTTTGTATTCTAATTTTCTAAAACTGCCTGAGTGGATTATCCTATCTCTATCTCTTGAAAAAGCAGATCTAAAGTCATCGCTTACTTGAAAGAACCTCTCAGTTGGTCTCATTGCGCTTTATCTACTTTAAAGATATCTTTTGGAGGTTTTGAGTTGGTATGATTGCCGTACCAGTCTTTGTTTACCTGTTTTTTATTATACTCCACACACTCTTTTGGAATAGTTGCATTTGGATTTTTGCGTATTTGGTTGCACATCATAGGCGTTATTTTAACTTTGCCACATCCTGCTAAAAAAAATGGCATGGCCAAAATCAGTATAAGTAGATACCTCTTCATCTTTATTTCCCCTTTTTGATGATTAAATCAAGATATTTTTCTGGTGTCGCTTTTATCATCTCTTTAGCTAACATTTGTATCTGAAAATAGGCCGCACCGCTGTTGCGTAAAGAAAAATAATTTTTTAAACTTCTTAAATTAAAAGTTACCACCATATCAACCTTCCAGTTATCTGTTACTATATGCTTAAAAGCGTCTCCGACATTACGTTTTTTCTTGCCGTTTTGCAGCTTTTCATAAAGCTTTTGCTTGTCATCTTTATAATCTTCAAGCAGCGGTAATGAGCTTTTGGCAACTGCAAGAGTATAAAAGTCTTCATTTTTACTTTTTTGGTAAAGCAACTTATCAAACATTGCACCTATCTCAATTTTGACATAATCTTTATCTGTGACAACTAGCATATCAAAACCCGATACCTTATCTATAAAAAAATCTTTATCATCCATACTTGCCACAAAAGCATTAATAAGCGAACTCATGGTATATCTTGTGCTTCTAACAGATATTGCCTGCAAACGGTGCCTTGCATGCTCTTGCAAAACACCTCTGCTAGTTCCACGAATAAGATATGTAAGATTAATATGTTCTAGTATGCTATGATGAAAATATGTCCATGCAAGATCATCTAAAAGAGATGATTGTTTAATATCATTTATCTCTTTTAGCATCTTATCGTCCGGTAAAACAGATTCAAGATCTTTTATGACTCTGTTTTCACTACCTGAGAATGAATCATAACATGTCCTAGCGGCTGCTTCTGATACACCCAGCCCGCTTTCTTGCAATAAAACAACATCTGGGTTGCTATAAGAGATGCCGTACATGTAAACCCACCTTTCATTTATTTTATGCATTACAATAAGCAAAAGCCCATTGTAATGCAGTGGCTAAAGTCCCTACAACCCCCTAAAGCTACAAACAGTAAACTTGTTGAGAGAGTCGGTTAAAATTTAATATTTTGAATTATTATACAATAATATTACTTTTGTGTGCCGCTAAGAATCGGAACAAAGTCACATTCTTCGATTTTATCCTCGACAATTCTGTTACCATGTTTTTGAAATCTTGTAATTATCTGCTTGTCATCTTGCCAAATCGGCGCTATTAAAATACCCGTATTACTTAACTGATCAAATATTTTACTGGGTATCTGGCTTACTGCGGCTGAAAAAAGTATCCTATCATACGGCGCATATCCTATCCATCCGTTTTGTCCATCACTGTGCCTGGTATGAATGTTATGCGCACCTATCTGCTTAAAACGGCTACGTGCTTCATTTAAAAGATGTTCAATTCTCTCTACCGTAAATACACCACGAAAAAGATGTGAAAGTACAGCAGCCTGATAGCCGCTGCCACACCCTATCTCTAAAACCCTATCAGCACCCCGGGCATCTAAATACTGCGTCATCTTGGCAACTGTAAGAGGTGAACTTATCCACTGCTTTGCAGATATCGGAAGAGCGTCTAGCTTATATGCATGAAAGCCAAAACCCTTAGGAATAAAAAGCTCTCTATCTGTTTTTGCGATAGCATTAAACACATCAGTCGTTAAATTAAAGCGGTTATCTATCTCTTTGGCTAATCTACTGGCTTTTAAAGCTGTTATATTATCCAATACTTATCCTAAGAGAGTTAAAAATCATCAAGATTTAAGCTTCCTTTTGAGTAATTTGTAACTTTTGCTTCAAAAAAATTCGTTTTTTGGTCATTAAACTTAGAAAAATCATTAACCCACTTGATAGGATTGCTGACATTATAAATAGGGTCAAAACCGACAGATTTGAGTCTATCATCTGCAAGAAACTGTATATATTGTTCAACGATATCATCAGTTAATCCTAAAATTTGACCCTGGGTTATATATTTTCCCCAATCACTCTCTAGTTTAGTCGCTTGTTTAAACATCTCCACTACATCAGTTTTAAGCTTATCGGTAAAAAGATATGGCTTATCTCGCCTTAATGTATTTATCATGTTTTTAAAGAGAGTCAGATGTGTTACCTCATCACGCTGAATAAAACGTATCATCTGAGCAGAACCTAACATCTTTCCAGAACGTGCCAACGTATAAAGATAGGTAAAACCGCTGTAAAAATAGATCCCCTCTAGTATCTGATTTGCAAATGCCGCTTTTAAAAGATTTGTCTCATTTGGCTCACGTGATAAAGTTTCATAAACAGCTGCAATTGCATCATTTTTTGATTTTAACATCATATCTTTACGCCAAAGATCATATATCTCTTTACTGTTTGATGAAATGCTATCAACCATAACCGCATAACTTTGAGAATGAAGCGCTTCTTCATAAGCCTGACGTACTAAAATAAGATTAACCTCGGGTGCTGTTATATAGGGATTAATATTATCAATAAGGTTGTTTGTTTGGAGTGAATCCATAAAAATAAGCTGTGAAAGAGCCTTATCATAGGCTGTTTTTTCCGCATCTGTCAAATTTTTATAATCATTAGCATCACGCGTAAGGTCAACTTCTTTTGGAAACCATGTGTTATTTAACATAACCTCCCAAAGATTATATGCCCATTGATATTTTATGTTATTTAGCTCAAAAATTCCCGTCGGATCCCCACCAAATATCTGTCTATCGTTTACATGTTCATGCGAGAGTGGATTATATATTTTTTTTCTATTTATCATATCAACCCTTTTAAGAATATTATCAAAAGTAAGCTAAAATAATTATTTTTTTAAAAAAGTAATTCTTTGCGAATGTGTTATGGCAACTGCGATAGCATCGGTAATATCAAGCGGCTTTATCTCTTTTTTTATATTTAAAAGTCTTTTTACCATAAAAGCGACCTGAGTTTTATCTGCTTTTGCTTTACCCGTTAATGCTCTTTTTATTTGAAGAGGCGTGTATTCGGCAAAATTTCCAAATTCTTGTATAAGTTTTAGCATCAAAGCTCCACGAAATTGGGCTAATTTTATCACTGTCTTTGGGTTATGGGCATAAAACATACTCTCAACCGCTACCTCATTTATTTTAAAATTTTTAAACAGCCCCTCAATTCCCTCTGCCATTTGCGGGATTTGAAACTGCACATCTTCAGCTTTCATCTTAATGAGTCCGGCTTCAACTAAAGCAATTTTATTATTGTGTAACGAGACAATAGCATATCCCATATTTCTTGTACCGGGATCTATTCCTAAGATATTTATCATTTTGCCAGTATATCAAAAAACTGAGGTAACTCCGGCATATACTCCCATTAAGCTTGTAGAAACTACAACGATACCTACAACAACTGCATAAAAAGTACTTAATTTATACTCTTTTGGTAATGCTTTTAATGCTAAAAGATATAAAAATCCAAGCACAATCGGTAAAAGTGCTGCATTCATAACCTGTACGGCAACACTTAACGTGATAAGGTTTACCCCGGATACAACAACAATCCCACCGATAATTAACACCAAAGTATAAACAATATAAAACCAAGGAGCCTCTTTTGGATGGTCTTGCAGAGAATGTTTAAAACCGCCAACTTCCCCAAGTCCCCAAGCAGCTGCCAATGAAACAACAACAGCGGCAACAAGTGATGCTCCAATCAACCCAAGCGAAAATAAAATTATTCCGACTGTTTTACCTAGATATGGAGTTAAAGCATCTGCAATCTGCTGTACCGTATTTAATGATTGTCCCGGATGATATTTACCAATAGTGGCTGCTGTTGCAACTAAAATAGCTATCATGATAAGCTGTGTTACAACAGCACCTATTGCAGTATCCCATCGTGCCGCTTTTAAATGTTTTTCACTCAAACCTTTATCTACCACAGCGGATTGATGATAAAAAACCATCCATGGCATAATAACAGCACCAATATTAGCTACTGCTAAATAAATATATCCATGAGAGCGCCACGGAACTTCTGTTAAACCTTTAATCATAGCTGATACATTTGGGTGAGCCTGCCATGCTACAACTAAAAAAATTAATTCAAAAGCACCAAATATTATAGCTATTCTCTCAACAGAGCGATATGAACCAGTCCATGCCATAACTGTCAAAAGCACAACAACAACACTTACACTTAGCCATGAAGGTATCCCAAAGAGCATACCTGCACCCGCTATACCGGCAAATTCCGTTATTAATGCTCCAATACATGCAACAGCCAAGGTTGACACTGAAAGCCATGCCCATTTTTGACCAAAATATTTTTTGATCAATTCACCATGACCTTGATTTGTCAATAGTCCAAGTCTAACAGCCAATTCCTGAACCACATAAACGATAGGAATTAAAATTATTTGTAAAAGTAGCAGTTTATATCCCCAAACAGCTCCACTTTGTGCAGCCGTTATAACACTTCCGGCATCAGTATCTGCAAACATCACAACAATACCGGGACCAAAAACTGCCATATAAGTTAACAATTTTTTATTCATTCTTAAATTCCCTATTTTTGATAATGATTATTATAATATAATTTATCTTTGGTTATATATAAACTATTCATCAAATTATATATCTTAAGCCTTATTTTAAGCCAAAATATTATAATGAAAAGCAGATATCATAAAAGGTTATAAAATATGATAAATACACAAGAAATTATAGAAGAATTAAAAATAGGATTTCTAGATCAAAATTGTAAAATTTTTTATAGTGATATCGATAAAAAACAAATATTATTACATTATAAAGAGTGTATTGATGCCATTTCAAATTTAGATGAGGAAACAGCACTAAAAAAATGTAATTTACTTGCAAAACTTAAACTATTGCAATATACCCCTTATACTATAATTTTTAATGAACTTGCCTTTATACAAAGCAAAATCTTAGATTCTTTACTAATTAATGACAATGCTGTGCAGCTACATAATTTTTGTAAATTATTTAAAAATATAGAAAATCAATTTGCAAAAATATTTTTAACAGAGTATATAAAAGAGCTAAAAAGAAAAAATAATATCAGATTAAGCAGTATTAATATCTTTAAGGAAAAAAATATTATTAAATACTATGCAGAGCATATTGTCTGGCTAGATAACCTTGCAGATGCGATAGAAAAATCTAATCTCGATATATTTCCGATTATAGATCCAAAATTATGTAATTTTGGCAAATGGCTAAATACGAATGCAAAACTTACAATTTCTAATAACAGTCAACATAAAACACTTATACTTTCACATTTAGCTCTACATAGACTTGCAAATAAAATGCACTCTCTTTTAAAAGATAAAGATACAATTGAATATCTGTCTATATTAAATATGCTTAAAAAATGTGAAACCATATCAATGGATATAGGTATAGAACTTTCATTTATAAAAAGTTCTGAATATATACAACAAGCCCATTATGACAAACTTACAAATATGTTAAATAGAAACTATCTCGATGATATCTATAGCAGTGTCTTTAAAATGTCAAAAATTACAAATAAACCATTTTGTATATGTATGTGCGATATTGATGATTTTAAACATGTAAATGATACTTATGGTCATGACTGCGGCGATGTAGTGCTAAAAACATTCGCAGAGTTTTTAAAAAATATATTTAGAGATTCTGATCATATTATAAGATACGGCGGAGAAGAGTTTTTAATCATATTTCCTATGACAAAGCTACATAACGCAAAAGCAACCATTGAAAAATGTATAAAAAATCTGGCAAAACTTGAAATAAAAACAAGAACAGATATCATACATATAACCGTTAGTTTCGGGCTAATAGAGATAAATCCAAATAACTCAGACAGATATGAATTTGATATAGAAAATAGTATTCACATGGTTGATAAAAAATTATATGAGGCTAAGCGTAACGGAAAAAACAGAGTTCAAACGTGATTTTTAGAAATTTAATGATATTATTCACATTACAATTCACTTTCTATTCACGCAAGGCAGTATATGAATATCGGTTATGAAATATTAAACAGATTAAAAGATGAGATTCCAAATATTGAATATAACAGATATATAAAACAGCTCTCATATGATGAAAAGCGCTCATCAAGCGATAGAGCCATATATATTGCACCAAATACTTTGGTAGCAAATTATATTAAAACAAAATATTCTGATAAAATAACTCATCTTTTTGAGGTCAAAACATCAAATAAAATAGTTGTTTTGATAACAACAAAAGAAGCAAAAAAAAATATCAAAAAAGTTGAACAAAAAAGTATTGATAAAACAAAACACTCTCTTTTAAATCCATCTCACACATTTGATAACTTTGTCGTAGGCGGTTCAAACCAGTTTGCATATGCAGCTGCAAAAAGTGTAAGTGAAAAACCAGGGGATATATATAATCCTCTTTTTATATATGGCGGCGTGGGAATCGGAAAAACCCATCTTATGCAAGCTGTGGGAAATGTTCTTCAAAATCAGGGTAAAGATGTAATATATACCTCTGTTGAACAATTTTTAAATGATTTTTTAAGACATTTAAGAAACGGAAATATGGATAGATTTAAAGACAAATATAGAAAATGTGACATTTTACTTATTGATGATATCCAGTTTTTAAGTAATAAAGATTCAATACAAGAAGAGTTTTTTCATACATTTGAAGCTTTAAGAAATGAAAAAAAACAGATAATTATGACTGCCGATAAACAGCCAAAAAAGATAGGCGGTCTTGAAGAAAGACTAAAAAGCCGCTTTGAATGGGGACTTATTGCAGATATTCAACCTCCTGAACTTGAAACAAAAATAAATATTATAAAGAAAAAATGTGAAATCAATCGCATAAAATTAAATAATGAAGTAATCAATTATATAGCAACAATTATAGAAAATAATACACGTGAAATAGAGGGCATTTTATCAAAACTCCATGCTTATTCAAAACTTATGAATATAGATATAACAATAGAATTTACTAAAAACGTTTTAAAAGAGCAGATAAGAGAAAACAGATCAAATATAACAATAGATACGATTATAAATATAGTAGCAAAAGAACTTAACGTAAAGCCTAGTGAGATAAAATCAAAAGGAAGATCAAGAAATATAGTTTATGCAAGGCGCGTTGCTATATATTTGTGTCGTGATCTGACAACAAACTCTACAATGCCACAACTTGCACAATATTTTGGAATGAAAGATCATACCGCAATTTCACATACTATGAAAAAAATCAACGAACTTATAAAAAATGATGAAGATTTTAAGACAAAAATAGACGAATTAACAAATAAAATAACATCTTCTTGATAAAATTTTGTAAGACAATAAAAAAAAGATATAATATTAATGTGAATAGATGTGAATAGTAAATTTAATTTATTCACATACTTTAAATCTCTTACAACAGTAGTAAAGTAGTAGTTTTCACATATTCACCAGTACCTACTACTACATACTAAAATTTTAAAATATATAGGAGAAGACATGAAAATTGTTATAGGCAAATCAATTTTAGAAAATATACTTACATCTTCACAACCATTTTTGGAAAAAAAAGATACTTCTCAAATAACATCCCATGTTTACTTAAAAGCAAAAAACAATATATTAACAATAAAAGCTACTGATTATGAGATAGGTTTAAAAACAACTACAGATGAAGTTAAAATAACACATGAAGGTGAAATAACAGCCAATGGTAAAAAAATTTTAGATATTATCAGAATATTAAAAGATGCCGATATTGTTTTAGAGCACAAAAATAATCAATTTCACATAACTCAAGCTCATTCAAGTTTTAAACTACCTATTTTTTCATCAAATGAATTTCCAAAATTTCCAGTTTTAGAAGAAGAATCAAAAATATCTATTGATTCATACACTTTAATTCACTCCTTAAAACAGATAAGCTCCACAATAGATACAAATAATCCTAAATTTGAATTAAACGGAGCATTAATAGATATAAAAGAAAATAATATAAATTTCGTATCAACAGATACTAGAAGACTTGCAATAATTCAATTTAAAAATGAATCAAAAAAAGAATTATCAATCATAATACCAAAAAAAGCAATTCTTGAAATTCAAAAACTTTTTTTTGATAATATTGAAATATATTATGATAAAACATATCTTGTAATTCATTCAAAACAATATCTGTTTTTTACAAAACTAATAAATGGACAATTCCCACAATATGACAGAATAATACCAAAAGAAGTACAATATAATATCTTGCTTCCAAAAACTATAATGATTGAAGCTATAAAACAAATAACTACAATTTCAAATGATATGAAAATAATTTTTTATAAAGATAGAATTATTTTTGAAAATTTAAGCAATGACAATATAGAAGCAAAAACAGAGATATTACATGTAACAGAGTTTGACGAACCTTTTACTATAGCAGTAAATAGTAGATATATACTTGATTTTTTAAATAATATTGATTTAAAAGAATTTACAATAGGACTAAACCAATCAAATCTACCTTTTATATTACAAAGTGGAAATTTTAAAACGATTATAATGCCTATTGTCATTTAAATCTTTTTCTTATCTTATTTTAGATAAAATGATGATACTTTTAAAAACACTACATACGGAGTAAATATGCAACAAGATTACGGTGCTAGTAATATAAAAGTTTTAAAAGGATTAGAAGCGGTTCGTAAACGTCCCGGTATGTATATCGGAGATACGGGGCATCGTGGTCTTCATCATTTAGTTTATGAAGTAATAGACAATGCTATTGATGAGGCTATGGCTGGATATTGTGATACGATAAATGTAACAATAACAAAAAGCGGAACTATTAAAATTTCTGATAATGGTAGAGGAATACCCACAGATATACATCCAACTGAAGGCATAAGTGCAGCAACAGTTGTTTTGACAGTTCTTCATGCCGGTGGTAAATTTGATAAAGATACCTATAAAGTTTCAGGTGGATTGCACGGAGTTGGCGTATCAGTCGTAAATGCTCTATCAGCTGATTTAAAGATGACAATTTATAGAGACGGTCAAAAATATTTTCAAGAATTTAAACGAGGCATCCCTCAAAAAGAGCTTGAAACTACAGGTTCCACTAGAAAACATGGGACAACTATAGAGTTTTTTCCGGATCCTAATATATTTACAGAAACTATAACATTTGAATATGAATATCTATCACGACGTTTTAAAGAACTTGCATATCTTAATCCAAAAATAAAAATTATTTTTACAGATGAGCATGAGCAAAAAGAAGAAATTTACCATTTTAAAGGTGGAATTTCACAATACGTGCAAGATCTAAATAAAAAACAAGCAATTGTATCCGTATATGAATTTAATGAAAAAATTGAAGATATTGAAGCTGATATGGCAATTATGTATAATGATTCTTATGATGAAAAAGTATATAGCTTTGTAAATAATATAAGAACTGCAGGAGGCGGTACTCACGAAGCTGGATTTCGTGCAGCTCTAACAAGGGTTATTTCAAATTATAATTCTAAAAATGGAAACTCAAAAGAAAAAGATGTTAAAATCAGCGGTGAAGATGTAAAAGAGGGATTAATAGCTGTTATTTCTGTTCGTGTTCCTGAACCACAATTTGAAGGACAAACTAAAGGAAAACTTGGAAATACTTATGTAAAACCTTTAATTCAAAAATTAACCTATGAGAAACTAAGCAAATATTTTGAAGAAAATCCTATTGAGGCAAAAGCAATAGTATTTAAAGCTTTATTAGCAGCAAAAGGACGTGAAGCAGCTAAAAAAGCAAGAGATTTAACTCGTAGAAAAGATAGCATGAGCGTTGGAACACTTCCGGGTAAGCTAGCTGATTGTCAGAGTAAAGATGCAACAATTAGTGAAATATATCTTGTCGAAGGAGATTCAGCGGGTGGATCTGCAAAACAGGGTCGTGACAGAGTTTTTCAGGCAATCTTGCCTTTAAAAGGTAAGATATTAAATGTTGAAAAAGCAAGACTTGATAAAATATTAAAATCTGAAGAGATAACAAATATGATTACTGCTATGGGATGTGGCATTGGTGAGGAGTTTAATGAAGAAAAACTCCGTTATCATAAGATTATTATAATGACCGATGCAGATGTTGACGGTTCTCATATTCAAACGCTTCTTTTGACATTTTTCTTTAGATATTATAGAGCAATTGTGGAAAACGGATATTTATATTTAGCTCAACCTCCTTTATACAGATATAAAAAGGGAAAGACAGAGATATATTTTAAAGATGATCGTAAAATGAATGATTTTTTAATAGAAAATGGTATAGAATCGTTAGATGTAGAGGGAATTGGCCATAATGATCTTGTAGCATTTTTTAAGATGGTAGATCATTATAAAACTTCACTTGATGCACTTGAGAGACGTTATTCACTTGTTTATCTGATAAGATATTTTATAGAAAATCCCGATATTATAGGTCTTCCGAACAATCAGATGTTTGAAAAGATAAAAGAATTTTTACAACTACATAATAATAATTTACTCACTTATACAGTTTCTGATGATAATATTCATATTTTTGTTCAAACAAAAGATGGGATGGAGGAACTCATTATTGATGATGAACTGTTTTCCGCTCCTCATTTTAATGAAGCAAATTATATTTACCAAAAAATAAAAGAGTGGGATTTACAATTAGATGAAGATATTATGAAAATCTTAGAAAATATCAAAAGCTATGCTAAAAAAGGTTCATATATTCAACGCTATAAAGGTCTTGGGGAGATGAATCCAGAACAGTTGTGGGAAACTACTATGGCACCGGACAATCGCGTACTTTTGCGAGTAGATATAGAAGATGCTGAATTAGCTTCTGATACTTTTACACTGTTTATGGGCGATGAAGTTGAACCTAGACGAAATTATATACAAAAACATGCAAAAGATGTTAAACATTTAGATGTATAGATGTTATACCCGCAGAAAAAGGAGAGAGAAAACAGATTTAAATTGGCTCTAAGGATGGGTCTTCCCATCTTTATTTTAGGTATATTGCTTACTTTTATAAACAGTTCACACTTGACATCCTCTTTTTATATCAGTTCAATTTTTCTTCTTGGTTTAATGATATATTTTTTCTTATATATGATTTATACAGGTTTTGATGAAAGAACAACAGATTTGGTAACGCACACATTCACAAGAGAATATATATATAAATTATTAAAAAAAGAGATTATAAAAAGAGACTACTCTATTATTTTAATTTCAATAGATAATTTAAATACCATAAATACAAGATATGGTTTAAAAAATGGAGATTTAGTTCTTTATGAAACTATCTTAAAAATAGATAATATATTATCTTCTAAAAAGATTAAAAATTATCCGATAGGTCATCTAAAAGGGGGTGATTTTTTAATAGGATTAGATGGCAAACAAAAAAACTATAATAAAATATTTGAAATAGTATCTGTAAAATTATCAGATTTCAAAGTTAAAGATATAGAGGTAAAAGTAAATATTTCTATTTTAGACAATAAATTTTCAAAAAATATTGATTATATTATTGATAGACTTTTTCAGCTACAAAAATTAAACAAGTCATCAAAAGATATTGTTAAAAATAATGATATAATAGATCAAGAAGATTTGGAAAAGTCAATTATAGAATCTGTTAAGAGAAATGATTTTTTAATATTTTCGCAGGCTGTATTTAATAAACAAAATGAAGTAGTTATGTATGATTTATCTATTAGATTAAAAATAGATAACAAAACAATATTCCAAAAAACATATATGTCTGTAATTAACAGACTAAATTTATCATATGAATATGATACGACGCTATTAAGTCAGATTGCTTTAAAATTATCAAATAACAGTAGCAAATATTGTTTTAATATATCTCCTACCACGCTTAGAGATTCGCGTTTTATACCATTTTTTAAAAATATATTTTTAACATATCCAAATATTAAAAAGAGAATTATATTGCTCATATATGAGATTGATTTTTATACAAATGTTAAATATTTTAATAAGATTATTCAAAACATAAGAGCTATAGGGGCACTCGTAGTAATAGATAGATTATGTGAATATCACAGTAGTTTTTTGTATTTAAGAGAGATAGCTGTTGATATGGTTAGATTTGATTCAAAATATAGTAAAAAACTAAATCAATATAGTTATAAAGCTATATTAAAGGGTGTAAAACTAATTACTGATGAGTTAAATATTATTACATGGATTAAAATGATTGAAAATGAAGAGACTTTTAAACAGATAAAAGATATAAATATAGATATATTTCAAGGCAGATATTTAGAAGGTATGAAGGAAATATAAGATGAAATACGGTGAAAAAATAATTAAAGAATTTGATATAGAAAAAGATATGGAAATATGGCCAAATGAAAATAATAAAGATTATATTATTAAGTTAACATTACCTGAATTTAGCTGTTTATGCCCTAGAAGTGGATATCCGGATTTTGCAACTATATATATTGAATATTGTCCAGATAAATGGGTGGTTGAATTAAAAGCTATTAAACTGTATATCAATTCATTTAGAGATAGACACATCTCTCATGAAAACAGTGCAAATGAGATTTATGATGTTTTGCAGGCAAAATTACAACCAAAGTATCTGAAATTAACCGCAGATTTTAATCCAAGAGGTAATGTTCATACCATTATAGAGATAGATAGTTCTTTAACCATTTAATAGCGCCAGGTTTTGAAAAAAACAGTTCCCTTAATTGGGCATCATAAGCTTTATTTAAAATAACAGAAAATTCTTTAGATGGTTTTAGCCCAAGATTTATAAGATCTTTACCGCTTATTACAGGTTCTGGTTTTTTTGTAAGTACATCTAATTTTAAAGCCGTTGTTTTGATAGATTTGTATTCAACTTCTCTAGCCTTATTTATCAATAAAAGATGTTTAATGTTAACTGTGGTGCTTAATTTATAGATCTTATAATTTGTAATTCTTGACGAAGTAATATTTTTTAAGCTACTTTTGTGTAGAAAAAGGTTTTGTACCTCTTTTTTTATATATCCATCATTTGTGATTTTATCTAAAAATGTATTGGTTTCATATAATGATGGAAAATCAAAAACTATCACACAGAGCATCAATATAATATCTGTTTTTTTATCACCGGTTTTTAGTTTTACCATATTATCAAGATATAAAAAGTTATTTTTCACATGTAAAAGCTCAGGAAAATAGATATTAAGATGCATCTGGGTAAATAGTTTAAAACCTGTTGACGGATTTTTGCTAAGCAGTAAAAGTTTTTGTAACTCCCCAGATATACGCTCTTTAGCAAGTTCATCTATATAGTGTTCATCTGCTAAAAACTTGCATTTTTGAAGTAAAGTATCTGTACATGTAAGATTAAATCTTGCACAAAAAACTATAGCTCTAAACACTCTAAGAGGATCTTCTATGAACGAGTGTTCATTAATATAATTTAGTGTTTTATTTTTTAAATCTAAAATACCATTATATGGATCTAAAATTTTATCTGTTTTTGTATCGTATCCTATACTATTTATCGTAAAATCTCTTCTTTTTGCAGCTTGCTTATAATTAAAATTATCTATAAATGATACTTTAAAACCTTTATGACCGGATGATATCTTTTTTTCAACTCTAGCCAATGCAATATCAAGCATATATCCTTTTATATTTATTTTAAAAACTCCAAAACTTTTACCGACAAGATTTGCAAAACCAAATTTTTGAACTATTTTTTGCAGTATATCCGGATTTTTTATATTAAAGACTTCTATATCTATATCGTTTGATTTTATGCCAAGTACGGCATCTCTTATAAATCCTCCGACAATAACAGCCACACCATATTTGTTAATTTCATCTAGTATCGGTTTAATGGCATCTGGTATTTTTATCATGCAACAATCGAACTTATATCAAAACCAAAGGATGAGCCAATATTTGGTTTACTTGTTATGATGAGCTTTAGATTGTTTAATCTTAAGATATATGTAACAATAGCTAGTCCCAGACCCATAGAATTATCCCAATTATTTGTTCTTACTCTGTAAAATTTTGTAGTAATTTTATCTATTTGATCTTTATTAAAACCTATACCATGGTCATTAACTGATAAAAAATTATTTTTTAGTGATATTTCAACGTCATCTTCTGAATATTTAAGTGCATTATCGACAAGATTTGTTATAACTAACTCTAGCATGGTTTTATCAGACAAAATATTACACGTTTGTATATTTAATATAACATTTCTATTTTTATATTTTACTTCAAGAGCATTTTTAACATCATGGCATATATCTGCAATATTAAAAACTACGGGAGAAATGGTAAAATTATTGTTTTCAAGCTTGATAGATAGAGTCAGTCTGTCTATCATATTTGAGATTTTTTGTGCATTTGAGAGTATCTTATCTAAAAATCTGTTGCGTATATTTATATTTATATTTTCATCTTCACGTATCGTTTGAGTATATCCGACAATTGCTGCTATTGGATTTTTAAATTCATGTGATATGGCTGAGAGTATATCATTTCTTTGTTTATTGATAAGCCTTAACTTAGCATTATATTTGTTTTTTTTCTTTTCTCTACTTGCGAGTTTTTTTACTAGATTTTTAAGCAGCAGTGATATATATAAAAATTCGTTAAAATATTTTGTTTTTATAACTGATTTATACTCTTTATCTGCTATTTTACTTAGATAATCTGTGATTTGATCTATATCATATTTTACCTTTTTACTCATTTTGTATGTTACAATTAAACCAATAACTGCAAAAAGCAAAAATATAGATATTATCTTAGTATATAAAATAAAAAATTCATGATAAAAAACAGTTAAATTTTTCGCAATTCTTAGATAAAGATATTTATGTTTGTATTTTATATATTTTGCAAGATATAAAAATTTTTTATTTATTGTTTTTGAATTATGTATAGACAGCCCATACCCAATTTTTTTCGCCCATAAAAGCTCCGGTCTGTTTTTATAGTTTGATATTTTTATTTTATTAAAGTTGCTCTCAGCCAATATTGTGCCGTTTGAGCTTATAATTGTAACTCTATCATTAGTTATTTTTTTAATATTATTTACAAATTTATTAAAATTTTTTGTATGAGTGAGCAGTTTGGCAGATAATGCAACTGATAATTTTAACTCATCTTTCATCTGATCTAAAAATATTGTCTGAAGTGTAAAATATCCGATAGTTGATATGGTTAAAAAAGTCGATAAATAGATAATTAAAAAATTATATAAAAAAAAGTTATGTAATTTATGCATTTAACATCTCTTCATCGTAAGGTATATCCAACACCGCGTACACTTTTAATATAATTTTTAGATTTTGTCGGATCTATCTTTTCTTTTAAACGGTTTATAGCCACATTTACAGTTTTATCCTGATAAATATCATCTAATCCCCATACTTTTTGTAATAAAAATTCTCTGCTTAAAACATTATGTTGATTTTGTATAAATGTCAGCAAGAGATTAAATTCCAACTTTGTAAGCTCTACATCCATATTTTCCACTTTTACCGTATATCCACCCGGATCAAGTTGTATATCTTTATATTTTATAAGATTATTTTCGCTTAAGTGCTTAGTCCGTTTTAATATAGCTTTTATACGGTAAATTACCTCTTTTATATTAAATGGTTTTGTTATATAATCATCACCCCCGCGTAAAAACCCCTCTTCTATCTGTTCGTCGCTGTTTTTTGCGCTTAGATAGATCACAGGTATATCTAGGCCATTTTTTCTAAGTGTAGATATAAATTCACTTCCTTCGACACCGGGTAAGTTTCTGTCCATAATAATAATATCTACATCTTCTTCATCTAAGAGTTTTTTGACATTTTTTGTATTTAAGAATCCTATTACTTCAAAGCCTTCTTTTGTTAAAGAGTATTCAAGTAGTTCTAAAATATCGGCATCATCTTCAACTATGACAATTAACGCTTTCATAAAAAACACCTATTTTTATATGATGATAGCAAAAAAGAGATAAATCAAAGCATATTTTTGATATAATCGCGAAAATTTATCTCCGTAGCACAAATACGGAGTATTACATAGGAAACAACTTGCAAAAAATTAGAAATATAGCCGTAATAGCACACGTTGATCATGGTAAAACAACATTAGTTGACGGTTTGCTTGAACAATCAGGAACGTTTGGTTCTCACGAACAACATGAAGAAAGAGCCATGGATAGCAATGCGTTAGAAAAAGAAAGAGGTATTACAATTCTTTCTAAAAATACTGCAATTCGCTATAAAGATTATAAAATAAATATCATCGACACTCCGGGTCACGCCGATTTTGGCGGAGAGGTTGAGCGCGTTTTAAAAATGGTTGACGGTGTTTTGGTTTTAGTTGATGCCTATGAAGGTGTTATGCCACAAACAAAATTTGTTGTTAAGAAGATGCTGGCTCTTGGAAAAAAACCGATTGTAGTTATTAATAAAATCGATAAACCGTCAGCTGATCCTGAGCGTGTGGTTGATGAGATGTTCGATCTTTTTGCAGCTATGGACGCAACAGAAGAGCAGCTTGATTTTCCTGTTATTTATACAGCGGCACGTGACGGCGTGGCTAAACTTGATATGGAAGATGAAGATGGAAATTTTAAGTGTATATTTGAAACAATTTTAAATGAGATACCAGAACCTGAGGGCGATAAAGAAAATCCTGTTCAAGCACAGGTTTTTACACTGGATTATGATAATTATGTCGGGAAAATCGGTATTTCTCGCATCTTTAACGGAACTATTAAAAAGGGAAGTAATATCGCTTTGGCAAAAGCCAATGGTGAGATAGTAAAAGGGCGTATCACTAAACTTATTGGTTTTCTTGGTTTAAATAGAATGGAAATTGAAGAGGCGGAAGCCGGTGATATCGTTGCATTTGCAGGGATGGAAACCGTTGATGTAGGTGACAGTATTTGCGATCCTGTAAATCCTATACCTTTAGATCCTATGCATATAGAAGAGCCTACTTTAAGTGTTGTATTTTCTGTAAATGATTCACCCCTTGCAGGGCAAGAGGGTAAACACGTTACATCAAATAAGATAAAAGACCGACTAGAGTCTGAGATGCAAACCAATGTCGCTATGAATTTTGAAACTGTAGGAGAGGGTAAATTTAAAGTCTCAGGTCGTGGAGAGCTACAGATAACGATTTTAGCTGAAAATATGCGTCGTGAAGGTTTTGAGTTTGGAATATCTCGTCCTGAGGTTATCATTAAAGAGATAGAGGGTGTTAAGTGTGAGCCGTTTGAACACCTTGTTATTGATGTGCCTGAAGAGTTTAGTGGAAGCGTAATTGAGCGTCTTGGCAAGAGAAAAGCGGAGATGAAATCAATGTTGCCTATGGGCGAAGGATTTCAGCGTATAGAGTTTGAAGTACCGGCACGTTCACTTATAGGTTTTCGTGGACAATTTCTAACCGATACAAAAGGTGAGGGAATTATGAATCACTCATTTTTAGAATTTCGTCCATATAGCGGAGGTGTTGAGTCACGGACATACGGTGCTCTTATTTCTATGGAGACAGGTGTTACGCTGGCATACTCTTTATTTAATCTACAAGATAGAGGCGTACTTTTTATCGGACCGCAGACAAAAGTTTATGAGGGTATGATAGTTGGCGAACATGCGCGCTCAAATGATTTGAGTGTAAATCCTATAAAAGGAAAACAACAATCAAACGTACGTTCAAGCGGTGCTGATGAATCTATTAAGCTTGTTCCACCGCGAGATATGAGTTTAGAGCGTGCGCTAGAATGGATAGAGGACGATGAACTGCTAGAGGTTACACCACAAAGCATTCGTATTAGAAAACGATATTTAACTGAAAATGAACGCAAAAGATATTCACGCAAAAATAAGTAGAATTAGCCTTTACATGTAAAGGCTAATAGCTGTTTAAAGCTTTAATATTGATTTATATCAATAAGGTTCTACACTACTAATTCGTCTGCCATATTTTTTAACTATTCTAACTCTTTCACCTACATAAAATTCTTGACCTTTAACAATAGTCACAACATCTGTGCCGTTTTTTGTAAGTTTGATTGTGAGTTCCTGAGCATTTGCTTTGCCTAGTTGATTTCCGGCGTATGCACCGCCAAGTCCGCCTGCTAGAGTTGCCAATGTTGTTCCGTTTCCTCTTCCTATCATTGAGCCCAAAACAGCACCGGTAATCGCTCCTATAAAAGTTCCGGCTCCATTATCTTTAATTATGACAGATCTGATTGCAATAATTTTGCCCGTTTCAAACGTCATAATATAATTAGTCGCATTAGGACCAACTTCAATCGCGCCTCTTTGTGCGCATCCTGATAACACTATAGCCGCAGCAAATATGAATATCTTAAAAAACTTCATGTAAAACCTCCTTTTTTAAGTTAGTATATCATAAAAATTTTAATGTTATGAGAAGAACTCTTTATATTGTTTGTATGTTACATGTTTTTGTGGTTCTTCGTTTTGTATTGTTAGACTATCTTGATAAAAGCTATTAAATAAAAAGAGCATCGATTTTATCTCTTCAATATATCCAAACATATTATGAAGTTGCATTATCTTTTTTTTGATAAGATCTTTTGTTTTTTCATCATCTTTGGTAGCTTTTTTCATAAAATATTCCAATTTTTTAGAATACGCGGAGAGAATATATTTTTTTATTATTTCGCTTTTTGATTTTATGATAAAATAGTTTTTAAACAATTCAAGTAATCCGGATGTGTCGCCTTTATAAGACATGGCATCAGCTTTTTGTGTAATCTCATCCCATCGTTTCTGGTATTTTTTAACACAATCTAAATCTATATCGTAATCAAGACTGTCTATGATCTCATATATTTTAGTTATATTGTCTGTTTTACAATAGTGAGTTAACTGCATCAAAAGAGTCATCTCATGTTTTATCTCTTTTACATCGTCTTCATATTCACCAAAATTTTCTAAAATTTCTATATATCCTTTTGCTTTTAAAAAATTAAGTTCAGAGAGGGCTTTGGTTAAATTGATATAGCAGTTATCCGCATATCTTGTTAAATTTTCATAGATATCGGTTTCTTTTAAAAACGGATATTGTTTTATAAAATTAAATATTTCAGCATAATCTTTACTATCTAATTTTTTCTTAAATAGATTAAAAATCATCTTATCTTTTAATAACTGCTGTATCTGTTTTGTTTTAGACGGTATTCCTCTAAAATCTTTTAATAATTCCTTTACTATCTCATCTGAACGCGGATCTAAGATGATATCTTGAGCTTTATTGAACTTTTTACTCCAATCCCTCTCCATCTGTTCATATTCTTTTGTATCTATAAAAGATTTGTATCTAAGCGTAAGAGGATATGCGAGCGAATATCTTTTTTTTTGAACGTAATTTTTAAATTTTTCAAACTCCTCAAACTCACTTAAAATAGTTTTGATGATTGTTCTTTTTTTTGGTATGTTGTTAAAAGGCTCCAGTATTTTTTTAGCATCCTCCGTTTTTTGTTGTGAAAGCAAATCTTTCGCGATTTTAAGTGTTTGCTGCCATCTGTTTTCAATAGTTTGATAAGCTTTGCTATATATTACAAACGGAGAGATATCTAGTTCTTTGTAAAGCGCTGCGTAGTTTTTTTGTTCAAGAAGCAGATCATATTTTTCCTCATCTATCAGCTTTTCTTTAAAGATATTGCCGTTTTGCAATCCTATATATAAAACACCCTCTTTTGTTATATACATATCCATAACAGCGGCGCTATATTTATATAATTTATTACAAAAAATATCTTCTTTTGTAAGATCATAGACTAAGATTGTGCCAAGTTTTGTCCCCACAAAGGCATATTCTCTTTTTGAATCAACTATCATTTTTGTAATATCATCAGGTACGCTAGGAAGCCTTTTTTTAACTTTTCTTTGTACAAAATCGTAAATAACCAAACCCCCGTCCTTTTCAGCGGATATAAATTTTCCTTTGTTTAAAAATTCAATATCAACAATATAGCTTTTATGAACCCTGCAGCGTAAAGGGTTTTTTAATGTATTTAGATTTGTTACATAGATAACGCCGTCAAAGCTGCCTGTTGCTACAAGCTGTGTTGTATTTGTCATAGTAATTACCGTTACATAATCGGCATGTGCGGGAAGATTGTATAAAAAATGCCCATTTTTAAGATTAAAAATATATGTTCGTCCATCAACACCGCCGCAGATTAGATATCTGTTTGTGTTATTGATAAATACGGTCTCAACTTCACCACTGTTTTTTGATACGGTATAGATAATTTTTTTATTTGCAACATCTAATACCATAACCTGATTCGTTTTTGATTTTGCTATTGCAATATAATGAAGGTCGCTTGAGATATACATTGTTTGCCTAAAGCTCTGCTCTTGATTGAGATTTGTTTTAAAACCGGAAGTTATTTTTAGGTTGTTTGCATTTAAAACCCTAAAAGTTCCATCTTCAGACAGTACTGCTAAAAGGTTATTTGTTTGATTGAAGGCAATTTTTTTTACGGCAGAATCTATTAGTATTTTATCCATTTTCAGCTTCTTTATAGTTTTTCGTAAAGTATTGTATCAAAATCAAGAGATAACTTAAAGGGGCTAAGTTTTTAGGGGAAAGATAACCTAGCCTCACTTTAAATCTTTTAAAGGAGTGTATAAAATGAAAATCTACAAATATGTTTAAGGGGAGTAAACATAAATGAGATAAGAAATTATAAGAATATAAGGTTAACGGTTTGTAAACGCTAATAGGCTTTACTAAAATTAGATATAATTTTGCCATGAGATGGCGCAAATTAAAACAAACAACACAGATAAAACCTAAACGAAAATCAGTGAAAAGGGTTTATTATGCCCGATTTTCCGATAGAATAAAGGCTCTTATTATTGATCTATTTATAATCTATATGCCTATTTTATATATTATGACATATGTTGTCTTTAGAGATAAAAAAACTCTTTTGATATCTAATATTGCACTTTTTAGCGGTATAGCATTATATGGCATGATTTATGCCGTATTTTTAGTAAAAACGGGTCAGACTCCAGGAAAAAAAGCATATAAGATTAAAGTAGTAGATTCCGTTACTTTTAAAAATATCTCTTTTTTTAGAGCAATATGCAGATTTGTAGCTTTTTTGTTTACATGGATTACCATTGTCGGCATCTTTTTACCTTTTTATACAAAAAGAAGTCGTGCTTTGCATGATATTTTATGCAAAACAGTTGAGATAGAGGAAAAAACATAAAGCCGTGCCGATAAAATTTTTACTTTCCGGTTTTTATTTTTTTTATTTTGCCATTATCGGTATATATGTTATTTTTATGCCAAAAGTCCTTCAAGGACTCGGATTTAGCGGCGTAGATATCGGTGTAGTCTTTGCCACTGCACCCCTTGTTAGATTTGCCACCCCTTTTGCTTTTATAAAAGGATTAAAATTAACTCCAAAAATATTTAACTTCTCTTTATTGCTTTTGGTGCTTTCATCCGCTTTATTTTTTGTAGCAGTTAGAAATTTATATGCTCTTATCTTTGTAAATATACTCCTTGGTATGGGACTTAGCCTGGCGCTGCCGTTTGTTGAGGTTATAGCACTTGAGATAATTACAAAGGAGCATTATGGCAAAGTAAGGTTGTACGGTTCTATAGGCTTTATAATAGTCGCGCTTTTGCTTGTCAGGTTTTTAAAAGGCGCAGATATTGCCATCTCTTTTTTAGTTGTCGTGTGCGTGCTTACGGCTGTTTTTGGATATTTTATTGCTTTGGGTCATACAACCGGTAGTACACAAAACAACCAAATACAAAAAAGCGGATTTGATATTAAAAAACATCGCAACTTATGGATTGGGCTTGTATTGATGCAGATTAGTTTCGGGCCTTTTTATAACTTTTTTACCATTTATGAAACTGCTCATAAAATAAGTTTGCATATGAGTGTATATTTGTGGAGTTTTGGAGTAATTGCCGAGATTGTGATGTTGATGTTTCAGGGTAGATTGTTACGTCATAATTTGTTGTTTATTATAAAAATTACGGTATTATCGGCAGTAGTGAGATGGTTGTTGCTGTTTTTATACCCATACTCTTTGGCGGTATCGTTTTTTACGCAATCGCTTCACGCGCTCTCTTTTGCTCTTTTTCATACCGCTGTTATCAGTTATCTTTTTGTATTATATAAAAATAAGCATCTAGCCCAGCAGTTTTATCTGGGCATGACTTATGGATTAGGCGGTTTTATAGGAGCTCTTTATTCAGGCTATATGTATGAATATTTTTCTAAATATCTGTTTTTAAGCGCATCTGTTATAGCGTTTGCGGCATTTGTTTTTTTAAGTTATCATGAAAAGTTAAGTTGCCATGAAAAGCAAGGTAAGCTAGAGGCCTAAAAATAACCATTGCTTCTCATTGACTAAATCCTCAATACGGTTTTGTATGCGCAGATATTTATTGTGATACACGGACTCTGTCTCACACAGCAGTATCTTATATTTTTTATATGTTTTAAACACTTTTATGGCGGGATCTCTTCTCCCTCGCTTGACAAGTTCAAAACTGACCGCCGCATTTATATATCCGCGTAAAAGCTGCATCTCGTCACTCTTTTCAAAACGCCTTGGAAACCAGATAGCTTCCAGTGCTTCGTGAGCATCAAAATAGCGCTCTTCATTTAGGCAGATTATAAAGTCATCTAAATATTTTTTATTCATCGATGTTACGTAACCTCCTAAATGGATACTTTTATCTATTAACACATTTATAATCACATTAATAGGCATTTTATCTTTTTAATAACTAAAATAGTATTAAAAACTCAGCCATTACTCAAACTTAACAAAGTTTTCAAATAGGATTAAAATAAAATAGTATGTATTTGATTTTTGAAAAAATTGAGATATAACATAAGTATTGACAATGT
>JALVUF010000026.1 GCA_027023805.1 Helicobacteraceae bacterium
GTTCATCTTGGCTTATGCCGCAAATCAAAACAAAGTCATACTCTTTTAAAAGATTACTGTAATGCTCTATGATATTTTCTAAAAACAGTGATTCATCCGCTGAAATAAGATCAGCCGCCTGATCTTTTGTGCAGTAAAACATATCCTCGTTTTTTATTTGCAAATGAAACATCTCTTTTATAAATGAAAGCTCATTTTCATCTGCAACAATAGGATTAAAATATGCAACTTTTTTAAATCTTGCTTTTAGTATCTCAAGAAAATATATGCTAAAAAGCGTTACTCCGGAACTTTTTTGAAGCGGTGAAAGGTATATCGATCTCATTTGAAACTCCTATATTTAGTAAAGTTATTTTTTATCAAGTACCTCAAAAGCCGGTAAAATCGAGCCCTCTAAAAGCTCAAGTGATGCACCTCCGCCTGTTGAGACAAAACTCATATTTTCCGCCTCGCCCGCTTTATTTACCGCATTTACGGTATCACCGCCGCCTACTATGGTATAAGCATAACTATCGGCAACTCTGTGGGCTAGTTTTATAGTACCTCTTGAAAAACGCTCCTGCTCAAAAACACCCATCGGACCGTTCCAGATTATGGTATTTGACATATCCACCACTTCTTCAAACATCTGCAGCGATGCCGGCCCGATATCAACGGCAATCAAACCTTCCTCGATATCATAAATAGGCGTAATTTGCACATTTGTCGGATTTTTAAGATTATCAGCCGCAACGACGTCAAAAGGCAGATATATCTTAACGCCTGCTTTTTTAGCATCATCTAAAATCTCTCTTGCTTTATCCAAATAGTCATCTTCAACTAAAGATGCTCTTGTGTCAATACCCGTAGCTTTTAAAAAGGTATTGCTCATAGCGCCGCCGATGATTATCCTATCAACTTTTGGCAATATGTTTGTAAGCAGCGTAATTTTAGAAGAAACCTTAGCCCCGCCGATAATAAGCAGTATCGGTTTTATGGGATCATCAAGAGCTTTTGCAAATGCATCAATCTCGCTTTTTAACAAAAATCCCGCAACTTTTACTCCCACATACTGCGCCACCCCGTATGTTGAGGCATGTTTTCTATGGCTTGCTCCAAATGCGTCATTGACATAAACATCTGCAAATTTTGCCAGCTCTTTTGCCAAATCCGGAGAATTTTTTGTCTCGCCTTCATAAAATCTTATATTTTCAAATAAAATCACCTGAGAGTTATCAGCCTTTAAAACCTCATCGCCCTCTTTTTCAAAATCCTCTATAAACATTACTTTCTCTTTTAAAAGCCTCTCTAAGCGTTTTGCCGCAGGTTTTAATGAGAGATTTTCATCTCTTTGTTTTGGACGGCCAAGATGTGAAACTAACACTATATATCTAGCTTTATGGTCTATGCAGTAGTCTATAGTTTTTAGCGCGTGTGTTATTCTGGTGTCATCTGTGATATTATGATTTTCATCTAAAGGAACATTAAAATCGACTCTGATTAAAACTCTTTTGCCTTCAACATCTACATCTCTTAGACTTTTTGCCTTTTGCATATACTCTATACTGTTATTCATAACGATTCACCCTCCTCTAAAAATTTCTCCTCATCAATATGTTTTGCATGCGGATAATCGTACATGTACTCATAATACTCATGAGCCATTTTCCCCGAATCAAATGTCGGATTTACATCGCGCATGGAGTTTTTCATAATCTCCATCCATTTGGCTTGATTATCATAATACATGGGAATTATAGTACGTTCCAAGATATCCATCATAGCTCTGTTGTCATCATTGTCCTGCGTAGTGACAGGCTTATTTACATCTGAGGGGATAATAAATGAATTAACACCGTCTTGAGCAAATTCCGGAACCCAGCCGTCATCGATAGAAAAATTGATAGCGCCGTTCATGGCGGCTGTCATACCGCTTGTACCGCTTGCTTCATGCTTTAGTCTTGGAGTATTTAACCAGATATCGGCACCTTTTTTAAGCAAAGCCGACAAACTTAGTTCATACCCTATTAAAACAGCTACATTATCGTATTTTAAACTGATATGCACTAACTCATCAAATACATGTATAGAGTCCGTATCAAATGGATATGGTTTACCTGCCCATATAATTTGAACTTTTTGCTTTTTTCTTGTAACTAGCTTGTGAAACCTCTCAAAATCGTGCGTTAAAAGTCCCGCGCGTTTATAATCTGCAAAACGCCTTGCCCAGACTATCGTTAAAACATCAGGATCAAACAATTGTCCGGTCTGATCTGCCACAACATCAAACAAAACTTTCTTTAAGTGTTTTTTACGTGCCATAAGCTCATAATCCTCATGCTCATCTAGTGCGCGTAAAAGAGTCTTGTCTATCCAAAATCTTCTATTTTGAGCATTGGTTATTGAGATGATAGGAGCTATGTCTTTATATCCGTCCCACATCTGATTTGCTACCGTGTCATGAAGTTTTGACACTGCATTTGCCCGCTTTGAAAGTCTTAACGCTGCAAGCGTGAGACAAAATTTATCCTCTGTTATCTGTGTAATTGAGACCATCTCTTCTAGTGACAATCCGTTAAAAAATCCCATGCTGTAGAGTTTGTGAATATCATGTGTTTCATTACCTGCCATCTCTGGAGTGTGCGTTGTAAAAACGATATGTTTTTTTAATTCTTGGAGTGTTTTGTACCGTTTATAAAGCTCAAACGCAAGAGGAATGGCGTGACCTTCGTTTAGATGATAAATCTCTATATTTTGATCAAGCGCATCTAAGACTTTCACGCCTCCAATACCCAAAACTATCTCCTGAGCTATTCTTGTCTCCTCATAAGCGTCATAAAGTTTATAAGATATAGTTCTTGCCAGATAATCATTTTTATCATAATCTGTTGTTAATAATATAACAGGAGCAGTCCCAAAAGTTTCAGGTTTTAAATAGTAGGCTTTTACCCATACCGTGTGTGAATTAACGCTAACAGGCACTTCTATGTTTAAGTCTTCTAAAAAATAGTAATGTTTGCGTATAAAATCGACTTTTAGATTTCTCTGCTCATCACGTGATTGGTCATAATATCCATAGCTCCAAAGCATTCCCACGCCTACAACATTTTGACCTAAATCATGAACGCTTCGCATGTGCGAACCAGATAAAAATCCAAGACCTCCGGAGTATATCTTTAATGCCTGATGAATAGCGAATTCCATAGAAAAATAAGCAACTTTTGTTGAATAATCCTCGTTGATTTTATATGTGTGTAGTTCCATCTTTTCTCCTAATAATCTTTTTTATACATTTGTATCAAATCATCATCAATCTGATATTTATTTGAAGCGATATAATTTATATCTACAAACTCAAACTCCGAATCTTTATAAACTATTACATCTTTACAAATCTCTTTTGATAAGATCCTGTCAATTGACTTCTCTACAAATTGGCTGGCCATAAGTCTATCAAAAACAGTCGGATTGCCGCCTCTTTGTATATGCCCCAGCACTGTCGCTCTTGTCTCCATGCCTATCTCATCTTCAAGCCACCGAACCATCTGCTGCGTCATATCCATGCCTTCTGCTACAACGCAGATGACATACCTGCGTCCTTTTTGAAGCTCTGTTAATATCTGCTTTTTTTGATGCTTTAAATCATAAGGCATCTCAGGTATAAGACAAAGCTCAGCGCCTGAAGTGATAGCTGAGACAAGAGCTAAATATCCACACTCTTTGCCCATGGTCTCAACGACAAAAGCCCGCTTAAACGATGCGGCGGTATCTCTGATGCTGTCGATTGAAGATCTTATGATGTTTAATGCCGTATCAACACCCAAACAATACTGTGTCCCGTAAATATCGTTATCTATAGTCGAGGGGATGCCCACAAACTTCAGATCAAATTCGCCGCAAAAGATATCCATGGCTCTAAAAGAACCGTCGCCGCCTAAGACTATGATTTTATCAATTCCCACTTTTGTGAGATTTGAAAATGCTGTTTGTCTGTACTGTTTGTCAAAAAAACGCTTAGACCTTGAAGAGCCGATAATAGTCCCGCCTAAATGGATAATACCCGATACATCAGTAAATGTTGCCTCTTTTATATTGCCGTCGATAAGACCCTCTAGTCCGTCATATATGAAGTACGGCTTCAAACCGCTAAAGATAGAGCGCTCAACAAAATACTTAATAGCAGGATTCATACCTGCGCAATCACCGCCTGAAGACATAATAGCTATCGACATAAACAACTCCTAATAATAAATTTACAAAGAGATAAGCAAGATAATCTTGCTCTTTAGTTGGGTTTGGTATAAGAATTATAGCTCACAAAGGCAACCATTTAGCAACAATCAATTATAATTTACGATATAATAAAAAGTATTAAAATGCTTTTTAAAAAGCAAGGAGGCATAAAAATGTTATATAAAGCGGGTGGTTTTTTAATCGTATTGTCTATTGTCTTCTTTGCGACTGGATGTGCAAAGTCTCAAGAGCAAAAGGAACTCTCCGTTAAAGACAACAGCGTTGATATCCGTGTAGAGGGTGCCGTTTATCCGTTAAAGAAACAGACAATCATACCCTCCGTTACGGGCTATATAAATAATATTTATGTAAAAAATGGAGACAGAGTCAAAAAAGGCACTCTTATCTACACTATAAACAAACAGCCTCTGGCTCTTAGTATAAAAAGCCTGCAAACCCAAATAGCCGCTTTAAAAAATATCAGACGACATATACTCTCAAGCCGCACGACAGACGGAAATATCTATGCGGTAAACATTGCAGCTAGAGAGCTTAAAAAAATAGCGCAGCTAAAAGCGCTAGGGTACGCAAACTCCTTTACACAAAACAAATACAAAAAAAATTATATCAATGCCATCTATTCAAACCGATTAGCAAGAGAAAATAGTTACAAAAATCTAAAAGATTTAGACACAAATATCAAAACCAAAGAGCTTGCACTGCAAAAACTCCAATTTCAATATAACCATGCTGATATGCGCGCACGAATAGATGGATTTGTAGCAGGCTTACATGTAAGCGTTGGCGAACAAGTTAGCGCAAACTCCAAACTAGGCGCTATTGTAAATATTGACAAAGTTATCGTAAAAGCGGGCTTTGCCACGGGACTTTTACCATTTATCCATCTTCACCAAAGAGTTCATGCCGATTTCATAACTACGCCGCCATACGGCGCTACCGCTTATATATCACAAATCAACCCTGTGGTAAACCCAAAATATGGGAGAATGACAATAGAAATGATAATCAAAAATCACAATTATCAACTGCAAGAGGGCACAAGAGCACTAATTACCATTAAACTCTCCAAAAAAGGGCAAGCTGAGGTTAAAAAATATTTTTTAAACAACAAGCGCAATAAAATGCTTGAGATAAAATCTAAAATTTAATTTTTATACAGATATACTCTTCCAAGAGGGAGATATTCTTTTGTGAATTGGTTTTGAATAAAATGCAGTTTAACGGTTAATCTTCTATTTCTATCTTTTAGCCATACCTTATTATACGCATCGTATATATCTGTATTTTGCGGTAAAAATTTTGAAGAAATACTCAGATATACATCATGCTTGTAAGCTTTACATGTAAGAACAAAACCGTTTTTATAAAATCTTACATATCCGCCTATATTTTTAAGTATAAGATAACTTTTTCCGAGCACTCTGCCAAGCTTATAAAAATAGATATTATCACGCTCTAGTTTATGGTTTTGCGGCACCTCGGCATAAACCAAATTATTTGTTAATTTTGCCATAGCATAACTAAAATATATACCGTTTTTTGGCTTTGTCTCACGGTAAAGAAGTCCGCTGCTATAAACCTTTTTATAAACAGGAGCCAGATAGTTCATATATATAAAATTTTTAAAACCATATTTTTGATACTCTTTTTTGTAGTTGGTAAGCAGGTTTATAAAGGCAAGAGAATCGTTTAATATATGAGAATCATCATATATTGGGTAATAGTTTGTTATCTCTACGTTATTAACCCAGCCCACACCCTGCACCTGAATCTTTTTTTGAATTTGCTTTGTATCTGTGATATAGCTCTCAGTCATGTCATATGAGACAAAAGGAAGCAAATAGGCATGTTTTCTAAAAGCCTGATTGGTTACGACAAACACTCCTCTTTGCCTGAGAATTTTATAAAATTTTGCCACTAAAGAAAAGTAGTTTTTATGAGGATTTAATTGTTTAAAACGGGCAAAAATAGACTTATACTCTTTTTGCAAAATATATCCCCCTGATGCCCAGTCAAAAAATACTCCGTTAAAACCTTTTTGTTTAATGGTATGGATTAAATTATCTACTCTGTGTCTAAATACCTCTTTGTTACCAAGATTATAATAATAGTCTTTGCACCAGTCATAATGGTTCTCTTTACAGTGAATAAATGGGCCGTTTGGATTTAGTGTTGCAAACCTGCGGTGCTTATACAGCCACGACACAAAACCGCTGTTGCCCCCATCTGTGTAATAATAAAAAGCCGGCATCCAGTCATATGCGATATGGCGCTTTATGGATAAAATCCCATCTTTTTTTAACCTCTTATATGTCAACTTATCATCATTGATGTCTCCGAGTTCCACGATACTAAACTTCTTTGCCCATCTAATCGCACTCTCTCCCTCAAAGAGCGAAGATGTCGCATATCCGCCTTTTTGTTTTAATATAGTTAAATTTTTTGTGTTATCTATAATTTTGTATTGGTTTTTACCGACAATGTTAGCATGAAGATTATCGGCAAAACTACTTACATGTAAAAATGATAAAATCAGGAGATATTTAAACAATGAAGAGATATTTTTTGTCATTTAATAAGCTCCTTAAACTTAATATTTTTTACCAATAAAAATATATACAATAACACAAAATCAACAAAAAAAAGTAAAAAATGATATATCATAGCAGCGACTAATGCATCCTCCTTGCTTACTCCATGATGATGCAACAGCAACACGACAGCCCCCTCATATGTCCCAATGCCGGCGGGAGTAAGCGGAAGAGCCAAAGCAATGGTAGAAAAAATAAAAAGCTCGATGATATCTTGTAAATTAAGCCCGAAATGTACGGCATACTTATAAAAAAAGAGAGTATCCATAAAGTAGCTAAACCACACAAATAGTGTATATAAAAGGATATACCATGGACTCGTAAGAAGATGATTGATGTTGCTAAAGATCTTTTGAGAATATATACGCACACGCTTGAATGGAATCTTTTTTAAGAGCAGCAGTGTCTTTTTATATCTAAGCAGAGCTATAATAAGAGTGATAGAAATAATCAAACCCACAAGAGAATACTTAATAGCATCATTTGTAAAATAGTAATATGCCCATAAGCAAAGAAGTAAAAAAAGCACTATCGCATCAAAAAATCTCTCCACAAATATCACGGACACACTCTTATGATAACCATACTTGTAAAATTTTTTCAGATACAGAGCTTTTGATAATTCACCGAGTCTAGCCGGCAAAATCATATTTAAAGCACTCGAGACGATGATCGTCTCAAGCGATATCTTAAAAGAGAGACTTGTCATCTGTGCCCATCTTAGACTAAGCATTATGTCACTAATTAACATAACAAAAATAGCTACAAAAATCCAAAAAAAGGAAAACTGTCCAAAATCTATACTGCTAAAACTAAATCCATGGAATATATAAACAACAATAGCAGATAAGACGGTTATTTGGATGATCTTATTCATGATTTAAAATACTCATCAATTTATCTTTGGTACGGCCTGTTGAATAAAAAGCAAGAATATAATCTATATTAAAAGAAGCATATTTTCTTAACAAAAATAACATATTTCTATCTTCGAGCTCATAAGGATGTATGTAGATAATAGGATTTTTTGTATGCCTAAATAGTATCTTAAGTAACCATAAAGGTAAGACTCTTAGATAAAACCCACCGCTAAAAGGGATAATATTCTTAGCAATAGGACGCTCTTGGATGACTCCTGATGATGTGTATATATTAAAATACTCTTTTTTATTTATACTGTTACCGTACATGTAGTTTTTCATAGGAAAATATGAAGATGAATAAGAAAATCCAAGCTTTGCCAATTCTGTGTAATATATTTTATCAAAAGGCATAGACCAACTAGGACTTCTATACCCATAAACACATTTGTCGGTTATCTTTTGTAGTAACTCCTTAGCCCTAACAAGTTCATCTCTCCATTGCTCTAAGCTCTGTTTATATACCAATGTATGGCTGTATCCGTGACATGCTATCTCCACGCCATTATCTGATAATTTTCTAACAAGTTCGGGATATTTGTTTGCAAAACTCCCAAGAACAAAAGCAGTCGCCTTGCGGTCTTTGACAAACTTGATAAATGTGTCAATTCGCTGTTCATAATCTATAGCCGGAGATTTTTTCCATTTGATATTAAAATTCATATCAGTTATCTCCTCGACATCAATCGTAAGCCAAATCATAGATCTATCAAATATCTGCAAAGTTTCGGACCGATGTAATCCACCACACTCTTTGGCAATTTTTTCCATATCTTTGACGCCAAGGCATATTTGGAGTATATATCCTCTTTTTCAGAAGATATTGTATCTATCTTGACGGGATATGCTCCAAAGTGAATCTTATAATTATAAGTACCGCCTTTAAATGGTGAACGTCCAAAATCATATATTTTTATATTTTTGTAATTATCACAAAGAAGTTTTATGATTTCCCAATCTGCAAAATATCCTGCATTTTTATCTCTATAGTACATATCCACTCCTCCCCAAGCTGCCCAAGCTATCTCTTTATCAAGTAAAATGCAAGATGATGCAATAATTTTTTTTTCATCATACGTATTGCAAAATATTATATTATCTTCAAATTCTTCTGCTAGATAGATAAAAAATCTTTTATCTATCACTGGAGTCCCATGCATACACATCGTATTTGAAAAAATAGTATAAAAGTCATCTATATCTTTTTTACTATTACCATAAGAAAAAGTGAAATTGTTTTTATTTGACTTTCTGATACTCTTTCTGCACATTCTTTTTACGGAAGTTTTAAATACTTCATCACTAGATCTATTTTGTATATCTATACGCATTGTCACCGTATCATCTGGTAAAAAATCGGTATATGTAAAGTCTAAAACCCTTATCTGATACTTATTTCCTTTTGCAAGTTCCAAAAGATCCTCGACTTGATCGTGCTTTTTGTCAGTATAGTTCATAAAAGGTAAGTAACTTAATGTTTTTTTACCAAGCAACGAGGGAACAATCAAAAAATCCATATACTCTTCATAACCGTACAGTTTTTTAACTACGGCTTTGAATTTTGTTATAAAATCATGTGATAGAACAATTTCTTCATCTCTTGCTTTACTGTTTACATCTTTTTGCATCACGTTTCGCCTGCTCCCTTATGATCTTTGTAATAGTTACGTTGTTATTTTTAAATCCTATATACAAAACTATGTTTACTAAAGCCGTTAACGGCACAACGATGTATATTATCAGCCTTGCCCCACTTTGGATCGAAAAAAAACTGGCAATATAGTCAGCATATTTCGGATAGGCGATAAATAGAAAAAGTATTAGATAACCACCGATAACGCTTACTTTTTGAAGAACTTTTAATCGCGATGAAAATGCAAAAATGAAAAAAGCACTTGTTAAAATAAGAAGTAAAAAAAGCTTAACTATAATAATCATTTTATCATGTTTCCAATCAAGTAATCTATCACTATATTAATACTGTTCCACATAGACTGCCCCTTACTAAGACTATACTCGGTATAACGTATATTGCAGGGCATCTCTACGTGGCGCATCTTTAAATTTTTGATGATACTGATGATCTCGGAGGCATGTGCCATCCTGTTTTGCGTGATCTCAAAATGGGGAAATTTACCAAGATTAAATGCCCGCAATCCATTATGAGAATCAGTAAGCCACAAACCGGTGCTCATCCACGTAAAAACCCTTGAGAGTTTCAAAAGGTATTTTTTTTTAACAGGCATATTTTCAGTTTTACCCAAAAACCTTGAACCTAAAACTATATCTGCTCTGTTTTCATGCAAAACTTCTACAAATGGTGCAATATCACCAGGGTCATGTTGTCCATCAGAGTCAAACATAACGACATATTTACAGTCAAGCTTTTTTGCAAATTCGATACCGGTCTGCAAAGCTGCTCCCTGTCCAAGATTAACCATATGCTTCAATATATAAACACCGCCCAAGCATGCCGCCTCATAACTCTTATCGGTTGAGCAGTCATCCACTACAATGATTTTGTATTCGCTGTATTTTTCTCTTAACTCTTGCAAAACCTTACCTACAACCATCTCTTCATTATAAAGAGGAACAACTATCGCTACGCAAGCATCTTTACTCATTTTTTCTCCTCAAACGCACTAGATGTAATCTTTGCAATTTTTATTTTTATCGATTGCTCTACATCCAAAAAAGCATCAACTACAGCTTTGCCAAACATTTTATTAGAAGCTTTTTTTATCTCTAAAACAGCCTCTTTGTGAGTTTTGCCTTTTTTGTATGACCTAGCACCCGTAATGCCCGAATAAAACTCACCCACTGCAACCACTTGAGCTTCTATAGGAATCTGCGCACCTTTAAGCCCAAACGGGTAGCCTTTTGCGTCAAATCTCTCATGATGGTATTTGATAATATCGGATATCGGATAGATATGACAAATCGGCTCCACTATAATACTCCCAATTAGCGGATGCTCTTTTATAAGATCCATATCTTTTATCTCTAGCTTATCTTTGTTTAAAAGTGCTAGCAAATCACCAATCATGCCAATATCATGAAAAGATGCACCCATAGCAATCGCATCAATCTGCTCCTGCGATAAAAAAAGTGATTTTGCCACTTCCACTGAGATAGTTTTAACTATAAGAGAATGATTTTTATAATACACATTCTCCAACTCTACAGCTTGATTGGTAAACTCCAGCAGTTTCAAATAATTTTGAACCATTTCGCTGTTTTTATTCAAATTTACCAAAAAACTGCCTGCCATATCTAAAAATGACCCGACTTGAGCCATTGTTTCACTCTTTAAAGGTTTATCGTCATAAAATTCAAGCTTAAAAGGAGTGTTTCTTATAAAAAATATCTTTTGAAGTGGCGACTCTGTTAGGTGTTGAAAAACAGGCTTATCATCTTTGGTAAGAAGCTTAGCTCCTTTGGCTTTTGTAATTTTTAGTATTAATGCCGTAAAAAATTTGAAAAATTCATCTTGATCCATCTGCAGTTTCATAAGTGAAATTGAAGTGTCTTTGCTCACATTTAAAAGAGCTTCTCCACTTTTTGATTTAAAACCAATTACACTTTGTTCGTAAAATCCAAGCATTATCTCGAAAAAACCACTATATGCTCTAAATTTAACATTAGGTTTTAAGTAAAAAAGCATAAGCATATCTTTTGAACTGCTAGTAAAATACTCTATAACGTAATTTCCACTTTTTTTAAATCTGATAAGCTCTTTTTTTGCCAGTCTAAGCGGTGTGGCAATATCTTTTACATTGTTTGTATTTGATTCTACAAGAATATATGTTTCACCCCTAAGGGCATATAAGGCGGCGTATTTTGCGCCCACAAGGGCAATGCTCTTTAATAAGGAAAGCTCAATATCTCTAATCTCTTTCTTGCTGCTTAAATCTTTAAAAAAATCATCAAAGATCTGAGCTTGATACTTAAGGCTTATACTTTTTCTAAAAGATTTTAATGCCATAATAAACAAGACTGCTACAAAGATAACAAAAATCCACCAAATATTGCTAAAAAAATGATTTACCGCAGCTAAATCAGACGTTAGTTCACTGGGCAATACATAGTTAAAAAAATATCTGCTTTGCTCAAAAATCCCCATGCTTTGCCTTTTGTGTAAGATAAGAAATATACTTATCGTTGTCTATCTCATAAACAGTCATTGTTCCAGTTTTGTCATAAATTTTTATGTTATTGTGATACATGCCATATATAGCTATCCAGCTTTTTAAACTCCTTTGTATCCTGCCTCGCCATCTATAGTACCACTGGTCCATCCCCATGTAAGGTACAGGATAATTTGGTACAAAAATAAATATTTTTTTAGTAGGTACTTTAAGATATTTATTTTGCGGCGAATATCTTAATAAAAAATTTTGCGTATTTATATGATACCCTTTATTTTTTACTTTGGCAAGCGCTTGGATATATGCTACGGCAGTCCAGGTAAACGGTTGATTTTGTTTTTCTATTTTTAAGATTATATAAGATAGTGAAGAGTATTGATTGCCGTTAAGACTTATCCAAAAAACTTTGGAATTTATCCATTTTGGAGCCGTTAGGACTAAGAATATAAAAATTGCATAACTGAAAAATAACATAATATTTTTTGCATACACTTTTGGTAACATGACGATTGGTTTATAAAAAAAGTAAAAAAAGTAAAAAGTAAAAAGTAAGGTTACAGCAAAGAAATAATACTCAGCAAGTCTGTCTTGTTGTGTTAAAAGCGGCAATCCGGCATTTGGACCAAAATATAAAATAAATATACCCAGTACAATTGATAAAAATGCAATATTTAAAAATTTTCTTTTTGTAAACAATGAAAACAGCAGCGCAAAACCCAGCATAGCAAACAATGCCATATCCAAAGTGCCTATCGTTACTATATCAACTGTATCTATGCCCAGCGTTACAAGATTATGAAGATAATGCTTTGTATGCAAAAGTTTATCTAAAACAGGAGCTGCGGCGCCAAAATCTTGAGGAATGCCATATTTTATCATAGAAAGTATCCACATATTTCCAACAATGGAAGCGATAAATATAGCAATTAAGCCTTTTTTTAGTATTTTAAAATCTACTACTTTAGCGACAATTGCCACCAATGCCACTATAATACTAATAAACATCAATACAATAGCGCCTCCTCCATGAAACGTAAAAACAAGTATCAAAGACAGTGCATACAAAACTAGATATCTATTTAGATGCGTTTTAAATATTTTAATTAAAAAATAGGCATTTAATAAAACAAAAATAGATGAATGTTCATATGCCATACCCGAGATATATCTTAAGTACGGTATCTGACCGATCAAGTTACCGTTATGCAGTGCATCAGCTATTTTAGGCAGATAAAATTTCAAGCCATATAGATTAACGATAGAAGGAAAATTCGTTGTAACAGTTTTTCCTAAAAAAAAATTTGAAAGTGGGCTCATCATCACTAAGCCGTAAATCATAACCGCAAACAATGCTATATATTTTGAATTTGTAAAATCTTTAACAACATAATAAATAGAAAAATATAACGCCAGTAACAGCAATATGGGATACAGGCTAAAGAGTGGTATAACATTTATATTTGTAAAAAGATTTACAAAAAAGATAAGTATGGATATCCCGTAAAAATCAGCGCCGGTAGCTTTGTTGTTTGCATAGAGTATATTATGTTGCAGATTATCGACCCACATAATAAACTGAGCCGTATCAGGTGCAGGATTGCTATAGCTGTACATTCCCCTTACCATAAGCAAAGTTATAATAAAAGCAAATACGAAAAAAAATAAAAACTTCTGCAAAACACCGTAAAAAGTAATTGACTCTTCAAAATCTAGAATTTTTTTATGCAAAGCACTTTGTAATTTAATTTTTAAAGCAACAGAATTTTCCATGGCTCCAAAAACAGATACAACAATATTTATTCGTATTTTATTCATCATTTGATAGATATTTTTTTTATAATACCACTTTAAAAATGCCAATTTTGTCAAAATGAGTACCACAAAAAAGAGTATCAGGCTAAATATTTTTATAAAAACCATAAAGGTTACGACAATTTCAACATACGCCACCATATATACAAAATTAAATACAATCTTTTGTACACCCGCGCCTGTATGCTCTTGCGGAAACAATTTAACGGGCAGCCAATAAAAAACGGCATAAGCAACTATTAGCAGTCTGGATAGATACCAGATATTTTTTAAAAAGATATCGTGAATTACATGTAGATCAATAAAATATACATAATGGGCAAACACTACCTTACTCTTTAATGGCCATAAACTCTACTCTTCTATTTTTTGCTCTGCCTTTTGGTGTGCTGTTTGTTGCTATTGGGTACAGTTTGCCATGCCCCTCTGTCTGTATCTGATTTGGATTAACTCCCATTTTAACCAATGCGTTCTTGACAGCTTTTGCTCGTTTTACTGACAAAGTTTTATTGTATCGCTGAGAACCTATATCATCAGTGTAGCCGCTGATTTGTACAATAACTCTTTTATTACGTTTTAAATACCTAGCTATCGGCTGTAAGCGCATTAAACTCTTTGCGGTTAAGGCATAAGACTTATATGCAAAATCCAAATTACTCAACACAACCTTTTTATGATGATTAAATTTATCTAAAATATTTTGGCTTGTAACATTTGTATCAAGTTTTGTTTGAATCACTTTAAACTTGCTGCCTGTCTGCGGTGATACAGTTTTTTTATCATACATTCTCTCTAGCAAAAAATAAAGAAGCCTCCATCTTAACAGCTCCCCGTCATATCTTGTGTTTTGAAACTCAAAAGGATATAAAAACACAACTCCCCCCTTACCATATCTTATAAATGATACTAAAGGCTTTTTATTTTGCCCTGTTAAAAGGTACTCGCCGCGGGGCATAAAATCTGCCTGCAGATAATTGTCCGTTTTTATTTCAAGATTTTTTATATCACTAAAATAAGACAGAGTGCTTGCTGTTTTAAATCTGATTTTCATAGGAGTATAGTTGATAAAATCTATCTTTTTACTCTTATAGATTGTAGTATGGACTTTAGAGTCAAAAAAGTATAGGTTTTTACTTTTTTGTAGAAGTTTTTTCTTTATGGCTCTTTGATTTATCTCTCCATTTTTCTTGAATGTATCATATCTAGTTGAGTAGATACCGCCCTCAATCCAAAGTATTCCCCCTTGCCCTATCCACCATTTGAGTATCTCCTGCTCTTTTGATGAAAGATTGTAACTGTAACCTATATCTTCAAAAAGATTATTAGATACTTTTTTAAATCTATTTGCCCAAGTCGGCAAAACATATATAAAATCCAAATAAAAAGGATTTGTCCTTAGCTTCCAAAAATCAACATCTTTAAGTGATGCAAATTTGTATCTATAATCCAGTTTATCGTAAAACTGATTTGAAAATTTACCTTTAAAATCTATGATAGGCGTATTTGAGACAAAAGGAAAACCCCTTAAGAGTTTTCTGCCGTTATTGACATTGGCAAAAATATTATTTACGCCAATATCATAGACCAAAACCGACTCAGGCGATAAAATCCTTTTTTGTAACAAAACATCATTGTTGCTAGTTGCGCATCCGCTGATAATAAAGGCTAAAACAATCAAGCTTAAAATGTATTTTTTCACAACAAATCCTTTAAGTACCTATCCAAAAATAAAACCAACTAACAGCGATAAGTAAAAGGTGCAGATACAAGGCAGATTTTTGCAGGGCTAGCCGTAGCTAATTCAATAAAATCTAACGAAGCAGATGCACTTTTTGCATATCGCCCGTAGGGAGTTTTAAAATAATACCTATTACTGCGTTAAAAACTCTTGAAGCTACTAGTAGCTCCTGCCTGTTTTTGCCTTGTACTAGGCATTATTTTAAAGCTCTGTTAGTTGGTCTTATTTCTGGATAGGTACTTAAAATGACGAATAATAATAAAATTCCAGTTTTTTTAACATATTTGTAGTATAGCTAAAACTATACCACCAAAACACTACACTCCCCGCAAATAATCCAAAAACTGCATACTGCAGTCCAAATATTCTGCTTAAAATCAATCCAACTAAAATATTGACAACTGTTGCTATTAAAATTGATTTAACGGCAAGCCCCTGTCTTGAGAATGAAAAAATAAATAGTGCATTCATAAGCCCATTTACCATAAAAGCATATGAAACAGCCGCAATCCAGTAAACAAAAGGGGTAAAACTGTTAAAAAAATTCTTAATAAAGAGATAATCCGTATTTTTATAAATATAATATATAATATAATATACAAGAAATATAATAATTATCGACAAGATAAGATATATCGTATTGAATTGTTTAAAAAACAGATGTATCTTTTTATTAAACAGCTCATACTCTTTATACTTATATTTTACGACCATGTCATTAATGCGGTACATAAATTCATGAATACTGATCTCCGTAAAACCCATCAGTAAAACAAGAGCAATCAGTGCCCAGTCCAGACCGACTTCGTAAGGTACGTTAAACCAGATAAAATATGGTTTTGCAGGCACGTTGGCACTCCAGGCCACGATCCTATCAGTCACTAAAAAGATAAAGAAAAAAAGACCATAAAGATAAAACGGCATCAAGGAATAAAACAACATTGACATCCTGGGTGCTACTTCCCCCTCTGAAGCCGTATCGTTTTTTTTAAGATTATATATCTTCTTATATACAAAAAAAGCAAGTACTCCATCTAGCGCAACCAAAGCCATAAATTGCGCCTCAGGAAGCCTTACATGTAAAAGGCTATGCGTTATATATACAAATACCATGCCTGCTAAAAAATAATATAGTATTTTAAGATACTCCTCAAACATATAATAAACAGAGATTGATAAAAATAAAAAAGAAAGCAGCAGATAAAACATAATCAAAATAAAAAAATAATATGCAGGTAGTACCTCAAAAAAAAGATTAAACAATATTAAAACAACTCCAACAACCAACACTATAACAAAGCCTATGATAAGCAGCAACTTAGTCACATTTGCAGCTAATGTCATCTCCTGCTGCTTTAGATAAAAAAGACCCTTTCTGCCTATCGCCTGAGCAGATGTTCCAGTCATTATAAGGGCTAAAAATGTACCGATTGCAATCACTGTGGCTTTTGTTTGATCCAAATTGATGCCCGACCATATCGCATACCCGATGGAGAGTGTAAAAAATATCTGAACAAACATGGGCATGGCAAATGCCAAGCCTCTTATATAGTTTTTAAATATACGCTTGCCCAGAGGGGGCAGCTCTTCCCATGTGTTAAGGGACTTAACGGGATACTCTTTGACCTCTTTGTACCTATGCATATATTTTGCCATATCAAAGACATTATCAAAGCCAAACTCTTTTTGCGCGTCTATATCTCTGATACCATATATCTCCAAAAGTGCCGCTATCTCCCAAAAATCTAGCGGTTTTCCTCTGTCTTTTGTTATCTCTAAGTACAGAGGTTCGAGGTTATTACCATTATCTTCCTCTTGCACTTATAGCCCTTTCTTGCAAAACTTCATTATACATATCTTTATATGTTTTGGCATAATTATCAACCATATCTTCTATAGTAAAGCCATTAAGCACCCTTTGCCTTGCATCTGCTCCCATATCACTAGCAATATCCGGATTTTTTAAGATATACATAACTTTATCGGCAAACTCTTGATAATCTTTAGGTTTTATAACATAGCCATAGCCTTCAAGCACCTCTTTGGTCCCGCCCACATCTGATGAGATAACAACACACTCACATGCCATAGCTTCCAAGACTACAAACGGAAAAGCTTCAGAAATACTTGTTAACATAACAACATCACCCTCATTATAGGCGCTCTCAGGACTGCTTGTAAGCCCTGCAAAAGTAAAATTGCCCTCTATGCCCAACTTCGCTACCAAAGCTTCGCATTCTTTAAAATATTTTTTCTCATTAACCGGACCATACAGCTTAAACAGCACATCAGGCATCTCTTTTGATACAAGTTCGGCAGTTTTTATATATGTTTGTATATCTTTTAGCGGGTCTATCCTTGCAACCATAACAACAGTCGGTCTGTTTTGTTCTTTTTTAACCTCAAACTTTCTAAACTTATTTACATCTATGCCGTTATAAATAGTATCTATTTTTGCTTCATCAACGCCCCACTTTGTCTCCCATCTTGCGTTATAGTTACAAACCGGAGAGACGATATCCGCAAAATGAAAATTTAATTTTGAAACCAGTGTTATCAACCCCATTAAAAACTCTTTGGTTCTGTATGGCATCTGCGCTCTTGATGCGGCTAGATACTGCTCTCTTACATAAACACCGTGCTCTGTCAGCAAAAATTTACTGCCAAACTTTTTTTTCGCGATTATACATGGCAAGCCACAAAAAGCCGCGGCAGATGAGTGATATATATGTGCATCAGGAAGTGTCGGAAGCATTGAGATAAAAAACCTGTACAGATATCTAAGCCCTTCTATCATATCAAAGACTGTCGGTATATCATCATTTTCATCTTTATAATGTTGTAAAATATATTTTTTATAGATATGCCACAGTTTTTCATTTCTAAAAGTTTCATAATAATCATAAATATGAAAATACTCATAAAACTCATACAGCGCATCACCGACTGCGTCTAAATCTTCTTTTTTTCGGTATATATGATCTAGTATTAAAATCATGATGGAATTAAGCACATCAAGACTGTCATTTTCACTTGTTTTAAGTTTAGACTCATAAATCTTGGCAAATGCAATCTGTCTTATATATTCTATGGGTTCTTCTGTACCCCAAAGAGGAGTATTAATGATATCTGTTACATTTGGCGGGATATCAAATTTAAGTTTTACATATGGATGCATCTGAATGGGAATAAGCACAAAATCGATATTTTTAAGCTCATGCATAAGTATATCCGCCCATGTGCTAACTCCGCCTGTAACGTAAGGATATGTTCCCTCTCCCGTCCACACAACTTTAATACGACTCATAAAAACCTTTTGTCTCTCCTGTGAGTGAGCTCAGTATTGCCATCTCTTTTATATAGGTTTGCTGCAGTGATAACAGTTGTAATTTGTATCTTAAAAAACTCGCAACAGCGTTTGCATATACTCTATAAGGTAAAACCCCTTGAAGAAAATTTGCGCGTGTTACTCTCATCTTTAGCGCCTGCAAAGATACTTGATCTTGAGTTATTAACATCTGTTTCTTTATCATTTTGAGATTGTTGTAGGAATGATCTACCTGCAGCAGTATATTTTTTATTTTTGATGAAAGAACCCCTTTCTGCTTTAGTGCGTCATATATGCTTTTTTGCTCACCTAGACGTATATCTCCTTTATTGTAAATTGGCAAATTAACAGTTAACCCTAGCTGCCAAAAGACCCCTGTGCCTGCACTGTTTACCATAAATATATTATTATTACTAGCCCCGTAACCAGCGTATGAAGTAAAGCGAACTGTTGGATAATATCTTCGTTTTTGAGAAATCATATCCGTTTGTCTAAGTTTAAATATATTTGACTCTATGGCAATAGCGCTATTGTTTCGTATAGCCTCTTTTTTAAAAGTATTTAACGATTTTAACTTCCAATCAATCTTAACAGGTAATAGTTTATATCTATTTTTAGCTCCTGAGTTTATACTGTGTCTTAATATATAATCGTCATCTACAAATCTGGTTTTAAGATTTAAGATATTGCTTTTTAGACTCAAAAGCGAGCTTTTGGCATCTATATACTCAACGATAGAATTTGTTGATTTTTTATACCTCTGTTTTACAATTAAAGTTATATGTTGTTGTGTTTTATATATCTTTTTAAATAAAGTCAGCCTCTGCTGATCAAAGTACATATTTGCATATATGGAAGTAGCCAAAATAGTTAGTTTTTCTTTTGAGTTTAGTTGCTTTATATCTGCCAATCTTTGATTTAAGACGGCATACTGGTTGTGTATAAGTCCATATTGCCCATCATAGAGCAATTTATCTGCATGTATTGAGACACCTGCACTGGTCTGATCATAATTACCGTTAATAATAGGCGGGGTTGAAGAATATGGAGACAAATATGAGCCGGTAGTTGCCTGCGCTGTTGCATATACATTAAAATTGTATCTGTCTTTTTTGATATATGTCAAAATATAATCTATCTTTTTTTGATAAAAATTTATATCTGTCTGGTTGCTGGATTTAAGCAAAGTATTTATATACCTTCTAAAACTCAAAATATCATAATCAATATTTGCGTCACTAAAGCCGGGCATCGGCATCTGATATGAGCGCAAAAGTTTTGGCTCGTTTAAAGACGGTATTTTATTGTTTTTAAAATCAGCGCTATGTGTTGTGAGAGTTTTGGGTTTTTTAAAGGCGCAGTTGACTATAAATGCAGAGTTATAATATTTTTTAACATCAGTTAGTTTTTTATCGGCATTTTTATAAGTATCAAATCCCCGAAGTTTAAAAACATAATATCTGTTTTCTTTTTTAACTATACCTGAGGGGTATCTGTTTAAAAATAGATTTTTGTATGTTTTATTTAATGACTTTGAAGATGAAGCTATAATGCAAAACTGACTTGCATATACAGCTTGTGAGACTAAAAGCGACAATAAAATAAATATAGTAAACTTCATCTTATCGCCCTCTATTTGTTGCAGCTTTTAGCAAAAACAATATATTTATGTCATAACACTATATTATGACATAATATATTACGATATATTAAAACGCCCACCAATACAAATACGTAGCAGAATTAACCGTAGCATTTGTTGTTGTTGGATAAGCAACATTGTCTTGGATGGTACCTGTATTATAAATGTCATCATCATATTTTCTGTCTAATTCCTGTACAACGTCATTTGGTATAGGATATGTTGTAACCATGGTGCCTGATTGACCATTTCGATTATTATAGTAAAAATTATAATAACCACCGTATGGGGAGTGTTTTGCAACAGTTGTCAATGTTGTTCCATTTACATTTCCTGAGATAAAACCTGATGCAATCAAATCTTTCCATGCACAAAGCTCTTCCGCACCTCCTTGTATCAAGCCATTGCCATTACCCGTACAACCGCCGCTACCTGGAATAGGATTTGGATCATCTCCCGGCAAATAACCATATTTATTTTGAAAATCATAAACCGCAGCTACAATGCCATGAACATCAGATGCCACTCTGTTTACTTTTGCCTGCTCTATCATCGCGCGACCTTTTAAAACAGTACCTATCAAAAGTCCTATAATGACAAGAGCTATTGCCAATTCTATCAATGTAAAGCCATTTCTTTTCATCTTTTTTCCTTTTTACAGTTTTGTATATTTTACTCTTCTTGAGCCTAAATGTCAAGAATCTATTTAACTTGTGAGATAAGGTCATACATAGGCGAAATCAATCCGGCGATAATAAGCGCCATAAACCCGCCTACAAATATTAAGACGGCAGGTTCGATAAACTTACCCATATTCTCAGCGTAATAATCGACTTTTTCATAATAATATGTAGAGATTGTTTCAAATTGCGCGTCCAAATCGCCCGTTGATTCGCCAACGGCTACCATTCTTATGGAAAACGGCGTAAACATCGTGGTTTTGCCTAATGCTTGAGATATTTGAGAACCTTTACTTACTTCATCTGTAGCCTCGATTAATGCTTTTTTAAACAGCTCGTTTGATACGCTTGTCTTAAGTGTCTGCAGTGCATCAAAAATAGGAACGCCTGAGATTAATGCCAGTCTTAAATATTCAATAATAAATGCTATATTAAAACCTGATATTACCTGTTTTATTGCCGGAATCTTTAGCAACATCTTATCTGTAAAAAAACGCACTTTTTGATACTTTTTATGCAAAAATATAAAAGTGATTATCAAAGTTACAATTGTGATTAAAATATACCAGATATAATTTGTCAAGAAATCAGATACGCGTATTATCCATATTGTCAGGGTAGGAAGCTTCACATCCATATCTTTAAAAAGCGATGTCATCTTAGGAAGCACATACAAAAGCCAAACCAGCATCGCCGCTGTTGTGGCAACCAGAGCAAAAGCCGGGTAAATTAATGCACTTTTTGCTTTTTTCTTTAAATCCCTTACCCGCTTCAAAAACTCGGATGCACGCTTTAATGTCGTCTCAAGTTGCCCTGTTTGCTCACCTATTTGAATAAGATTTAAAATGATTTTGCCTACTACTTTTTCGTAAGACTTAAATGCATCATAAAGCGACCCGCCTCCGTCTATCACATCTGCTATATAATAAAGCATCTCTTTAAACCGCTTGTTGTCACTGTCTTGGGCAAGATCTGCTAGACCCTGATGAATGGGAAGATTTGACCTTATAACAAGATGCAAGCTATCCATAAGTTCTATCACCTCATCAGCTGATACCCGTTTGCTAACATCAGGCAATATCATAGATATCATTTTGGGCATCTGAGTAATTTTAAGAGGCACCTCCTTATCACGTTCAAGCCGCTTTATCAGCTTGTCATATCCCTCAGATTGCAAAAAATAAAACTTTCTCCTGCCGTTAGTTGCAATGCTTTGAATAAAAAAATGCGCCATCAGTCTAAAACTCTGTTTACTTCATCAAATGTCGTATCACCATTTAGTATCTTTAAAAATCCATCCTCTTTCATGCTTTTCATTCCATTTTCTCTTGCTTTATTAAGCAGATCAAATGTACTAACACCTTGAGTTATCAAGCTTTGCAGCTCTTTATCAAGTTCTAAAATCTCTATTATGGCCTCTCTGCCTATATATCCGGTATTATAGCAATGCTCACACCCCGCTGCTTCATAAATCTTATACTCTTTGCCCTCTTTTACAATATCTTGCATGCCCATCTCTTTTAACTCTGAAGATGACTTAATAACCTCTTTTTTACAGCTTGGACAGAGTTTTCTAACAAGCCTTTGTGCAATAACAGCCAAAAGTCCCGAAGCTATCAGATAAAGCGGAATATCTAGATCAGCCAATCTTGGAATTGTGCTTATGGCATCGTTTGTATGAAGTGTAGATAAAACAAGGTGCCCTGTGATAGATGCCCTTATAGCCAGCTCTGCTGTTGTATGGTCGCGTATTTCACCGACTAAAATAACATCAGGGTCCTGCCTCATAAATGCACGTATAGCAGCATCAAACGTATAGCCCGCTTTTTCGTTTAATTGCGTCTGTTTTATAAATGTAAATTTGTACTCTATCGGATCTTCCACAGTTAAGACATTTTTATGGAGTGAGTTTATCTTTCGCAGCGCTGAGTAAAGCGTAGTTGTTTTACCGCTTCCCGTGGGTCCGGTTACTAAAACAACCCCATACGGTTTTAAAAAATATTTTTCTATCTTTTTGCTGTTTTGCTCTGTAATACCTAAAGAAAGCAGGTTGTAAAGCGAAGCAGTTTTTCCTAAAAGTCTCATAACAATATTTTCACCATAATTTGTCGGCAAAGTTGAAACTCTAAGGTCAAACTCTTCATTTAAAAAAGTATAACTAAAAGAGCCGTCTTGCGGTATTCTTTGATCAGAGATATTAAGACTGCTTACTATTTTGACTCTTGCTATCATCTGCTTATGCAACTTTTTAGGAAGCGAATAGTAGTGATGTAAAACCCCGTCAATCCTATAAAACACATGCGAAGCCGAATGTTCTGGCGTGATGTGAATATCTGTTGCCCTGTCTTTTATGGCGTTATTTAAAAACAGATCCACTAAATGCGCGATATCTATCTCTTTATTGTTTAACGTATCTTTTACAAGTTGTTGTACCTCTGCTTCTATCGGATTTTTGAGCTGATAATAAAACAGTTCGATATGTTTAGCGATAGATTTTTTATCATCTACGACGTATCTAATTTTTGTTTTGGATATACTTTGCAGATAATCCAATAAAACCACATCATTTATATCCGCAGTAGCAACGGTTAATACCCCGTCATCCAGACTGATAGGCAAAATAGTTTTATTTTTAGCTATATCAAACGGGATAAGTTTTAATGCCTCCTGTGATGGAATAATTTTATTTAAATCAATATATTGCAAATTATTTTGCATAGCGATAGCCTGCGCTATCTCGGCTGATGTCACAAAATCAAGATCTTCTAATATCTCTCCAAAATACATGGGGCTTGCTTTTTGTGCATCAAGAGCAACTTGTATCTGCTCCTCATTTATAAAGCCGGCTTCTTGCAGGAGTTGTCCTAACGGTTTGTTTTGTGCCATAATAGCTGCCTCTTAAGGGAAAAATTTATTAAACCACTGGGAAAAAGGTGAACCACCTGAACCACCTGAACCACCTGAACCACCTGAACCACCTGAACCACCTGAACCACCTGAACCACCTGAACCACCTGAACCACCTGAACCACCTGAACCACCTGAACCACCTGAACCACCTGAACCAGTGCTAGAACTTGCATTTACGGTAATAGCAAATATCTTTTTAGCAACTTGCTGGTTTGGCGAACCTCCGTTAACAGTAACGCTGCATGTAACACTCACGGTTGTTGATGTAACATTTTTACCGCTATTTGTTATCTTAAAAGTTTGCGAATTATAAGCAAATCCGTCAGTCGGATTAAAGTTACATGCGCTTGATGTCGGGGTAGTATAATTTCCATCTATTACGATACTAGCGCTATAATTTTTAGCATTTAGCACATTTGTGCTTGGAAGCGAGTTATTAACAATGCGCAAAGGATTGTCCGAGCACTGAAGTTTGTCTTGCAACTGGGACAATGTAACCCACTGCACGGCATCATCGTAATTTTCTTTGATATTTACAGGCGTTGGGTCATTATCGACTTTTGTTGAATAGTTATAAGTTTGTATATATTCACTATTGCCGTTTTTTTGTACTGCTGTTTGCATGTTATCGTTTGGACCTGCGGACACAACGGCAAAAGCTACATTTTTGATCGTTTTGTTAGGTGTTTTTATACTTAGATTTGTAACTTTAAAATTACATATATTTACATTTTGTAACTCTGAATCATCTGCATATAAAAGAGGAGTGTGCTCATTATTTTTCAAAGGCGAAAGATTTTTTTGAAAAAAAACATTAGTCGGCAAAGTGTTATTATTTAGTCTTGCATTTCCCATAACTGCCTCTACCGCGGCTTTTGTATTTTGATTACTTGACGCGATTAAACTGTTATCACGCATCACTTTTAAAATCTTAAAAGAACCTCCCGCTAAAAGACCGATAATTAGCAAAACAATAGCTAACTCAATTAATGTAAAACCGTTTTTTTTCATAAACTGCCCCCCAATTCTATTATTCTTCTTCTATCCGCCTTATACAAAAGTGTCCCGATTTTAAGTCTTGGCAACAATAACTTATAAAGTTTTAACGCCTTGCTAACCTCTCCTATTATATCATAAGAGCGGGCAAAAGCAAAAAATATATACTTATTATCAGGGTTGTTGTCGTATGCCATTTTATAAAATTTAACAGCTTTTTTTAACTGATGATTGTTTTCAAAATAATACCCCGCCAGTAGCTGCAAATCTCCATTATTGTCATTTATTATAAAAGGCTTTAACTCTTTATAAAAAGTGCGTCTGTTGCTTTTTGCCGCACCGTAAGCGTAAGCGTAAATCAAAGAGGTATCGTTATGATACATTTTAAGTATCTTTTTTTCTTGAAAAAACTCTCCCGTCATTCCGTATAAATAACTAAGATTATCCAGTAATCTGCTATTTTTATAGCCACTTAAAAGAAGTTTTTTATAATACTTTGCGGCCAGCTCATACTCAGCATTGCCATAAGCTTTATTGGCTTTTACAACCAAGTTTGACTGCATATAAGCAGATATTTTTTTATGCTTAACCTGGTTTTTCTGTATGATAGTAAAATGGTATATAACAATAAAGGCACTTTTGTATCTATTTGAGCGTGCCTTCTCCAACTCTTTAAATGCTTCTTGTTTTGAATTTGTTTTTCCGTAATATCCTACAATCCATCTCTTTAACCGAACCACATCTGTTTTATTTCGCAGGTTTTTAGGAATATACTTTAATATATCTCTTATCTTTTTAGTCGGCAAAGCAGAAAACAGCTGTACGGCATACATTTGTTTATCGGTAATGTGAATATCTCTTTTAAATCTGGATTTATATGTAGGCAATATAACGGCGCCTTTATATTTTTTGGAAAATATCTTTAGCATATTGTGTGCCTTTGAATAATCATCAAAACATCCACATCTGACACTAAGCATATTTGAAATATCTAAAATTTTACATGAAGGAGGATACATGGAGCTTTTAAGCACATAACTGCTACTTTTAGGTATGCTTAACAGCGCCACGCTGTAACAGGTATCTTTAGCGTATAAAAAAAGCGGCAGAAATAAAATTGTTACCGCAACAACTATATATCTTTTCATATCTCCCTTTACTTGATAACCCGAAGTCTAAGCAAAATAACCAGCTCTTTTTTTTCCGTTGTATCAATTGTCTGAGTAAAGAGTGAACCCACAAACGGCAATTTATCCAAAAACGGTACAGACTGTTTTTGTTTTGATATGGAATTGCTGATTAAGCCGCCTATAAAAACCAAAGAGTTATTATTTGCATAAATCGTAGTACCTAGCTCTTTTATATCGATAACCGGCGCGCTGGCAACTACTACTCCATTGTTGTCATACTGCTTTTTAACACTTACTATAGTAGAAGTGATTGGAATGATATTTAGCATAATCTTTCCGTTTTTCATAACCGTCGGTGTAACGCCCATGGTAACTCCGTTTAAGATGTTGCTCTGCGTATATGTTATTTGACTGTTACTAAGTGATGTTCCTTGTGTAAATTGTATATATTTACTAAAAAATGGCACCAGTTTACCAGATGAGATGATTGCTGACTGGCCGCTTAATACCGTAATGCGCGGGTTTGAAACCGTATCTATCTTGCCTGCTTGATTTAGCGCATTGATTACAGCTTGAAAACTGTTTGAATTATACGACGCGCTGCCTGCGGTAGTACCCGGTAATCCAAGTGTTTGATTTAGCGTAAAACTATCACCTGCCTTTAAAATATCTTTACCTACCAAGTTCCAATTCACTCCGAGTTGATGAGAATGGTTAAGTGTGACTTCTAAGATTTTTGCTTCTATCAAAACTTGTTTATCCGCTTGTTTTAAAACATCTGTAATCATACGCGATATAGCTAAAATATTTTTTCTTTTATCGTAAACGCTTAGTACTCCACTAAAGCGGTTTAATGTATAACTGCCATGTTTACTTAGAAGTGCTTTGATGTTATTTTGTAAGTCATTATAAAAGTTATTCTCTTTTTTTGAATTTGTAAAATTTAACCTATAGGCTCCTTTTACTCCGATGCCTCCACTGCCCGAGCTGCTGCTTGAGCCACCGCCGCCGCTAGAGCTGCCGCCGCTACTGCCAGAAGTATTGGCAGAGCTTAACATATTTCCGCCTAGTTTTGTGTCTGACGAACTCGTAGTATGAACATAAGGAATTAAAAAAACTTTTCTCATATATTCTTTTACATGTAAGATATTGCCCCGAACAACATAATAACATCCCGACATATTTGAGACAATATTGAGCACGTCTTTTAAATTGGCGTCATGCACCGATAAGGTTATAGGCGTTTTGGTATCAACGTCTTTATCTATAACAAGGTTTACTCCTGAGATTTTAGATATTGAATATAAAACATTCGCCAAACTTGCATTTTTTGCCGAAAATGTAATCGTTTTATTATCAAAAATAGATAACTTGTGATAAATAGGAGGAAGCACAAGAGCCGGAGGCGGAGTTTTTTTAACTCCCAAATCCTCAAAAGCTTTAATCTGCTGTGACGCTGTTTTTATGTGATTTTTTGGCGACGGCGTTAGATTTTGATTATCCGTACAGCCGCTTAGTATAATAAGCAAAATCCCGATTAATGAAACAAATATACCCATTTTAAGCCTTCAAAAGTTTTGATTAAAACACTGTTTTTTTTGATTTTAATAATTTTAGCATCTTTTATATGCGAACCCTGATGAACAATTTCTGAATTAATTATAGCAGTATTGTACTTTGCAAATACTGCACTCAAACGCCATTTGAGTTGATATTTATGTTTTATCTGTTTATTTGCCACATGATATAAAACATTTTCACATATCCAGTTTATCTGTTTTTGATCATTTAAAAAATCTATACTGCTCTTTTCATATTTGGGAATATAATTCTCTATATCTCTGTAAAACCGTGTTTTAAGATTTATATTGTTTAAAGGGTACTGTTGAACGGTTGGAAAAGTTTGTTGAAGATAATTTGTAATATTTTGTTGAAAATATAATACCGACGCAACAAATAAAAAAGGCAACACAAGCTTTATTAATTGATAATTATTTAGATACATTTTTATCCTCGTTTAAAGTCGGTACAATTAGACTCATGCTGCCTATTAACAATTTAGGAGTAAACTCAAAACTATTAAACTTTATAAAACCGGCTTTAAAATCAAGATGCATAAAACTCTTAAGCAAAACCATGTTATCAAGTTTAAGCCTGTAGCTTACAATCATACTTTTTATATTTTGTTTTTTAATAATAAATTTAACAATTTTCAGATGATATTTTTTATAGTTTTTATCAAAAAATGAGATGATTTGTAAGTTAGCCTCATCACTATTTTTTGGCAAACTGTATAAATTTGGCATTATATATCTGTTTAACCAAATATTTGTTTTTGAGATTTGTGCTAATTGTCTAATGCTTTGCAAGTGATTTTGATTTATCTGCACGATAATGTTGTCTTGTTGTTTATACCAGGATATTAAAACGTATATACAAACCGACAAAGTTAGATTTATAGTGATTAAAACTATTTTTGTCATATTTTTCGTCTGCTTCTAATAATTTTTGACGGCTGTTTTAATATAACAACAGCCTTAAATGTCATAGTCGTATAATCGGGCAAAAATTTACTTATTAGCTTGTCACTGCTTTTTATCGCCTCTAATGCGTGATTGAAACTATTTTCAAACTTATACATCGCCATAAGTGTTGTAAAATGTTTTATAAAAAATAGTTCCAGATGAATTTTTCCACCACTGTTTTTCCATTTCATTCCTGCGGGCCTTAGCATTAAAACCAGCGGTTTTATGCTAATTAACAATGAAACGGGAGTTTGATTTAGATATTTATCTCTTATTTTCATCTCATAATAACTTTTTTTCAATTTGCTTGATGATAATGTTTTTGTATGATTTAACTCAAACTCAAGTTTAGATTTTATAGCACTATATCTTTGAAGAAGATTCTCATGAGTCTCGTATGAATTATATCCCAAGTATAAAAAGGCAAGCAAGATGGCGCTTGAGAAAATAAGCATTATATTTACAATATATTTAAACTGAATGTTTGCAAGAAGCGAGTCAGGCATAAACCGTGATTTTTTTGGTGTAAAATATGCACCTATGGAGATTATAAATGTTTGTATTTTTTCATTTGGAAAATTTTTGATATTTGGAGTCAAGACAGATATTGCAAGATTATAAAGCATATTTAACTGCGCGGCTATATCCTCATCTGTCGCCAAATTTCCGCACATCACGATATTTGTAAATTTTATATCTCTAAATTGTTGCCGGATATAAGAAATCGTTTGATTTATAAATGAATCTCTATCTGATTTATAAGTCTCATCAGAGCCGGCTTCAATACTAACAGAGCGTGAAAAGAGAAGCTCTTTTTGACTAATGGCCAATGTCGTTACTGTTTTTTTATTTGCGTATATACATATATACGATTTTTTATCTATACAGCTGTTTGCAATGCCGGCAAGAGCATATTTATCAACAGTTACGCTTTTGATAATATCGGTATTGCCAAGCAGTGACAAGGTTTTCATAAGCGACTGCTCATCTATCGCATCTACCTTATACTCTGTATTTTTATCATCATTTTGTTCAAAGAGTTTGTCATAAACAAAAAGAGGCTTTTGTTTGTTTGAATTTGTTGATATTTTGTGTGAAATATATTTTTTTATTACAGATTTATTTTTAATAGCCGTCGGAACTTTTATCTGATCGCTTACAATAAACGGTAACTTGGCACATAAAAATAAAGGATACTTTTTTTTAAAAAATATGGCTAGTTCTTCAGATGGGAGACTCCAACAATCAAGAAGCGTCAACGTGCCTTTGTTTAAACGTTGGTAAGTGACATAAACCGTATCATCTTCAATAGATACTGTATAAAATTTTTCCATTAGTCCGTATCAAATTGCTGAAGTTTCTCATCAAGCACGGTTGCCACGCCAAGCAGTGTTGCAGATAGCTCTCCTATACCTTTTACATGAGCTAGATTTTCATTTGACGCTTTATCAATTTCCACTACTTCATTTATAATCTCTTTTGTTTGGGCAGCTACGTTTATTATGTTGTTTATAGAAGCGTTAACACTGTCATTCATCTTAGCCATCACTCTGTTCATCTGCTCCATTGTAACGCCGACATGATCCGTTTTTTGTGATATCTCGTTTAATGCGATGATGCTATCATTCATCTCTTGACTCGCTTCTATAATGCCTTGCACTATCACGCCCACTGTGCCGTTGATCTCATTTAAACTTTTTTGCGTACGTTCTGCAAGTTTTCTAACTTCATCGGCAACAACTGCAAAACCACGCCCGTGCTCACCGGCACGCGCCGCTTCAATAGCGGCATTTAAAGCCAAAAGGTTGGTTTGTTCCGCAATATCAGAGATAATTGTAAGTACATTTTTTACCTGTTCGGTATTTTGAGTAAGATTTGAAAGTTTATCTGCAAGCTCTTTTTGACTAATAATATTTTTTTCATTGGATGCAACCATCTCCCGTGTTTCATGATTGATGTTTACTATCTGTTTTTCAACATTTAAAATATTTTCACTGCTTTTTTTAGCATCGGTGATTGAAGCCTCAAGATGAGCATTAACCAGCATTCCTGTTTTTTGCGCATTTTTCAATCTCTCTTGCTCTTTTTTAACTTCAGCGCCAACCATATCTGAACTTCGTTTTATTGATGATGCAAGTTCTTTGTTGTTGTTTGATCCATGTTTTGCGTCTGCAACAACATCTGCAATATCACTAAAAAAGTGTGATATGTCAGAAACAGCCACGCCGACATCATCTCTTGTTGTGATAACTATCTCTTTTTTAAGATTGTTTTTATCTTTTGAAAACACGTCTATTATAATTTTTACCGGTTGTGTAGTCTGATTTATTACCATTAAAACATTAATTAAAGCTATAATAATTGCCACAATACCGGCAATTATGTTCATAAAAATTACACCCTCAACACCAATGGGTCTGTAATACTTTGCCAAAGAGACATTAAAAGCCGCAAAAAAGACAATAAGACCTATCATAGTGCTCAAAATTACCAAAAGCATCTTTCCTTTTAAGGAAATAAACCGATATGTCTCGCTAAGAGGTACATCTTTCGTCCATGCTTCAACAGTCATTATAAATTTGATGATATAGGGCATAGAAAACAGCAGCGGATATGAGATGCTAAGTACAATAGATAGCACCGTCATCTCAAATGTGGAAAAAGACTGGGTGCCTGTTACGATTAAAGCGCCCGAAACACAATAAACTAAAGAGCCTGCAAAGATAGCTCTTGGCAGAGAATTGATAGTTTGCAAAAGCTTTGGACTATTATATTCATGTGCAGTTAAAGTCTTTTGGATAAATGAGAGTTTTTTATAAAAATATATAAATGCTATGGATGTACTAATTATCATAAAAAGTATCATAGACGGTGAAATGATAATTTCAAGAAGCTGGCTAAAAGTAATCGTTTGTGTAGAAAAAGTTATAACAAGCCATACCATTGGTGGTACCATAAAAGAGATAAAGAAAAAAATCAACAGACGCTTTTTGTAACTCATGCTAATACCTTATTATTCATAATAGATTATTATAGCACTAATTTTACTGATTATCAACCAAAAAAACTATAATGGAGAAATTCTTTTAATTTATTAAACTTACCCCAAACGGGGTAAAAAATTATAAACGAGATTCGTAGCGTCTCATCATATAAAGACGTTTAAGCATCTTTTTACGAGCACTAATCTTATCTTTTTTGCGCTTTTCTGTCATCGTTTCATGGAAACGGCGAGCACGAGCTTCAGTTACAATCAGATTTCTATCTGTTTGTTTTTTAAAGCGTCTGTAAGCAGCATCAAAGTTTTCATCATGACGAAGCATAACACCAGGCATTCACATCACCCACTTTCTTTTAATTTAGGGTGAAATTATAACACACTTTATCTTCTTTTATACTTTTTTCTAAAACAACTCTGGCAGATTTGATATTTTGAATCAAGCGGCAGAACTTTTGAACATATTTTACACCTTGGCACAAAATGGCTCTGCTGAAGTGATTTTTCTATATATCTGTTTAAGAGCACTCTAAAATCTCTAGCACCCTTAACGCCAATAAAATACTCATCAAATCTATAACTAAGCCACAAATAAAGAGATATCTCCTTAACCATATCTTCAGCTCTTAACAGATCTTCCATACTTTTTGCAAACTGCCCCTCAATGTTGGGAGGTATATATTCTATAGTCATTTTTTGCTCTATTAAAGATACATATCTCTCAAACGAAGCGACTATATAGGGTGATTTTAAAGTAAGCGGCGCGCATGAGAGATGATATTTTGTAGCAATATCCAAATCATAACCGTCAACAATCTTAGCGACTTCTAACATAGTCTCTATGTTAGCGGCGCGAAACGGACCGTTAAACTGCATATTTTTAGCAAAAAACTCTAAAATATCTGCGAGAGAGTTTTCCTCCAATATAGAGCCGACAAGCCTAATGTGATCAAGATTTGCCATAACTTTAAAAGGCATAGCAATATCTTCTGCTTTTTTATTTAATCCATTGGCTATTACATGTAAAGCATCATTGTTAAAAGCACCTACATATCCGACATCTTGCATATTGTATCTTCCTGCCCGTCCGGCTATCTGCTGCATTTCCGATGGGCTTAGCACTCTGTCTGTTCGTCCGTCATATTTTGTAACTTTATAAAAAAGTATAGTTTTAATCGGAAGATTTAAGCCCATGGCAATGGCATCTGTTGCTATTAGGATATCTGTTTGCTTTTCTCTAAAACGCCTTGCTTCTTCACGTCTTACTTCAGGAGAGAGATTACCGTAAACCACGCTTACTTTGAAATCTTTGGAAAATTTTTGCTTTAGCCTTAAAACATCTTTTCTAGAAAATGCAATAATTGCACTGCCGGATTCAATCTGCTCAATCGGCGTAGCCTTTACATGTAAACGCAGAGGATTTTTACGCTCAAACTGAACAACTGTTAATTTTTCGCCAAGATAAGCGGCAAGTCCGCGTACAACCTCAAGCGCGTTTAATGAACCTGTCATAATCACTTTTTTTGCAGGCGCACCTATAATGGCATTTGCCCATGCCCACCCTCTGTCTGCATCATTTATCATCTGTACTTCATCTATAACGCAGACATCAACATCCGCGTCAAAATTTAACATTTCAATTGTTGAACTTATATGCGTGGCATCTTCATCCGTTATCTGCTCTTCACCCGTTATCAAAGAAGCCTCTATATTGCTTGAGCGAAGATCTTCATATCCTTCAAGTGCTAGCAGTCTAAGCGGAGCTAGATAATAACCCGTATCTGCTGATTTTAAAGCTTCCATCGCCTGATATGTCTTACCGCTGTTTGTAGGGCCTACATGAAAAACAAGCTCCCGTTTTAACTGCCTTGCAAGCGCGAAGAGATCTTTAAATTCCCGAATAGTCCTAGCTAAAAGCATCTGTCTTTGCTTTTTTTGCAGTTGTAGTTGTATCGATTTGTTAAAAGTATATATAACTTTTCTATGAATCTTAGGCGTAATATGCAGATTGTCATCTATATACGCCCTTAATATATCATAAATACTTTGTCTTATCTGATCTGCAGTGTAATGCAGCAAAGCGGCGTTTTTACCGCACTCATTCACAAGTGATTCAAATTCACTGACAAACTGTTTTTGCTGCTCTTTGTTGGTCTGGCGTACTTTATCTTCAAGTCGCAAATCATCTGAATTATAAATCTTTTTTAGCACTTTAGCGGTATCTAACTGTAAATAGATATCATAATGGAGTTTTTCATTAAAAAATTCAAAAACTTCATTTGTGCCAAGAGTTATAAAATCATCATCTACATGTAAGCTTGTAATATTTAAGATTTTAGAAAATATCTTATGTAAAATATCCTCACTAAGTTTTGGCACTCTTAAATCATCATCAACTGAAGCGGTTTTAAACATTTGAAGGATATCATCATCACTTAAATATCTATTGGGTTTTTCTAAATCATCTACAAAAGCATTAACTTGTTTTTGATAGGCTGATGCCTTCTCATGTTTTAGAGATTTTATATACTCAATCAAATCTTCTATATCTTGATCTTGTAATTTTTGTATATCTATAATATTAGTTTTTAACGTGACAATTTTTTTAAATCTGCTTTGTTTAAAATTAATCTCAATTGCCTCATAAAATTCAAATCTGTCATCTATATCAAAAATCCCCTCAAGTGCTTTTTGAATCTTCTGTTTTTTCTTTTCAAATCTTAAATGTTTTAATTTTGATTCAATTTTTGCATAAGTTATTTTTCTTGCTCTGATGTTTAAAAATTCACCGAAGATTTCCGCTTTTTCATCAGGTAAGATATCTTCAAATTCATCTAAAATAGCATTTAGTTTATCTTCCTTCTCAAGTCCCGGCTGCACTGAAATGGGCGGATAAACTCTTTTATTTGCTATAAAAAAATCCAGCATATCTGATCTAATTGAAATATCGTTGGCAGAGTAAAGCTGACGAAACGCACGCACAAGCTCCGGTTTTTTAAATTTCACATCATAAAGCCCTATAGTATGAGCAAGCTCTGCCAGCGTCTTTTCTTCAACTCTGTCAATCCCCACATCAAAAGGATCACCGCCAAAAAAATTACGCATTTTAATATTTATTTTTGCTATTTTCTTATTTTTTTTTGCCATACGCAATTATACCGAGTCCAATTAAGCCACATATAATGCATACCCGTTCATACAGTGTTTCTGGCAATAATTTTATTTATTTCTATCCATATTTTAGAGTTTATAATGTTCCCAGAAGAGCAAACCACTTATGCTTATGTTCTGTACATGCATCATCTTGCATATAAAATGTTGGTTCTTTTTGTGTTAAATCAAAAAACAATACATTTAAAGCCAGCTTGTCTGTTTCTTCTGCCTGATATAAATATCTCAAATCTAGATATTTATTATTATAGGGATATATCAAGTAGAGTTTTGAACATTCTTTGTACTTTGTGCCATAAGCATACAACTGGTACATATCAGCTTGAGAAATATCTTTTTCGTCTTTAATCATTTTCCATTTTGTATCTGCTATAAGCTGTTCATCTTCATTAATAACTATATCTGGTCGTAATGCAAATTTATTTGGTTCTTCTACAAGATATTTTCCTTTATCCTGTAAACTAACATTCAAACCTTTTTTCTTGAGATAATTCCCTACATATGATTCAAACAGTAAGTTCATATCAAAAAGCAATGCAAAAGCTATATCACCCCCTTTATAAGGAGTAAACGAATTTTCTAGTAAAAATGTTTTACACCAAAGAAGTGTTTGTTCATAGTCCTTCATATGTCGATTGAGTTTTATGTTTACAAAGTCATTTTTAATATTACGGAATACCCCTATGGCATCAAAGACAAATAGAAATTCTCGTATTCTCTGTTGGTTGTGATTTGAGCCCGATTTTTTATACAAAAACTCTAAAGTGGTTTTAATAAGCCTGTTCTCTACTCTATCACTCAAAAATTCTTGGTACTCCACAAAGAATCTCTCTTTGTGGATGTAGTTCATTTGGATTTGTTTGCTTATCTTTAGCTTACCTTTTAAAAACTTGATATTTTCTTCTTTGGTAATATAATCAGCCTTGAGACCTTTTTTTAAGAGTTTAGTCAACTCATCGAGGAACATTGTTATAAAAATTTCAAAAAGTGGCATCTTTGAGCTTTTTAGATGTGCCATATTGAAGTTTTTAAATGGGGATTTTTTTAATGTTTTGAGCATCTTAATCAAGATTTTTTTAGATGCATCTGTATTAAGATTTTGTATCTTTGGCAGTATTTCAATGGTTGTGCCATCTTTTGTTTGGATTACACCAACATAATTTTGAGCTTGCAATGTTTCACCCAGCCCTTTTTTATAAGATGGCTTCAAAAAGAGTGTTTGTTCATTGTTTTTTAAAACAAATTGTTTTAAATCATCAAACACTTTTTTAGGAACAGCTAGGTTCTTCTGTGCATCAAGACTATAGCTATCATCTTTATTGTAGTATATAGATCGATACTCTAAAATTGAAAAATTATTTTTCATATACTTTTATGTAACTCTCTGGGATATTAAAAGCTTCTTCATTTATTTCGTACACAATTGGTTCATCATCAATATCTAAAGCGTCTAAGCCCTTTTCTCCAAACAGCTCTTTCATGCTATAGTTGGATTTTACTGTAATAAATTGAAAAGTTTCATCCTCTTTTTGATTATCACCAAGAACTAATCTAATTTTCTCCCAGTCATCGTAAAAATACTCTTGCAGTAGCGGAATGATTTTATTTTTAAAAATATTGCTTAAAGTGTTTATATCGCTATCATCTTTTTTCAGCTCCATAAAATAAGCATGACCAATAGTATGATCTCTATCATATAGATACTCTACTCTTTTGTTTATTGCTTCAAGCAGTGCGTATATATCTATTTCTTCAACTTCTACACCTTGCAGAGTTTCTAAATTAGGCATCATCTCTACAAATTCAAATCTTCGCCTAAGTGCAGTATCCATCAGTGCTATGCTTCTATCTGCTGTGTTCATTGTACCAATAATATACAAATTTTTAGAAACTCCAAATTTTCTACCACTGTAAGGAAGAGCAACTTGAATCTCTTCAGGCTCTCCAAGTCTTTTGCTATCTTCGATTAGAGTAATAAGTTCTCCAAAAATTTTAGAAATATTTCCACGATTGATTTCATCTATAAAAAGAGCATATTTATAATCAGGATTGTCTCTTGCTTTATCAGCTATTTTTTTGAAAATCCCATCTGTAACTTTATAAATTATCTCCGTGCCATCTTCGTTGCCAACTTCACCTGCTGGTATAGCTTTTATACCCTCTACAAACTCCTCGTAGCCATAGCTTTGATGAAATGTGATAAACTCATAGTTATGCAATTCTTGTGATAAAGGTTTTTGATTTTTATACTGCTCATAAAGTTCGATAAGTTCAGGCATTTTTTCATCAAATCCATCTATAAACTTCCAAATAGAATTTTCTGTTTTGTCAAAAATTAAAGGCTCAATTCTAGTTTTATAGTTAACTGTCTTTGAATCTTCAATGGTATGTGTTTGCAAAGCAGCCCAGATTTGCTGAGGGATACCTTTTTCTTTATTTAAAAGTTTTGCTTTTGCCGCAACGAGTTCATGTTTTGCAATTTCAGGAACTTTTGCCTCTTTCTCTAAATCATACAAGCAAAGAGCTACTACCTCGAACCAAGTGAGATTCTCAACTGCCTTTGTAGCCCACTCAAAATCACTTATGCTTTTTTCTCTGTATATAAATTGCTCTTTAAGCTTATTAATATAGTAGGTTTTCCCTGTACCGGGAGGTCCATATAAGATTTTATTCAATGGAAAATATATACTAGATTGATTTGGATTGCTATTTGCAGCAATAAGGTTTTCGTCTTCTTTTGTAATATTGAAAAAGTTATCAA
>JALVUF010000027.1 GCA_027023805.1 Helicobacteraceae bacterium
CGAATGACTCATGGCAGAGCAAAATCATCACAAATAAGTTTATTAAAAATACGCTCTGGGGCAATCAAGAGATTACAGATGCTGGAATTAGGGCATTTATTAAAAGATTAAGAGCAAAAACTTCCAAAAATCTAATAAAAAATATTAAAGGAAAAGGGTATAAAATAGAGTTAAACTAACCATAAAATTATTATCTAAAGACAATATTTAGCCGGTCGTTTAAAAGGTTTGCTTTACTGACTGATTTTTTTGGTGCTTTTATATTGCCTATGTTGCTCTTTGTGGTTAAAAATTCCTGTATAAAATAATCTCTTTTGTATCCTCTTTTTGCTAAATCCACTATTATCTCATTGATATCTTGTTCATCTAGCAAATCTGCATGAACAGTCGTTCTTACTTCAAAAGCGATACCGCTTTCAAGCAGATAATCCAGGCTTTTAGAAAACTCGCCAAATCTATTTGATAATGTAAGTGTTTGAAATTTATATTCTGGAGCTTTATAATCAAGCGCTACATAATCGATAAAACCCGATGAGCAAAGTTTAAGCAGATTATTAAAATTGGTTCCATTTGTGTCAAGTTTTATTGCAAAACCCAATTCTTTTACTGTTTTAACAAAACTAGCCAGATTATAATTAGTTGCTTCTCCGCCGGATAAAACAACGCCATCTAGTAATCCTTGACGAGATTTTAAAAACTCCAACACGTCATCTAAGGAAAAATCTCCTTTATCGGCATAAACTATATCATCATTATAGCAATAAGCACACCGCATGTTGCATCCGCAAAACCACACGATACATGCAAGTTTATCCGGATAATCAAGATGTGTAAATTTTGTTATATCATAAACAATTTTATTGCTCAATAAACTGTTTTCGCTGTTTATGCTCACCAGTTTTGCCTATATTAAAGCTCTCTACCGGTCTGTGATAACCCATAACTCTAGTATAAACTATACACTTCTGCCTTTTAGCATGCAATATATTTAATAAATTACTTTTAGTCATAACAAGTCTCCTGTAAAATTATTTTTTAGTTCTATCTGCTGAGAAGTCCTAGGAGGCTATTACTAAAACTTCTCAGTAAATTTAACTTACGTCTAAATTAGACTTAATATATTCATCTATTATCTCATCATCACATTTTGGACAGTATTCATGCTCTCCTGCAATATAGCCATGTTTTAAACACACTGAAAATAGCGGGGTTACGGTAATATATGGCAATTTAAAATTTGATATTACATTGCGTACCAGCTTCCTGCATGCCTCAGTTGAGCTCACCCGCTCTTGCATGTATAAATGCAACACCGTACCGCCTGTATATTTGCATTGCAGATCATCTTGCAATTGCAATGCTTCAAACGGATCATTGGTCAAATCAACAGGCAACTGCGAAGAGTTAGTATAATAAATATTATCATCCATTCCCGCTTGAATAATTTCATCTTTATATCTCTTTTTATCTTCTTTGGCAAACCTGTATGTAGTCCCCTCGGCAGGCGTAGCTTCAAGATTATATAAATTACCCGTTTCTTCTTGAAATTTTATCATCTGATTTCGCATAAAATCTAACACTTCTATCGCAAAACTTGCTCCTTTTTCTATACTGATATCATATTCATCATTTGTAAAATTTCTAATCATTTCATTTATACCGTTAACGCCAATTGTTGAAAAATGGTTTTTAAAGCCCGGCAGATATCTTTTTGTATATGGAAAAAGTCCCCTGTCGTACATATCTTGTATAAAAATACGCTTTTTCTCCAGTGTAGATTTTGCGAGATTCATAAGTTCCTCAAGCCTGGCAAACAGCGCTGCTTTATCATTTTTATACAAAAACCCAAGCCTTGCCATATTAATGGTTACAACACCGATACTCCCCGTCATCTCCGCGCTGCCAAACAATCCGCCGCCTCTTTTTAGCAGTTCTCTCAAATCTAATTGCAGTCTGCAGCACATGCTTCTTACATGCCCGGGTTTATAGGCCTCATCATTTACAACAATATTGCCGTTTTCATCTTTTTTATACTGACTGCCGATAAAATTTTGAAAATATGAGGAGCCTATTTTAGCGGTATTTTCAAATAAAACATCTGTATTTTCTCCATACCAGTCAAAATCTTCTGTAATATTTACAGTAGGAATTGGAAAGGTAAAGGGTTGTCCTGTTATATCGCCTTGCGTTAAAACCTCATAATACGCTCTATTGATTTGATTCATCTCATTTTGAAAATCTTTATATGTCATACCCTCTAGCGACTGACATCCCCTTGTAGCTGCGATATGCACAAGCTCACTATCGCTAATACCGTAAAACAGATGTTTTTGATTGGAGGTTGGTATCTGATCTTTAAGATCATCTGGAACAGTCCAATCAATAGTAATATTTGTAAAAGGAGATTGTCCCCATCTTGCAGGCACGTTTAAATTATACACAAAGCTCCTGATTGCTTTTTTTATCTCTTTATATGACAGCTTATCTTTAAAAACATACGGTGCTAGATATGTGTCAAATGATGAAAATGCCTGAGCGCCGGCCCACTCGCTTTGAAGTATGCCTAAAAAGTTAGCCATCTGTCCAAGAGCTTCGCGAAAATGTTTAGGAGCGCTGCTTTGTACCCTTCCTCTGACTCCGTTAAATCCCTCATCAAGTAAAACCCTAAGACTCCATCCGGCACAATATCCAGTCAGACAATCAAGGTCATGTATGTGATAATCGCCGTTTCTGTGAGCATACCCCTCCTCTTTTGAATAAATTTTATCAAGCCAATAATTTGCTATCACTTTGCCTGCTGAGTTATTGATAAGCCCTGCGCTTGAATAGCCTGTGTTTGAGTTTGCTTTTATTCTCCAATCACTTCCATTTATATATTCTTCAATTGTTTGAGTTGAATTAATGTATGTTGTCTCATCATCTATAACTTTAATCCTTTGGAGTTTATGCAGATGTCTGTAAAGCATGAATGAGCGCATCACTTCAAAATACCCCGATTCAAACAGCTTCTTTTCAATGACATCTTGTATATCTTCAACTGCCGGTGCATTAAAATAGTACAATTCATTAATCACATAAATATAAACAGAATCATCATACTGCAAGCAAACGCTTTTAAATGCCTTTTTTATAGCATCTTGGATCTTAAAGGGAGCAAAATCTTCAAACGAACCGTCTCTTTTTATAACTTTTTCGATCACAACGTCTCCTTATAAAATCTTAGTGTCATTTTATATAAAAAAATTTTAAAAACTGCTCATACAAAATGTCACTATCTCGTCACAAAAAGAACTCATAATAAATTTAAGAAAAAACACTATAAGATATTTATATACTGATTTAAGAAAGAAATACGATATAATAATTTCTAATTTAAAAAAATAAAGGATATAAAATGTTTAAAACAAGAAAAATATCATCAGCTGTAGCTGGAGTCGTACTTTTAGCAGGTATCTGCACAGCCTCGGCTATGGCAAAATGTGGAAATATGGCTGTTGCAAAACCTGCTCCTAAGTGTGGTGCCGGCAAATGTGGTGCGGCAAATACAATGATACAAGGCAATCTCCAAAAAATTAAAGCAAAGATAAATCGTCTTCAAAAGTTAAAAAAAGAGGTAATAAGAGCTGATAATATGAAATGTGGTGCAGCAAAAGAAAAAGCTGCAAAAAGCGTTAGAATCAGATAATATAAAAATATATTCTCTTATGTGAGCTTATCTTGCCTAAGAGGATCAAATGTGGGTCGCTTTAACCTTTTTGCTTTTTTTGCAAACTCTATTAGCTGTTCTACGGTGATGATACTTTTATCTAAAGCATCCAAAGCTTTTATAAATAATTCGGCCGTAGTTGTTGCATCTGATAATGCGCGATGATGGGTTGCCTCTTGATTTAAACACAGCAGATCATTTAAGTAGCCAAGCCCATAGCGATAGGCAGAGATAGTTCTCTCTGCTAAATCAATGCTGCACAAATGACGATTTAAAATTTCTTCAAAGCCGCTACGTTTCATCATAGATGAGATAAACTTAAAATCAAATTTTGCATCATGTGCTACAATAATAGAGTCCTGCAAAAATGCCTTAAAACTTTTCATAACCTCTTTTTGTAACGGCGCATTAATGGTATCTTTAGAAGATATACCTGTGACTTTTGTGATATTTTCATTAATAGCGTCACAATGAACTAAACTCTCAAAGCTGTCAATAATCTTGCCGCCCTGAATTTTTTTAGCCCCTATCTCAATAATTTGGTGCTTATCTGTATTTGAACCGTTTGTTTCTATATCGACAACACAAAATACAGCCTCATTTATCGGCAAAAATGTCGTTGCATAAAAACAAAGATTATCTTTTTTAACAATCTCCAATCCCTGTGCCAGGTACAACTCCAAAGCCAACTCAATAGAATCTTCTTCTATCTGCTTTAAAAGTTCATCTATAGTTGCACCGCTATGGGCTAATTTATAGCGTATTTTTTCATTAAGTGAGATATTTGTTAACATTATCTATAAAGTTCCTAATTTTTTGATGATCTTTAATCCCTTTGGATTTCTCGACTCCGCTGCTTACATCAACTCCGTAAAAATTATACTTTGCCAGCCGGAAAATATTTTCCGGCGTTAAGCCTCCTGCTAATATCATTTTAGAGCAGTCTATATCATTAAACCAGTCTAGATTTAACAATTCTCCACTACCTCCGTACTCTTTAGTGTAAGTATCTACTAATTTGTACTCATAAGGATACTGAAAAATCTCATCTCTTGTTTTTGCTCTTATCACTTTTACATGCTTGGTTCGTAGGGCATCAAACAAATCTTTATCTGCTTCAAAATGGATTTGGGCAAGTGATGCATTTACATGTAAACATACCTCATCTATAAACTTTGCTTTTTCATTAACAAAAAGAGCAACACGTTCAATAAAAGGAGGCAGTTTTTGAATAATTTTAGCAGCATCATCAGGAGAGATATACCTAGCAGAATGATTATAAAAAACAAAACCAAGAGCATCAGCACCCGCATCAATGGCAGCTACGGCATCTTTATAAGATGTAATACCACATATTTTAACTCTCATATCTTTAGATTGTCTATTGCCGTTTTAAATGAATCATGTTTAAACACATAACTTCCCGCCACACAGACATCAACACCTACATCTTTTAAAAGTTTAATGTTTTTATCACTAACCCCGCCATCAATCTCTATAAGACATTTTGGATTTATACTATCGCGTAATTTTTTTAATCTTTTAATTTTCTCTAGTACATTTGGTATAAAACTTTGTCCGCCAAATCCAGGATTTACGCTCATAACAAGTACCATATCTAAATCTTCAAGCAGGTATTCAACAGACTCTGCCGGTGTATGAGGATTTAAAACTATGGCCGGTTTAATGCCAAGTGAGCGTATTTTTTGAATCAATCTATGGGGGTTCTTCTCCTCTTCAATATGAAAAGAGATATATTCTGGTTTAAGAGGCGCGAAAAGATCAACAAAAAATGAGTTATTTTGCACCATCAGGTGAATATCTAAAGGCTTGGTAGCAGCCTTTTTAATAGACGTGACAACAACAGGCCCAATTGTAAGATTTGGTACAAAATGACCATCCATGACATCAACATGCACAAAATCACATCCGGCCTCGCATATTGCCTTGACATCTGCTGCTAGATTTCCAAAATCAGCTGAAAGAATACTGGGTGCTATAAGCATAAATTACCTTTTTGAGTATTGTAATGCATATTTTATCAAAATTATTTACTATAAATAGTAAAACCTAAACTACATTATGTTAAACTTTTATAAATTTCAGCCGATATCTTATGCATCGACTAAATATTTATTGGAGTGTAATTTTGGATTTAACAGTTATCTTGGGTATGTTATTGTCTGTTGCAACATTATCGATAGGAAATGTAATAGACGGTGGAAACCCGCTTCATTTAGTTCATATATCATCTATTATTATAGTAATTCCAACGGCTATGGCGGCAGCTATGACCGGAACAGCCGGAGGTAACGTCAAAGCAGCATTTAAGGAATTAAAAACTGTTTTTAAAAAACCGCCCGTTGATTTTTCCAAGCGTATAGCCCAGATTGTGGAATTTGCTACAATCGCACGAAGGGACGGTATATTGGCACTTGAATCACATGTAGCTGAAATTGATGATGAGTTTTTTCAAAAAGGACTAAATATGACAATTGACGGCATGGATATAGACGATATCGAAGAAACTCTTGAGGTACTGATAGAAGAAACGGAAGAGTATTATCATGGAGCCGCACATTATTGGTCATTAGCCGGTGAGACATGCCCCGTAATGGGGCTAGTTGGTGCTGTTATGGGTTTGATTTTAGCTCTTCAAAAATTAAATGACCCAGCAGCCATGGCAGAGGGTATTGCCGGTGCCTTTACGGCAACTGTTACGGGAATATCCGGCGCATATCTTTTCATTGGACCGCTTGGAAGTAAACTAAAGGGAAAAACAAAAGTATTGATGACTGATAAACAGATTATTTTAGCTGGAATTATCGGTATTGCGCATGGGGACAATCCTCGCACTTTAGAGGGTAAACTCTTCAATTATCTCTCACCGCTTGAAAATAAAAAAAGCCAGTTTGACTAACGAGGCGGTGACAGATGGCCAAAAAAAAATGTAAAAAATGTGAATGTCCTGCAGGTGAAGCGTGGGCGGTACCTTTTGCAGATTTTTTAAGCCTTTTGCTTGCGCTGTTTATTGCTTTGTATGCATTGGCATCAGTCAATAAGGCAAAACTAGCTGCCGTTAAAGCCGCATTTGTCAAAATATACAACTTTCGTCCTCCACCTGCACCCCAATCATCAACTAAGGCCAGTAAAAAGACAGGTAACTCTAAAAAAATATCTAAAAACGGTATCCTTATGGGGTCTAAAGGTATTTTAAAAAGTGGATCGAGTGCTGTTTTTAAAACACACACTCCGTCAAACAATATGCAATCAAATATCCTAAAACGTGCCGAAGTTAAAGTGAGTAAATTGCTGTTAAAACAAAAAAGCGGGGCAAATATATTTTTAAAAAATGCACAAGAGGGATTTATTATCAACCTTCCCGCCTCAATGCTGTTTAAACCCGGAAGTGCCGCGCTTGTCAATGAAGATACCTTACTGCTTTTAAAGCGCATCGTATTAATCATAGACCAAATGCCAAAAAATATAAATATATTGGTAAACGGATATACCGATAACACTCCTCCCGCTCGTGGGTCTGTTTATAAAAATAATTGGCAACTCTCAAGCGCCAGAGCAGTTTCTGTTGTGCAAGTCTTGCAAAAAGACGGAGTACCTGGCGGAAGATTGGCTGCTGTAGGATATGGAAAATACAATCCTATAGCAAGCAACAAAACAGCATCAGGACGTGCTAAAAATAGACGGGTAACTATTAGTTTTATAGTAAGCAAAATTCAAACAAGCACACAAACAAAAAATATTTTAGATAAATAAGATTATCTTGTTAAAAAGAAGATAAAATCACTGTTTTCAAAACTAAGATCTACCTGTACTCCTTTTTTGTTTTCTACTGCGCTTTTTAAATTGGTAATATTTGCATATGTTCTAGGTAGTGTAATATCAATATCTAAATCATAGTCGCGAAGTAATGTTTTAATGCGACCTCCGATAATATTTACAAATTCAGCCAAAGCGTCTAAAATATCATCAACGTTATCAGTATTCTCTCCAATAAGCAATTCACAACTTTTTTTAGCAAGATTAATAGGAAATACAAGCACCAATATACCATCAACAGCACCGTAAAATCCTATGGAGCTTGAAAGCAATTCACCTTCATGTTTATCAATTGTAATTGGTTGTATATTTGCACTCTTTTTAACAGCTTTGATGTTTGTCATCATTTCAACGGTTGTTATAACCGCATTAATAAATTCGGGTAACCTTTGAACGACAACTCTGCTAAGTGATCTCTTTGCTGATTTTGATACCGTACTTCTGGACAATTTCACAACTTCTTGATTTTCTTTTAAGGCTATATCTATAGAATCAAAAAATAAAATTCCTGAATCCTCCAACTCTTCTTGAAACTTAATAGGTGTTTTTTCAAATGACATTCCCGCAAAACATATCACAGCATCATACTCTGCTGCGCTTGTGCTTAATTTCGTAAAAAAACGCAAGGCATGTATGTTTATGGATATTACTTTGTATGCGTCAAAAATAAACAGTCTAAAACCTACATGTAATGAACTGTTGTGATATGTAATGTCAAAATTTTCAATAATTTCGGCATCTAAAAAACCGGAAATCGTGTATATAATGGCATTGCCTTTTACTTTTGTTGCTATTCTTTGTCCCAATATATTTAAGTAAGTGTCTTCTATGATAAAGTCGTACTTGGCGTCATTTTTTTGTTTTTGCTTAAAATCATCTTCGGTTTGTGAAATAATCGGATTATACCCTCGCTCAAAAAGCTCTATAGCCATGGCTGAACGCTGGGAAGGATCTTCGTGATACAATAAGACCGTTTTTGTCTTGGCATTAAACGATGAACAAAAAAGTGAAGCGATTTCAAATGTCTTAAACAGTGAAAATGTCAGCTTGTCTTGGTAAAAAGAGTTTATAGCTATGTATTTTTTATCATCATAATCACAAAAGCCTATAATAACATGATTTTTCAAACGCATTTTAAGCAAAAATTGAACAAAAGTATCAATACCGTTTTTATTGAAAAAAATCACTTTTTTTAACGATACCAGGAGCATCTCAACTTTCAAATGCTCAGTAGCCTTTATATCATCTAATGTAAAAAAAGCCTGTGTATTATTACCGTCTAAAAATCCTTGCGGAGTAAAAATCCCAATATTATTTTTAATAACTGCTCTCATGTGATATCCATAAGTTTGGCAAACTCTTCATATATATCACTTACAAAATCAGGTTTAAACTCAATAAAATCATTTAAGCCGGCTTCAACAAAATCAGATTTTGAAAATTCAAAAAACAATAAAAGATACATCCATTTAGCAAGTATATTTATTTGTGGTTGCGCTGATGCTTTTTTAAAGGCAATAATAAGCTCCTGTGAAGCTTTAGACATTCCCCATATTTTGGCAATCTGAGCTGATATATCAAATAAATCTAAAGAGGTTAAACGATACAATATCTCGTTATAGCTTAAATTATGTGAACTTTTTAATAGATTTACCTCTTGGATATGATCTTGAAATAAAGACTCGCATATAATTACGCTAGCCGGTGCTAAAATGATAGCAGTTTCTATATCAGAATCATCTACATCTAAATATTGTAAAATTTTATGCCAGCCAATGCTAAGTGATGCCTGCAAATCATAAAACAAAGCCTTATTGAGGGTAAATACCCTCCATCTATCGGGTAATAGTAAAGATAACGAATAGTTATATAAAGATTGTTTAGCCAACCCAATACCTAAAATGCTAAATGCCTGAGCAATATTGGTAATTTCGCTCTTAAACCCATATATAGGCTTATTTACTAAGGACTTTATATAAGATGACAACGCTCTGTCTTTCTTTGCGGTCTGTGCGGCTTTGGTTAAATCATTGGTATTTAGATATAAAAGTGTTTGATTTAAAATTTCCGGTGTCGGCGGTAGGTGCTTTATATACTCTTGTATATCATTCTTATCAACCAAAGTAATCCCTTATAAAAAGATATATAAATTTTATCTATTTTATATTTAAGAAACTTAAATATGCATTAAGCAGATAGTTCCACTATGGATTTTCTAACTTATATTTTGTTATACTTGGTATATTGCTTTTTTAAGGAGATATATGAAAACTCACACACTATTAATGCCCCTTGATATGCATCTTCATTTAAGAGATGGTGTTATGCTGGAAAATATCGCACCTCTTAGCGCGTACAGCTTCAGCGGTGCACTCGTAATGCCAAATCTTGTGCCTCCGCTTACTACAAAACAAAATATAATAGCTTATAAAAAACGTATCTTATCATCTGTTGCCAATGATTATTTTGAAGTTTATATGACTCTTTTTTATCAAAATTACAGCAAAGAGTTTTTAGAAGATATTCAAGATGAGATATTGGCGGTTAAACTGTATCCTGCCGGCATAACTACAAACTCAAAAGAGGGTGTAAAAAGCTTTGATATAGAAGCTATGAGACACACTTTAGAAGCTATGAGCGAGCTAAACATTCCTTTATGCGTGCATGGAGAAAGCCATGGTTTTGTGATGGACAGAGAGGCTGAGTTTATAAGTATTTATGAACAATTAGCCAAAAACTTTCCAAATTTAAAAATTATTATGGAGCACATTACCACCAAAGAAGCAGTACAAATGCTTGAGCGATATGAGAATCTTTATGCCACTATTACACTGCATCATCTGCTCTTAACGCTAGATGACGTCATAGGAGGCAAAATGCAGCCCCATCTTTTTTGCAAACCCATAGCCAAGCGTCCACAAGACAGAGATGCTCTGTTACAAGCTGCGCTAAATGCTCATCCAAAAGTTATGTTTGGTTCTGATTCTGCACCCCACCCGCAACATGAAAAAGAGTCAAGCGGATGTGCCGCAGGTATTTTTACGGCACCAATTGCTATTCAGATGCTTTGTGAACTGTTCGATAAATTTGACGCGCTTGAAAACCTGCAGGATTTTATAAGCGATAATGCCCAGCGCATATACGGGATATGTCCGGAGTTTAAAGAGGTCACACTTTCAAATACTCCTTTTACAATTCCTAAAATATACAATACCGTAGTTCCAATGTACGCAAATGAGACCATAGGATGGTCGATAGATGACATTGGCTAATATTTTACTACTTGAAGACAATCAACTCTTTGCACAAAGTGTAGATGATCTTCTAAGCGATAGCGGATATAGTGTTACTTGCTGCTTTAATTCAAACGATGCACTAAATCAGACATATTCCAATCAATTTGATCTATATTTGCTAGATATCAAGGTACCGCAACTAAGCGGAACCCGGCTTCTGCACGAATTACGTGCATCAGGCGATACTACTCCGGCTGTTTTTATTACATCATACAAACAACAAGATATGCTCCAACAAGGCTTTGCCAGTGGCTGCGATGATTATATAAGAAAACCGTTTGATAATGATGAATTGTTACTGCGTATTAAAGCACTGCTTAAAAGAACTATGGGGGAAAACACACAATATATAGAAAACTTCTGCCATGATAAAAAACACAAACAGATATATATGGACTCACAAGAACTTAGCTTAAAGCCAAAGGAGTATCTTTTACTTGCATTATTGATAAATAATAATCAAAAAATAGTCACCAACGAGATGATTGCAGATACTCTCTGGATGCATGATGAAGATATCAGCAAAGGCGCTATACGGGTATATATTAACCGTATAAAGCGTATTATAGGTCATCAAAAAATACAAAATATAAGAGGGATTGGCTACAAGCTTGTTTTATCATCTTAAGAGAAATATTTTTATCTATTACATTATCACGACACTGCTGTTTACCGGTGGTTTTTGGTACGTGAGCAGCATTGTAAAATTTAACCATTTTTATGTATTGTCTGCTGTTGTCCTTGTTCTTATCGTAATCTCTGCTGTTGTTATCTCAAAACTCTCAACAGAGCCGCTTGAAGAGTACGCAACAAATCTCGAAGAACTCTCAACAAACATTTTACATGAGCTCAACCTGCCTGTTGCCACTATCAAAACAAACACTCAAATGTTACAAAAGGAGATAAAAACTCAAAAGGCGACGACAAGACTAAAACGAATAGAAACTGCTTCAAAGATGATAGAGGCATATTACAATGAATTGGATTATATGATAACCAAGCAAACGAAGCATGAAGCAGTTGAAGATATTGATCTGAAAAATCTCATAATCCAGCGACTTGAATTTATGCAGGCTTTGTATCCTTACGTAAAATTTACCACACTTTTAGAAAGTTTTTGGATAAAAATAGATAAAATAGGACTACAAAAAGTAATTGATAATCTTATAGACAACGGAATCAAATATTCAAAAGATATTTATCAAATCGATATAAAATTACAAAATGGTTTGCTTTGTATCAAAGATCGTGGAATCGGTATGGATGAGATTGCTCTTTTGAAAGTATTTGACAGATATTATCAAAGCGATAGCAGTATGCCGGGTTTTGGAATAGGGTTATCAACGGTAAAACATTTTTGTGATGAAAATAAAATAAAAATTAATATTAAATCAAAGAAAAATAACGGTACTACGCTGTTTTTAGATTTTAAAGGTAAAAAATGCATACATCCAACTTTATAACATATGCTGAGGGAGTATTAGATTACGGTATTGTCGGAATACTAATTATTATGAGCATTGTGACATTATGGCTATTTATCGAAAGATTGATGTTTTATAGAAGTATCAGACTGGAAGATTATCAAGATAAAGACATATTGGAGCTGGATTTAAGTAATAATCTTGGAACCATAGGGGCAATGGGAGCAAATGCGCCGTATGTCGGTCTTCTTGGAACGGTTTTAGGCATTATGCTTACTTTTTACAGTCTTGGAGATATCGGAACTGTTGACGCAAAAAGGATTATGATAGGATTAGCACTTGCCCTAAAAGCAACAGCTCTTGGTTTAGTAGTAGCCATCCCTGCCATAGCTTTTTATACGATATTATTACGTAAAATGGAACGTATTTTAGTTCAGTTTGATATAGCCCAAAAAAGTAAAGAAAAATGAAAGCCAGAAAAAAATTTGACCAGATAAATGTTATACCTTTTATCGACATCATGCTGGTACTGCTTGTTATGGTACTAACTACTGCAACATTTATAAAACAGGGCGTAATACCGGTTGCTCTGCCTCACGCTTCAGCAAATAAAAATAAAAGTGTTCACAAAACAATAAATATCTATATAGATAAACACGGCAGTATCTATATGAATAAAGGCTTAGTCACGCTAAAGCAGCTCAAAGTCGGTTTATCAAACATACCAAAAACGCAGACAATCGTTTTAAGAAGCGACAAGGCATCAACTTTTCAAGATTTTGTAAATGTGATGAATGTCTTAAAAGAGTTAAATCTTCAACAGCTATATATCGCAACTAAAAAATAAACTGCTAACAAACACTCTTTTTTGATTAGTATAAAGCATAGTCTATGGGTATTACAATTTGAAGCGGTTTACGTGAAAGTGCCTTGGGAATAGGTTTGATTTTATGCAGATGCATTAATATCTCTTTTGCGGCATTATCAAGAAAAGTAAAGCCTGATGATTTAACAATCTTTACATGTAATATTTCGCCATCATTTAAAAGTAAAAAACCAACCTTTACAACTCCTGTTTGCTCCAATTTTCTTGCAATCACAGGATACACTTTATGCGAGTTAATCATCTCATATAAATAATCAAAATAATTATGCTTTATTCTTTGTGCCATAACAGGGTTTATAATAGATTTTCTATACACTTTGTCAGTCTTAATCATTTTTTGTTTAATATTTTTCTTTTTAATAACAGACTTTACATGTGATTTGACTAATATATGTTTTTGAGTGTATTTTGGCTTGATGGCTGTGTTTTTCTGCAAAATCTGCCCAGTGGCTCTTATATGCTTTAACACAGGTTTTATCTTATGATAGTGATGCACAACTCTTTTATGTTTATCAATATGCTTGGTTTTGTGGGATTTATATATAATCTTTTTATGCATGCTAATATGTTTGATAGCTTTATGCTTAGATATATTTTTTACATGCTGTTTATGTACGCCCTTAGATGCTCTAAACAGCCGTACAGCTATAAATATTTCTTTTTTTTTATATTGCTTATGAATCAGTAAAGCCAATAAGACAACTAAGCAAAGAATAAACAAATGGATAAAAAATGAATAAAAAAAGCTTTTTTTATAGTTTTGCATTCATAATTATAGCAATTTATCTAAAGAGCACCTCTAAAAGTAATCATTCATCTCATCTTGAGAGATTAATCGTATCATATTTGTTGAATGTGAAACACCCGTAGGCGTACCGGCTGTTACAATGTAATGACTGTTTTGTTTTAATATTTTTCTCTCTACCCCCTCTTTTAAAATATTTACAATCAAATCATCTATATTTGTAGGCTCAATCGTAAAGGCGGGTATCACTCCCCATACTATAGTAAGCGTGCGTGCAATTTTTTCTTCATGCGTAATAGCAAAAATCGGTTTATTTGGTCTATATCTGGCTATTTTTTTAGCAGAATTGCCTGAAGATGTTATAGTTAAAATGCTTGTGAAATTAAGTCCCTTGCTAAGAGCTGAAGCAGATTCGTTAATCTTATCTGCAAAATCATGAATCGGTAATGAAGAAATCTTATAATATGGATAATATTTTTCTGCTCCTTTGATGGTGTTTACCATAGTCTGGACTGCCAAAAGCGGATTATGTCCAATAGCACTCTCTTCTGAGAGCATTACAGCATCTGTACCGTCAAGCACCGCATTTGCCACATCGCTTATCTCTGCTCTTGTAGCTGTATCGTTTTTTGTCATAGATAAAAGCATTTGAGTTGCCGTAATAACAGGTTTACTGCAATTATTAGCTTTTTTTATAATTGTTTTTTGTACATGCGGAACTTTATAATATGGTATCTCTATGCCCAAATCTCCACGAGCTACCATAACACCGTCACTGACCTCTAATATCTCATCCAAATTCTCAACCGCATCAAACTTCTCAATTTTTGCATAAAGCCTGACATCACCTCCATAACTCTTCACAAGCGCTCTGGCATTTTTCATGTCATCTGCACTTTGAACAAAAGATATAGCCATAAAATCAACCTGGTTGTGAACACCCCACAATATATCTTTTTTATCTTTGGGAGTTAAAATATCAATACCTATTTTAGTATTTGGAAAATTTACCCCTTTTTTAGAGCTTAAAAGCCCATCATTTTCTAAAATCACTTTAATCCCGCCATCTGTAATCTCAGTCACTTTGGAGCGAATAATACCGTCATAAAGATATATATATTCGCCTATTTTAACTTTTGATAAAATTTCCGGCTGATTGATAGTGAGCCTGTAATATCCGTCTTTAACCTTTACTCCTACGATATCCTTTGTTGTAAACTCTAAGATGTCGCCGCTATGGAGAGTGAAATTGTCCTCTAGCTCACCTATTCTGATCTTTGGACCACTAATATCTTGCATAATACCGACTAGTAAACCCGTATTTTTAGAGGCTTGTCTTATGCGTTGTAAAATCTCCAGGTGTGAGCCGTGCGTACCGTGGCTAAAATTAAGACGAAAAACATTTACACCTGCTTTAATCAATGCCTCTAGTTTTTCAAGCGTATCACATGCAGGACCTACGGTTGCAACGATTTTGGTTCTTTTTTTCATAACTACCCCTTTGTAGATAAATTATCATAAAAATAGTTTGTAGCCTCTACAAAACCGTCTAAACTACCGCAATCAAATCTTTTACCTTTAAATTTATACCCTAGTACCATGCCATGCTTTGCCTGTTGTAAAAGAGCATCAGTTATCTGAAGCTCTCCATTTTTACCGGACTTTGTGTTTTCAATAATCTTAAAAATATCCGGTGTGAGTATATATCTGCCGATAATAGCTAGGTTAGAAGGCGCTTTATCTGGTTTTTCAACCATATCTTCAATCATATATATGCCGTCTTCTATCTCTTTTCCTGATATGACTCCATATTTATGAACCTGATCTAGTGGCACTTCCATAATAGCTATGATGGAGCAGCGATATTTATTATAAAGCTTTATCATCTGAGACATAACACCGTCTCCATCTGCATTAACACACAAATCATCAGCCAAAATAACGCCAAAAGGGTGCTCATCTCCTACTAAAACTTTGCCTTTATAGATTGCATCACCCAAACCTTTCATCTCATTTTGCCTGGTATATGTAAATGTGCATTTATCCATTAAAACTCTTATTTCATCCAATAAGTTTTCTTTCGGACTGCCTTGTATCTGATGTTCAAGCTCGTAACTTATATCAAAATGATCAGTAATCGCACGTTTCCCGCGTCCTGTAATAATAGCCATAATATCACATCCCGCTTCATAAGCTTCTTCTACACCATACTGTATAAGAGGCTTTGTTAAAATCGGCAACATCTCTTTGGGCATTGCTTTTGTAGCCGGTAAAAATCTTGTTCCATACCCTGCTGCAGGAAATAAACATTTTGTTATCATATATTATCCTTTATACTTTTTAACCACATACTTTGATATGACGCTATTGTTATATCACCCGCTTCGTATGTCTTGTTATTTGCAAGGATATCATACAAAGGGTAAACTAAATCGTTAGAAAGACGTAGCTTTATATCATTATTTGTAAAATTATGTAATGCTAAAATAGATTGTTGTTTATCTTTTGCGTGTCTTAAAATAGCAAAAATACCACTATGAATATTTAAAAATTCAAACTCTCCAAACGGATTAAATGCCGTCTCATGTATCTTAATTGAAAGGAGCTTTTTGTAGACGGTAAAGATCATTTTTTCTATATGACCATCTTGCGATAATCTTTCTTGCAGATAGTCATAATTAAATTTTTGACGATTTATAGACCTGTTATTACCGGTCAAAGTCACACCTTCTGGATAATTATGCGAACCGACAAGCGAATGAAAATAGATACCGGGCACTCCCGGCATAGCTAACATTACGGCCTGGGTTACCAGCATTCTTTTAGCACGCAAAGTGATATTATCATCAGGATGACTGAGTATGTCGATATAACTACAATTAAGTTCGTACGGCTTTTCTCCCTCATCTGTCTGTCTGTATGATACAAGTCCCCCATGATTTAATGTCGTCTCTATTAGCATCTCTACCTCTTTAGCAGTCAAGATCCCTTGAACCGAACGCAATCCACACCCGTCATGACTGGCAGTAAAATTAAAAAAACATACCTTGTCGCTAGGCAAAGTCAAAGATTGTGCCCAATTGGTCAATTTTTTAGTATCTGCTTGCAATATGGAGTATGCTAAAAGCGGTGGAAGCGCAAAATTATAAACCATTTGAGCCTCATCATCACCGCTGCCAAAATATGAGATATTTTCCTGATGAGGGACATTTGTCTCAGTAATTATAATAATTTCAGGAGCCACTTCATGTAAAACTTCTCTAATTAACTGAACTAATTCATGTGTTTGTGGAAGATGAACGCAAGAGGTACCTATCTCTTTATATATAAAAGCAATTGCATCTAAACGTATAAGCGTTGCTCCGTTTTGTATATAATAAAACAGCGCATCTAGAACTTTTATCAAAACTTTATAGTTTTTATAGTTTAAATCGACTTGATCTTTACTAAAAGTTGTCCATATATTGTGTATCTTACCCTCTTTATCAACAAACTCGGATAGCAGGGGAGTTGCTCTTGGTCTTACCACCTTAGAGAGATCAGTTGTCGGATCTATCTCTATAAAAAAGTCTTTATACTCCGGATCTCCCGCAAGATATGCCTTAAACCAATCAGAATACTGCGAAACATGGTTAATTACGCCATCTAACATCAATCTATACTCTTTGCTTATATCTTGTATTTCTCTCCAAGAACCCATTTTCGGATCTACTTTACTGTAATTGACAATAGAAAACCCATCATCTGATGAATATGGATGAAAAGGAAGTATGTGAATGGAGTTGATAACACCTTTTACATGTACATCTAAAAAACGCTTAAGTACGGCAAGCGGTGCTTCATTTAAATATTGTACCTGGTCGCCATAAGTTATTAATACAGAATCGATTTCGCTTAGATGATACGAGGCAGATACTACTTTCTGCTTATAATGCAAAATCAGTTTCGTAATATCGTCAAGCGCTTTTTTAGCAGTCTCTTTACCATATAAAAACTGTAGTCTTTCATGTATAGTGCGCTCTTCATACTGCAAAGTCTTCATAAACATATCTCCTTAATTAGCTGTTATCTAATTGAACTTGTTGATAAAACTTCTCTGAGAATTCCGGTAACACCGATCGTACAGTACTCCATGAAGATAGCAACGGAACTCCCATAGGATCATCATAAAACTCAGAAGCTGCCTGCGCAATGGCATCTTGAAATGTCTCAACTGCCAATATTTCATCTTCACGATTATAATCCAATGCATTTAATTTACTTAAAGCATTATATTTTGTAATTTCCAATCTTGCTTCTTGATAATATGTTGTTAAAATAGTTTTAAATGATGCATTTGAAAATATAACACCCTCTTGTGCAAGCGCGCGAAACATGGTTTTTGCTATATCGTTTGCCATTTTATAAACACCGTTATTGTCAGCTTGTGAGCCTAAGTCTTGATGCTTGTGTTCATAACTTTGCATGATTTCGGTTTGGCATATACGACGATTGGACGTGTTTTTATATACCTCTGATAGTGTTGAGACTTCCAGTCCCCATGCAGGGGATATTGCTATACCCCTGCTAAGGGATCTGATAAATGAAAACTCACCTGATAGGGCATATCGAAAACTATCCATATAGTCTATATATTTATTTCTACCGAAAGTAAGAGCGAGAGCTTTAAGTAACGGCGTATAAAAGAGTCTTGTAACTCTGCCGTGAAGCTTGTTGTTTACTCTTGAATAATACCCTTTATTAAACTCATAATCTAGTGCCGGATGCACTATAGGATAAAACAGGCGCGCAACTATCTCTCTGCTATAATTTACGATATCACAATCATGCAGAGCAAACGCTTCATTTTCCTGGTCTATTAGCCCATATCCCATCATAGACCAGACATTACGCCCTTTTCCAGGTGTGTCTAAGCCACAAAATCCCGCTTTTGTCAATTCCTCATATACACTCTGCATTCTATCGCCGTCGTTCCACAAAATATCAACTTGACATTTTAAAATGCTCATACGTTTTTTTACTTCTAAAAACTGCTCTTTATTGGCTTTATCAAGTCCTAAAATAATTTTGTGTAGATAAGCGACATCTTTTAATTCGTTAATTATCGTATCCATAGCCGGGGTCTCAAACTCAGAATACAGAGCAGGTAGCATCAAAACCATCTTGACACGTTTGCCAAACTTCTGCAATTCAGCCTCAATACTTTGCAATGGTCTCTCACCTACGTTTTGTAATGTGCTAATTACACCGTTTTGAAAAAAATCTGCCATCTAATCTCCTTTATTTAAATTAACTATAGTACAGGCGTACAACTATTTTTAAGTAAAATTGCAATATCAGTTACATTAGTACCGCTATCTCCCGTCACAATAAGCCCGTCTATCTGTTTTAAAGCCTCATAACTGTTGAAATTCTCAAGATAAAGATTTATGCTTTTGCTGCTGATATCTAAGCAATCATGCCAATCAACAACACCTCCGGCGGCATCACTGTTGCCGTCTATGCCATCTGTCCCCGCACTTAAAAAAGTTATATCAAGATTGTTGTTGCATATATATTTTAACATCAGTAGCGCTAAATGCTGGTTGCGACCTCCTATACCGGATTTTTTTACAAAAATAGTGCATTCTCCACCAAAAATCAAACAATTGGCATTACAATCTGCCAGATATTTAAGCATTTTTGAGTGCACTATCTGCACATCTGTAGTCATAGACTCTGATATTATCATAGAGTCTAAGTTGTTCTTTTTTGCTTGTTCATCTGCTGCTTGTAATGCCTGTTTATTCGATGCCAATATGAAATGCGGTATCTTTGTATCGTCTAGGTTTTGTATATCATTATGACCTAAAGCATCAATAATACTTTGAGGCATAAGATGATATATACCTGCTTGCTTTAAAATTTCTACAGCATCTTTGCATGTAGAATCATCTTTATATAACGGTGCAGACCCGATAGAAGATATATCATCGCCTATAACATCTGAAAGCACAAGCACAATGCCTGTTGCTTTAGTAAAGCTAGATAATTTACCGCCTTTAATTTGTGAAAGATGTTTTCTGACGGTATTAATATCTTGTATTTTTAAACTATGCTTCAGCATAAATTTGTTACATATCTGCAAATCTTCCAAAGCAATACCTTCTTTTGGTATCTCTATGAGTGATGAGCTTCCTCCTGAGAGCAGATAAATATAAAGATCGTTTCTACCACACTGACTTATTTTTGATATAAGTTTTTTAGCACAGTCTATACTTTGTTGTGTTAAAATCGGATGCGAAGCTTTGCAAACTTTGGTATATGAAAGTTTATCCGAATCTTGATTACTCACAACCAGTCCGCTTGCAATCCTCTTACCCAGTATCTTTTCCATCTCAAGAGCCATAGCAACAGAAGCTTTACCTGAGCCAAAGAGATAAATGTTGTCATAGTCTAAAAGGTTATAGCTAGTATCTTGAATTTTTAATATATCGTTATTTAAAACACAGTACTTAGGTATAAAAACCTCAGGCAATGACATCTTTACCGCGTATTTATAAATATCAATCAATAACTGTTTATTTGACATGAAATATATCCTTTATCGCCTGATTCCACCCTTTGGCTCCGGGATACTTCGCAAAAAGAACTTTTTTATTCTTTTGTATATCCAAAAAACTGCCATCATGACGAGGCATAACAACTCCTATATCGGCTTGTTGTATCATCTTGATATCATTTTGGCTATCACCCAAAGCTACTGTTTTTATAGGCTTATTATAATGACTCCTATATATTTTAGACAATTTTTGCATTGCAACAGCTTTATTTTGATCTTTTGATATAAGATGAAAAAAACGACCGCCTTTAACAATATCAAAGCCTGCTTTTTGTGCTTCTAACCTCAATTTTGGAATTAAAGTTGTATCTTTTATGATAAACGGTTCTGTAAAATGTCGCTGCATTGCATTATTGGCAGATGTTTTATCTAAATTTGTCAAACTCATAACCTCATCATGTTTCATATCACCAAAGCCATGAACAAGGTAGTGCTTCTTCATCTTGTTTAAAAAATCTCTTAACTGCATATAACTTGAACCACTAGAGATTTTCAGCCACCCGTTGCCGGCTTGATTTGATCCATTTAACGGATGATTGGGAGGGATAAAAATACCGCCACCGTTTTCAACTATAAACGGAGCCTCAAGCCTCATCTCCTTTTGTAGCCGTAAAACCTCAGAAAATGTTTTACTTGTAGTTAAAATTAGCGGTATATTGCTACCCTTCAAATGATCAATAGCCTCTTTTGCATCTTGAAAACTATAATCATTATGATTTAATAAAGTCCCGTCTAAATCACTAAATACCAAATGTTTGTGCATACCACCTCTTTTTTCTTATATAATGATAACACAATCCAATTATTTTACATGTACAATAATTAACCAATCATAAAAGCTTGCTTTTTGAATCTTTTTAAGCTATACTTCTGCTAATGAAAGATGGTTCGAATTTCATCTTTGGTTTGTTTTATATTGCCTATAGCAGTACGATTACACCCTTAGTGAGTTTCATAATTATATTTTCAACCACTATTTAGGTAGTGTATTTTTTAAAAAAAGGTATTGCGATGGCAGAACTAATCAACGGAACGGTAAAATGGTTTAATAGTGACAAAGGTTACGGATTTATAGAGCAGGAAAATGGGGGTAAAGATGTATTTGTACATTTTCGCCAAATTAACAATCCTGGTTATGGTCGTGTTTCATTAGATGAAGGTCAAAAGGTTACTTTTGAGGTTGGTCAAGGTGAAAAAGGTCCCCAAGCAGAGAACGTAACTCCTCTATAATCAATTTGGCAAAAGCGGTTTAATATCGCTTTTGTTCCTATTTTCTTCTCTCAATTTTTTATATCTTTGCTTAATAGCATTAATCAATATATCTTGATATATAAATTTAATTTAGTTATACTTATGCCAAAAAAGGCTATTTAGATATGTTTCTTGCCGGTTTAATCTTCTTTATAACTCTTATTTTTATTATTTGGCAGCCAAAAGGCCTGCAAATAGGAACAACTGCCGTCATCGGTGCAATTGTTGCTCTTACTTTAGGAGTCGTAAGCATTCATGACGTTTTTACGGTTATACATATAGTGTGGGATGCCACACTTTCATTCATCGGTATTATTATCTTATCAATGACCCTTGATAAGATAGGCTTTTTTGAGTGGTGTGCTATTAAGATGGCAAAATTTAGTCGTGGCAATGGCAATCTTATGTTTATTTACTCACTCTTACTTGGCAGTTTTGTAGCAGCTATGTTTGCAAATGACGGTGCGGCACTCATACTTACTCCGATACTGCTTTCTAAGATGAAACTATTAAAATTAAATACAAAAACAGTGATTGCTTTTTTACTAGCAGGAGGTTTTATAAGCGACAGCACCTCTTTGCCATTTGTATTTTCCAATCTAACCAACATAGTAACGGTAAAATACTTCAATATCGGCTTTGCCCATTATCTTACTCACATGTTCATACCTTATCTTATAAGCATACTGGTCTCCATTGCCTTTTTATGGTTGTTTTTACATAAGGATATTCCCGCAAAAGTAAATTTACATCTGCTAAAAGATGAAAACAGTGTTTTAAAAAGCAGAGTGCTGTTTAACTTTAGCTGGATATTTTTACTAATTTTATTTGCGGGATATTTTATTGGAGACTATTACAATCTGCCAATTTGCATTTTCGCACTAGGTGGAGGAATTGTTTTTTTGATAATTGCCAGCCTTAGCGGTCATGTAAAAGCGTGGCTGACCATTAAAACAGCTCCCTGGCAGATCGTATGGTTTAGTATAGGCTTATATGTAGTAGTGTATGGATTAAAAAATGCCGGTTTAACAGATTTTCTCTCCAACGTTATAGCTCATTTAGAGCAATACGGAAATTTTATAGCCATCATAGGCACCGGTTTTATCTCTGCAGTACTTAGCGCTATTATGAACAATATGCCAACTATTATGATTATGGATATAGCTCTAAACAACATACACCACCCTGCCTTAATCTATGCAAATATCATCGGATGCAACCTTGGACCAAAAATGACACCTTTTGGCTCATTAGCAACACTCTTGTGGCTGCATGTACTCTCAAAAAAAGGTGTTAAAATTAGTTTCTGGCAATACAGTAAGTTTGGGCTATTGATAACCCCGCCTGTTTTATTTATCGTTTTACTGTCATTAATAATCAAATAAAATATATTTTTGATACAATAGACCTTTTTTTGAGCTGATGTATGCTAAAATAGTAAAAAAATAGGATTATTTTTATGGAAGATATTAGTGTATTGCGGATATTAGATGAAAAGATTTCACAATTGCTTGCAAACTATAAAAAACAGCAAGAAGAGCTAGGCATGTTACAACAAGAGATAGTTGCATTGCAGGCACAAAACTCATTAAAAGACCAAGAAATTCAAAAATTAAATGATGAAAACATGAAAAAAGATATTGAAATTGAAAATATTGTCAATAAAATAGAAGCGCTGTTGAGTTAACCAAAAGATGCTTACACAGATATCAATAACTATCAACAATAAACATTTTGCGTTATCACTAGAAAAAGATTTTGCAAATTTTCTACAAGATACTTTAACAAAAGATTTGAATATAGATGGAAATAATGATATCAAACATATACTTCAAGCATACATAAGAGCTAAATATGACCTATATATATACGAAACCAAGTGTGGCGAACTCATTGAAAAACTAGATACATAATCTTTTTGTAAGTTAAATTAGCTATAATTTCACCCTCTTTTATAAAGATTATGCGCTCGTAGCTCAGCTGGATAGAGCATTGGTTTGCGGTACCAAAGGTCACAGGTTCGACTCCTGTCGGGCGCACCATTAATAAACCCCCTAAATAACGAAGTTTCAAAGATAATTTAAAATCAAAAAACAACTTAAGAATTCTATGGGACATACTCTGGGACATACTTATATTATTTCATTTACAAAAAAATGATATAATACTTTTAGCGGTCTACTAGGTGCTATTAATTATCTAGTAGCCTGCAAACAGCATATGATAATGTCAGAGATAAGCTTCACAAGGAGCGAAAAGTCATTATAAATTATCTCGACAAGATACAAGCAAGTAAATGACAAATTACTGTCTTGCTGAAGATAAAGTCAAAAAGTGCCGTATCGTGCAACAAGCCTTTTAATTTGTTGCAGCATTCACAGTAAATGTAAGATACTTAAGAGTTGTTAGCTATCATTGATTTATATACATTTGTTAAAATCAATATACAAAGCTTTTTACTTGATTAGGAGAAAGCAAAGACAACACACTCGGTTGTTGAGAGAAATCTTGAAGAAAATCGACAATAAGAATTAAGGAGTAACCATGGTAAAAACTACTTATAAAAAAGGGACCATGATAGCTTAGCGAAGGATATAATATATCCTAGATTCTGTTGCACAAACAAAATTATGAACATTGTAATAGGGTCAAAAAAGGCTTGACTAATGGTAAATAAATAAAATATCTGACTCACACCATTTGCTTATTAGTGAGACGGATTATCAAATAATTGAAATTTTTCAATACTAACACAAGTGATTTAACATTATTTATTAAAAAGAGTTCCAGATTTCTTCTGGAGTTCGTCCGTGCTCAAAATCCAAGAGTATCTCTTCTGCTATTAATTTTTTTTCTTCTTTAACATAGCTTATAAATTCGTGAGTGTTATTATAATTTTTTTCTTGAGGGCTTAAACCAGAAATTCTTAATACAATTTCTTGTCTTAGATACTTTTTTAACACTTTGGCTTTAACTTTCTTATGATCAATGTAGTTAATTATATCCTTTTCCAGTAATTTCATCATATCTGAAATAGATATTTCAATATTCATCCAATAATTCCATGTTTCAAGCTCCGAGCATTTATGATTATTAGTATATAGTTTTTTCTTATATATTGTATCAGCAGCAGCCGTAAAATCCCCTTCATCAACTTCAGAAAGAAATAGCTCTTTTAACACTTTATCAATATTTTTTACTTTACTAAAAAGATTGTACTTGTTCTTTTTTGTCTTTTTCGCTTTTACATTGGAAAACATAATTGGATATGCTTCTAAGACTAATTCGATAAATTTATTTAGCTTTTCGTCTAGTGCATCTTCATAATCAACCAGAATATCTTTAAGTAGGTTTTCTCTAAATACTTCTTTGTCTTCTGCTGTCTCAATTAAATATTTAAAGTGTTCGTATATGTTTGTGAAATTGATATTTTTATCCAAAATTCCCTCCCCTATTCAACGGTAAACCCAACTAAAGAGTAGATATTAAAATTCCTACTCTTTAGTTGGGTTTTGCATTATAACTCTCTGCATAAGCCATGACTAGGTTCTTAGTTTAAGAGACTACTTAGACAAGACTAAATATTTTAGAGTACTCTACCTTAAAATGCCAAATTATTATAACACATATGGATTTTTGTTGTAATTTAAATGTTTGAAATATCAAATATTTGGAAGAAGATTAGATTTTAATTTCGTATAATTTTATCACGCTGATCAGTATTCTTAGGAATTAAAAAAATCTTAAAACGGTATATAAGGAATTTATTATGATTCAAAATCGTACAAGCAATATAAAACCAGGGCGTTGGCTAACTCCAACGCAACTGGAGCAAGAGTATGGATTATGTGAAAACACAATGTCTAAATATCGAATGCAAAAAAAGGTGCCATTTTCTAAAATTGGCACGAAAATCATTCGTTACGACCGTTTGAAAATCGACAAATGGCTTGAAGATCATGAAGTTATTGGGCTTAGAAATGCAGGTTGAAGAAATTGTAAAAATCAATGAAGATGAGCAAAATGCTCTTCTTCGAACTTTCGCAAAATTATCAACAAGTATAAGAGTCGAAATAATGGCAAATCATCGAAAACTCGTATATAAAATAAAACAATTACATAGAGAAACAAGTATCTCAGTTTTGTCTTATTCTTCTTTATTGCTAGCAATTCAAATTCACAAAACAAACCAGGATAAGGCAAATAGGCTCAATATTTCTAATCTAAGCCTAGATGAGATTCGCGATATCACATCAAAAAAAGCAAAAGTCTTTTTAAATAAAAAGTTTCGTAAGCAAACTAAAAGAGAGCGCTTGCTGAGTTATTGGGCTATTGTTAAAACTTTAAAATACGATGAAAAATTTAGTTTTCGTAAAATAGCAATCTACTTAAAAAAATACCATAAATGTGATGTTTCGTATAGCTTAATAGCAAAAATATGGGATAATTTAGAAAATAAAAGGATATAAAAATGGATGACAATATAAGTAAATACAATGGAGAAATCGACATTAGCCATGTCATTTTAGACCACGGAAAAAACATAAAACTGTTGCGAGGTTTTGAAATAGTTCCAGATATAGATAAGCGATATATGCGCAATGTTGTAATAATGGTAAGTGATGAGTTCGTCACATCTAATTTAACTGACAGTATTCGGCTTAGGGAAGAATTGATTTTATTTACTAGCGGTGATTTGCAAAATAAATTTTTGTATCCAACCACACGAAAGATTAAAAAAGAGACTGTTCATAGTTTAGTATTGACTCTACCATCAAAAAAAGAAGTCTTCATCGGGAGAGCTGAAGCAAGAACTATGGTTACAATATGGAATATGGCAATGCAAGGGTATTCATTTTCTAGACTTTCAGAATTTGAAACAAGTCAATCTTTGGAAACTTGGACAAGAGCTTTGGAGCGTAACGGGTATCTTGAAATAGATTCAATGGAGTATTAGATGTTGCTCATATCCATATTAATTATACCACTTATTGCTTATGTTATATTTGTTAGCATAGGTAATAAAAAAAGAGAACATATAGAAGAAGAAAAGAAAGAAATTGAAGAGGAAGTCAAGCCAAAAGAGATTGAAAAATCAAAAGAAATTATGCTATATTTTCAAACAGATTCAATTAAAATTTCTGCATATTCTTCATATGCTTTTCGTGGCTTTAAAGCTAGTAATTTTTATAAAAAGATAGTAGCTAATAGATTATTTATTGATGAGCCATTTCATACCACTTTTTTTCAGTTATTACAGATATATGATCAAACAGAGTCGTGGGTTAAAAGTTTTAAAACGAAAGAAATTAAACTAAAAATTAGAATGAAAAATGGAAAGTTTGCGGAGGGAACTTCTTTTAAAGTCTATTCAGTTTCTAAAATAATTTTTGATTTTCTTGGTAATATTTTAGAATATTTTGATAATCGCAGATATTCAAAAAATGATCAAAAAAATGTCATACTAACTGCTTTAATTTGGAAACTTGATCTTGTAATAGAACTAAAATATCTTTGTCAAAAGAATCTAAACAACATAGATCAAAGAGAATGTTTGGCTAAAAAGCTATTAATACATTATGAGAAAAATCATGAAGTGTTTCAAATTCTACATATGCTAGAGGTAAAACATGAAAATTTACTTTTTGTATTCGAATCATATAATAAAGCATTGAAGTGGCAGCGAGAATATCCCTATGTCCAAAAAGAGGGGGAGCAATATTCAGCCATACGATTAGAAGACTTAGCGTCAATAAATTCAAAAAAACTAATTTCATTAGATGCTTTTTAGCGTGTATCACTGTGTGGACAACTTGTGTATTTTGTTGTTTACGCATAAAAATTCTTCTGGCATTGCAAAAGCCTATTATGAAGGCTCTTGCAACAATTTTTTTCTAGAATAGAAACTTAAAAAAACATTTATAACATACTCAAAAAAAACTTTATCTAAATTACACAATAAATCGTGTTATAGTTTGATATTAAATTTTTAAGACAACAATGAAATTTATAGGTGGAGCCCAGATAATTTACGAGTTATCGTACCATCTTAATCAAAAGAGCCGAGTTTCAGCATCTTGAAAAAATAGCAGATTGACTTAACACCTTTGCCGAGAATGGCGGCTTAAACCATTTGAAATTTAAAGAAGGAAATTATATCGAACCATGCGAGGCAGCGTATATTATCAAACAGCAGAATTGACAAAAACAATCTTTCAAAAATGTGCAAAAAAAGAGGATAAGATTAATCCACAACACTTGCATTATCAAAAAATTTCAAGCTACAACACAATGAAGAGTTATCGTGACATCTGGAATAATCTTTTTAACTATTTAAGAGAACATTTGAACATAAAAGATTGTGAACAGATTACTTCAGAACATATCATGGCTTACATTGATTATAAAATTGAGTACTATCCGTCAAAGCAATATTTACAAAAAATAATTTCTGCACTTGGCAAATTAGAGATAGCATTAAATAAGTATTCAAAAGCAAAATATAGCCTCCCAATTATATATGACTTTAGCATAAGAACTTCGCTACTAAGTGAAGCTGTAAATCTAAAATTAGTTGCAGATTATTATCATAATCGAACATATGTTAATCCTAAAGAATTAATTAAAAATTTATCAAATTCAAAACACCAGATTGCTGCAAAAATGGAACTAGAAGGAGGCGCGAGAATTGAAGCTTGTACATTAATAAAAGAAGAGCAGTTGTTGGGAACAACAATAGATGAAATAACAAAAATCAAAAAGGGAAAAATTCATACTAAAGAAAAAGGTGGAAAAGTTGGGGATGTGCTTATTTCAACAACAACTTATGAATCTTTACTTCAAGAGATAAAAAAAAATAATATTTTCAAAATCAATCGAGCCAAATATATGACAGATATTCGTGAAACTGCAAAAAAATTAAATATAACCCCAGAGGGTAGTCATGGGCTACGCTGGAATTTTGCAAAAAATAGATTGTTTGAGTATGCTAATGCTGGCTATACATATGAACAATCATTGCTTTTAGTAAGCAAAGAAATGAAGCATAATCGCGCATCAATTACAGAACACTATATTGGCGGTTGATTAAATTGATTACAAAAATTAATGAAAACTAGTTCAAGGATTTAAGTTTCGAACCTCCTTTTTTCTAACAGATCTCTTCTATCAGAACTCATAAGAATCTAAGAATATCCTATTAGAATTAAAAAATTAAGTCTAAAAAATCAGGCATAGAAATTGCCAAAAATCATATAATATCTGCATACAAATTGCTGTGTGCAGGGAGCCGAAACTTGCATGTACAGGATTCTTTTGAATCCTTGCACAGAGTAATTTAATGGCTAAGGTTTGGCTCCCGCTAGCTTTTTATTCTTAATAAATTCGCTAAAAAGATGTGTACGATTTCTTACAGAAAAACCAGCTCAAAAAAACTCTTAATCGATTCAATAAAATAAGACTTTACCATAATTATGGATTTATGCATATTTTGCCAATTAAGTATCTCATAAAACATCCTAAGAAATATAGACAAATACAACTTAATACTGATACGCATTTTAACGCCATTATAATGGATATAGATGATGAAGATCTACTGACAGAATGGAATGCAGTAGGTTTGCCAACTCCAAGTATCCAAACATTAAATCAAAATAATAATAAAGCACACCTGATTTGGTTACTAAACATTCCAGTATCTAAAAAAAACAAAAAAGCTGTGAAATATTATAGAGCAATTGTCAATAGCATAAAACTACTCATCAATGCAGATAACGCATACCAAAACCATCAAACAAAAAACTTTCTTAACACAAAGCTTTATAGAGTGACATACAATGATCTTGCATACGACTTAGATGATTTTAAAGAGTTCATTATAAAGGATGCACCTTATAAAAAAATTTATAGCAATACGCTGGCAGAGCATGAAAGTACAGGAAGTAGACATATAGATTTATTTAATCAGCTTAGAGCGTATGGCTACCAAATTGCAAAGCATGGAGATTTACAAGGAAAATTAGAAAATCGTGCTGAATTAATAAATCAACAATTTGATACACCCATCAAACCAAAAGCAATTGTTAAATCAGTTTTAGGTTTTTGTGAAGAAAATAAAAATAATTTTAAAATATCTAATATTGAAAGAACGGGGGCAATGAAATTTAAAAAAATCAACAATCTTTCTTCAGAAGATTATAAACAAGAAGTAAAAAAACGTCAAAAGGAATCAGCAGCGAGAACAAAAGATATAAAACGGATTAAAACTGCGGTTAAAATTAAAGTAGCCATCAGTATATTGTTACGTAATAAAATAAAGTTAACTTATTTCAACCTTGCAAAACAAGCCAAAGTCTCACTCTCTACAGTAAAAAGATATTCTAAAATCGTCAAAATTTTAGGTCAAAAAGCAAACAGTGTCACTAGCTCTATAAGGGTCATAGTGCTTTATGTTGAGGAACGAAACATTTATCCTCTAAAGCACTGCAGCAAAATACCATGGTTTATTACAAAAGCTCCGACATAAGACTATAGCATATTACTTTTTTGGGAAAGAGTACCTTTATCAATATAAGAATCCAAACAACCAAAGTGGTATTACGTTATCATAGCCGCTTTCAATATCATCTATTGCTAAGTAAGCATCATTAAGACCAACTATTTGTTTGCCATCTTTAGACTTGCCACCAACTTCTAAAATAATCTTATCATCTACCAAAAAGTCACACTGATGATGGTAATGTACCTGATGATCTGTTAAGAGCTGAGAGACCATAAAACTCTCACGCACAGCCCCTACATCTGCCTTGGCACAAAGCACCGCAAAGAGGTTTGGGTTATTGAGAAGTACTTTATTTGGAATTTGTATGGTTTTATACCCTTTAGAACTTCTGACAATATTAAGGAGTGAACCTTTTTGCATGTAGTCCAGGTATTTAGAGAGTGTACTCCATGAGACACCTGCACTAGCAGATAGCTTAGACTTGTTTACTTCATAGGGGGTAGTACTGCAAAGCATATAGAGTACCTTTTTAAGCGCGTTTTTCATAGCTTATGTAAAAATAGAAGCTAAGTCACTCTCTATCGTAGTATTGACTACCTCTAGCAGTCTATCACTGTAGGAACTTATACTCTCTTTAAAAAATGGATATACTCCATACTCCAAATAGTTAGCAAAATGCTCCAGTGGTTTTATTTCACTCAAAATATCTACTACGATATCTTCGTGTAAAGTGATTATTTCTTCAAGTGTGTAGGCTCTAAGATGGGCGATATTTTTAAGCGATAAATATTCTCTAAATGGAAAGTACCGGCATATTGTATATCAATGCCCTCCTAGAGAGATCACCTATGTCGTATCTAGTATTTATTGCAGAAGAGCCAGAAAAAACTGCAAATTTCACAAACATTCTTCCACTCCTTTCACTTTTAACCTTCCACCGATTTCACAAACATTCTTCCACCCTTTTCACTTTTTGCCTTCCACTTTTTGAGTGTTTTGTGAAAAGATTTTGGAATTTGAGTTGGCGAAATATTTGACCTTTCAAACAAGCTAAATCTACCATTTTATTATGGTGCTAAACTTTGTCTATCTCAATAGAGATGGAGAAAATATGAAAGGATTAAGCATGTTGAAGATCAAAGAGATTTTACGACTAAAATGTGAAGCTAAACTATCCAACAGAAAGATAGCGAGAGCTTTAAATATCAGCCATAGTGTAGTAAACCAATACACTAAAGAGTTCAAACTCACAAACAAAAAGTATAAGGATATCATCTCCCTTGGAGACAAGGAGATTCTTGCACTTTTTAAATCGACCCGCACTACAGAGAGTAAGTACCCAGTTCCAGACTTTGCGAAAGTACATGTAGAACTTAGAAACAAGATAGTAACACTGACACTCTTACATGAAGAGTACATTGAAAAGTGTCCTAACAAACAAGGCTACGGCTTTACATGGTTCTGTAACCGCTATAAATCTTACTCTAAAAAAATAAATCCCTCCATGCACCTTACCCACAAAGCTGGCGAAAAAACATTTATAGACTTTAGTGGTAAAACAGTAAATATAGTAAACCATACCAATGGTGTCATAACTAAAGCAGAACTCTTTATAGCAGTTCTTCCTGCATCAGGCTTTGCATTTGTAAAAGCAATAGCCTCACAGAAGAAAAGAGATTTCATTGATGCACATGCAGACATGTTTACATACTTTGGTGGCGTCACTGAACTACTTGTCCCTGACAACCTCAAGAGTGCTGTTACAAGAGCTGACAACTATGACCCAGATGTCAATCCTGATTATGCAGCAATGGCAAGACATTGTGGAAGTGCTGTTATGCCTACTCGTGGATATAAACCTAAGGACAAGGCTCATGTAGAACTTGCAGTAAAACTTGTACAGAGATGGATACTAGCACGACTCAGAAACTTTACCTTCTTCTCTATAGCAGAGCTCAACAAAGAGATAGAGAGACTTATGCCTCTTTACCATGACAAGATTATGAAACATCTAGATTGTAGCAGAAGAGAGCTCTTTCTTAAGCTAGATAAACCAGCACTGATGCCACTGCCTGCGACAAGATATGAGTACAAAGAGTTTAAGCTACTCAAGGTGAGTAAGGATTATCATATACAGTTAGAACATAACTTCTACTCAGTCCCTTACCAACTTATAGGCAAAAAAGTAGAGGTGTGGTTTGGAGCAAAGATTGTAACTATTACCTATGAGGGAAAAACAGTAGCCACACATCCTAAACTACTTCATAAAGGTGCCTACTCAACCAATAAAGAGCATATGGCATCTTCTCATCAGAAGTATCTTGAGTGGTCCCCTGGCAGAATTATGAACTGGGGACTTACTATCGGTACAGAGACAGCAAAGCTTTTTAAAAATATTATGGATTCTCGTCCCCATCCAGAGATGGGATACAGGAGCTGTTTAGGAATCATCAGAGAGTATAAAAAGTATCAAGAAAAAGAGTACACAGAGGAGCATTTAGAGATTATCTCTACTATGGCTATCTCTAAACATTACTACAAAGTAGGTCAGGTAAAAGATTTACTCAAATCTTACACACCAAAAGATAGTGATGAGAGTGCATCACTTATCGCTCTTACAACACACAAGAATATCAGAGGTGCTGAGTATTACAGCTAAATCACTATATAGTCAACTATATAACAATCCAAAGATAAGGACAAATTATGCCATTACAAGAACTTACAGAGAAACTTAAATTAGGCGCTTTTTACACAGCTTACATAGAACAAGAGACACAACCTGCTTACAGTGAACTCCCATTCCAGAAGAGAGTGCAGATGCTTCTTGAAGCAGAGGAGTTAGACAGAGACAATAAGAAGCTCCAGAGACTTATCAAGCAGGCTAAACTTCACGAGAGAGGGGCTAGTATCAGTGAGATAAATTTTACACCTGATAGGAATTTAGATAAAAGTGTTCTACTTGATTTAGCAGGCGGGAACTATCTGAAATACTTTAGGAATATTATTCTCACGGGTCCGACTGGATCAGGAAAATCATATATCGCTCAAGCATATGCAAACAAAGCAATGAGTATGGGTTATAGTGCTCTGTATCTGAGAGTACCAAGACTCATGCAACACTTACAAGCGATAAGAGGAGATGAAGAGTATCTCAAATACTTAGCAAGACTCAAACGAATCAACCTGCTGATACTTGATGATTTCGGAGTGAGTCCACTTAAAGCTGCAGAAGCCAGAGACCTTCTAGAGATTGTTGAGGACAGAGTGAATCAATCATCTGTTATTGTGACATCTCAACTTGCCATACAAGATTGGCATGGGTATCTGCACAATGCAACTATAGCAGATGCCATCTTAGATAGGATTGTACATAATGCTTACAAAATAGAATTTCAAGCTGATGGAGATTCCCAACGCAAGATAAATGCTAAGAAAATGATGAAATAGGAGAAACCATTCTTCCACTCACTCTCATTTATGCTACAATTTTACATGCTTGTTTGAGACTCAAAAAAGTGGAAGGCTTGGAGTGAAACGGGTGGAAGAATAAAGTGAAATATGCAGAAAAAACCACTTGTAGATCTGTAAAGTCATAAATAGCTTTAATGTGTGCTGAAAAATCTTTGACCTTATGTATCTCATCAAGAATGAGTAGCTTTCCTCCATGTGCATAAAAATCATCAGCTATTTCGTAAATGTTTGCATTGACAACAATGAAATGTATTTAATAGTTTAAATATTATAGTATAAAATAAATTTAATAACAAATGGGTTAGAGTTTTTATCTAGGTGTTTTATTTTCATAAAATTACTAAATAAATTTTACCAAACTAATCTTGCACAAAGCACTAACACTAATTCCAAACTCTTTAGCAACTGATTCTATTTTAACTTTTTCATCTTTCGTTACATTTATAAAAATTTGCTCACTTGCTTTCTCACTGGCATCCTTTTTAGGTCTGCCACCCTTGTTTTTTTTAGCCTTGCTCATATCTGCTGATTTGATAAAACTTGTCTCTTTTTCAGTAATATCTAAATCGTCTAATTCTTTAATCTTTGCCATATTAATCCTTGTAAAATACTAGTATTAAACTAATTATTTAATAGTTTATAAATCTCTTTTGTAAACTCTTTTATCTCTTCTTGAGCTTGACCTTTTTTATTGTACTCTTTCACTGTAAGTCCATCACCATAGCTATTTTTATAGTCTGCTCTTGAGTACAATGTAGTATTTAAAAGATTAAAGTAGTTAGGTTTTTCTTTAATGTACTCTTTTAGATCTTTGAGCTTTGATTTGGATCTGCTGTCAACATTATTAAGTAGGACATTTGTTTTTATTTTTATGTCCAATGCTTCACTTGCGTCTTTGAGTATTTTTCTAAATTTTTGCAGTCCAAATATCTCTATTTGAGAGATACCTACAGGAGTAATAATTATATCTGCTTTAATGAGTGCTGTTCTATTAATATCACTATCATAACCACCACTATCGATAATGAGAAGATTGCTTTTATCAGCTTTATAATGACTCAAAAACTCACCTAAATTTATATCGTTTTGAGTGACACATTTAATTGTCGGAAGGCTTTCACCCTTTCGGAGTTGATTAAAAAGAATAGCAGAGTGTTGAGAATCAAGATCAAGTATAGCTGTGTCTTTATATTTCTTTTGAATCTGGTATGCAAAATTAATGGCGACGGTACTTTTACCAACTCCACCTTTTTGATGGGAGAATAAAACTATCATAAAAACTCCTTTAATTAGAGTATTATAATAGTTTTATACTTGTATAATACTTATTATTATGCAATAACTATTTAAAATTCTTAATCTTTCAAAGTACGCTAATCGCAAAATAACTAAAAAATAATGATACTTGCATTTAAAGTAAAATATATATCTGATGCTCAAATAATACAGTCAGCTAATATCTATTTACCTTCGTTTTTAAATAAATTTTTTATTTTGCCCCTACTTTTGCAAGTACCACTTTGATGGTTTTTATCAGTATCACAAAATCAGCCCACAGTGACCAGTTTTTTATGTACCAAACCTCTAGCTCATTTCTTTCTTTGAAAGTAAGATTGTTTCTGCCACTCACTTGCCACAGTCCCGTTATACCTGGTCTTACTTTAAGTATAAAGTATTTATTGTCACCTAGTTTTTCAGATTCACTTAGCATGTATGGTCTTGGACCGACTAAGCTCATATCTGCTTTGAGAACATTAATGACTTGAGCTAATTCATCTAAAGAGGTGGTTCGTAGAAATTTACCTACTTTTGTGATGCGGGGATCATTTTTGTATTTATGAAACTTTTTGTAATATTCTATCTCTTGAGGGTGGGTTTTGAGGTATTGGCTTAGCAGTTTTTGAGAATCTTCAAACATTGTTCTGTATTTGTAGCATAAAAAAATTTCTTCATCCTTCCCGAGTCTCTCTTGTCTAAAAAAGACACTCCCCTTAGAGTCCAATTTGATAGAAATAGCTATAAAAGTATGGATGATTAAAAAGAAAGGTGAAATCATCAGTGCAACAAAAAAATCAAATCCATTTTTAATCCAAATATTCTTTTTTATCAAAAGCTTATTTTGTATCTGGATTGTATTGTACCTGATGTTAGAGTACTCCATAATATTTGAGCTTGTGAAGTTGACACTTGTTGCATATGGCACGACATAAACCTCGTCATTGTCATTTAGATATTTTTCTATCTTTGCATTCATTTTTTCAGGCTCAAGAGATTTTGACGAGATTATGACCATACTATAGTTTGTTCGAGAGGGTTGTATCCCAAGATACCAATTTTTCTCAAACTCGTTTTTTAAGGTAACAACTTGACTTGCATCCCCGATGATAAGTACTCGCTTTTTAAAAAATGAAAAACTATAAAGAACTCTTTTTATCAGCCTTTTAGCAGCAGGAAGCAGCAGCATAGCAAATGAAAAATAGAGCGTGATAAAAAGACGAGAATATTCTAAAGAGGTTTTTTGTAAAGTCAACAGTGCCAGCACTATAAAATAAGCTAAAAAAAGTGACTTTATCATCTTATATGTCTCTTGCCAAAAATCATATCGCAGAGTATATATCTTTTCATAAAACATAATGGCAATAGCAATGATAATGACAAATGAAAATCTTTGCAACGAAAGCTCATTAAACACAGGGACACGTGTATTACTGAGTTCAACTCTTACATATTGGGTAAGATAAAAAGTACCAATAAGTACAAGAATATCAATAATAATAATAGCAAAGTTTAAAAAATATTTTTTTATCATTTATATCTAAAAGTATTTTTAAGCTGTAATCTTGTTGTATTTTTCATCATTAGTGTTGAAATTATCATCCAACACTCCAATAAATTGGTTAAATACACCTTCTTGTACTTCATCTTTCGATATTCCTAATTCTAATATCGCCAACTCCTTTGTTCTTCTCTTTACTCATAGTTGAGTCTTTGATTTTATTGTTTGATATATATCTATTAATATATCTTTTTTATAATACAATTTATTTATAACTTCAGATGTTTCTTCTGGGTCATCGTCATAATTATGCGCTAAATCATTCCTATCATTTCTTAATTCTCTCCATACATTAACATCAACCAACAATTCTAGTTTCTCTAATCTATTTAATATATCAATAAAAGGTTTATTTTCAATTTTTTCTTCCAAATACAACAAAATGGTTTTAAATAGTTTTTCTCCAATAGCATCTTGAAGTTTAGAAAATCTAAACAAAAACTGAT
>JALVUF010000028.1 GCA_027023805.1 Helicobacteraceae bacterium
TTTCGAATGAAAAAAGAATTTTTTTTGTTTGATTTTGTTGTTGCAATTTTTCGAAAAAATCTTGATGTAAAAGCGCTTGAGATGTGAAAGTCCTTACATGTAATAAGTTTACTGTTTTTAATTGTCTTTTAGTGCTGCTTTTAAAAATGCTACCAAGCCTATTCCAACTACAAGAACCAAAAACACTATTTCTCCTATTCCAACCGGAGTGATGCCCATATGTACCATAATATATCCTTTTTGTTAAGTTTCTTTTTCTGAGGCACTCTTTAGCTGGCCGCAAGCGGCACTAATATCTATGCCTTTTGAATCACGAATTGTGCATAACAATCCATGTTTTAAAAGATAGTTTTGAAATTTAATTATACTCTCTTTTGTGGGACGTTCATAATTTGTCCCTGGGTATGGGTTGAAGTATATCAAATTTACTTTAGCTTTTATACCGCCTAATAGTTTTACCAGTTTCTTGGCGCTAACTATATCATCATTTTTATTTGCAATTACTAGGTATTCAAACATTACACGTTTTCTTGCATCAATTGGAAATCTTTTGACTGCATCTATGATTGAGGCGATATTGTATGCTTTATTCATGGGTATCAGCTCACTTCTTAGCTCATCATCAACCGCATGTAGCGATATAGCTATATGTACACCTAGATCCATTTTGCCCAATTTGTCTATTTTTGAACTAATTCCGCTAGTTGATACTGTTTGTCTTTTGCCCGAAATCGCTAAACCCTCCTCATCTTTAAAGATTTGTATAGCTTTGCTTAGGTTGTTCAAATTATCGAGCGGTTCACCCATCCCCATATATACAATATTTATTTTACGATTATGCGGGTGATTGTTATCTTTTTTAACTGCCCAAACTTGCGCGACAATTTCTGCGGTGCTTAAATCTCTCGTAAAACCGCCTTTAGCAGTTAAACAAAAACTACATCCCACTTTACATCCAACCTGACTTGACACGCAGACCGTATATTTTGCTTCTTGTATTAATTTGCCATCATTATAAAGCGCATCTTTCATTTTTAGCCACACGGTTTCAATGGTTGCTCCATCTTGCAATTCAAACAGATATTTAATGGTTTTATCATGGGCTATCTCTTTTTTGGCAATCTTAAGAGGATTTATAACATATTTGTCATCAAGGTCTAGTCTTAGCTGTTTAGGTATGTTTTGCATCTGTGAAAAATTATCTACAAAACCGTTGTACATCCAGCCATATATCTGTTTTGCACGAAATTTTGGCCCGGCTATTTGCGCTAATTCATCTTTTGTGTATTGAAATAAGGACTGCTTCATCTCTTGGTCAGCTCATTGATTCGTTTTTTTACATGCAGAGTCAGTTTTTCTTTTGCTTTTGCATGGTTTTTTAAAAAATCATTATGCGCATTTTCGTTTGTAAAATTTGTTATACAAAAAACTCCACCGGCCGGAATTTCAAACTCTTGTGCAACTCTAAGTAGTGAAAAAAATTCCATATTTTCAATATCTATATTTAATTTTACAAATTTTTTTGCCAGATCCTCATTGGTTGTTATGTAATTTGAAGAGTTTACAATTATGTCTCTTTTGCTTTGCGTATTGGTAGTTATTACGTTATCCAAAGGGGTGTATGAGTCATTTTTTAAAAAAGAGAGTTCAATATTTACAGCCGTTTTTGATTCGATAATATCAAAAATATCATACTTGCCATAACTGCCCGCCGTTCCTACAAAAAGTAAAAATTCAGGCTTATCAAAAAGACATAATCTTGTAAGATTAATAGCTGTCTCTATCAGCCCCACCCCAACAGATGTTGCAAATTCAAAATTTTCACTATTGCCGGCACATACTATCATAAGCGTACCGGTATATCATGTTTGTTTAGGTAATGCTTTAACTGCGTAATATCTACCTCTTTGTAATGAAATATGCTAGCCGCAAGTGCTGCATCCGCGCCGTGTTCAAATACCTCTTTAATATGCCTCATATTTCCTGCCCCTCCACTTGCGATAACGGGCACATGTACGGCTTGGCTTATTTGCTGCGTTATATTTAGCTCAAACCCGTCTTTTGTGCCATCGGCATCCATAGAGGTCAAAAGAATCTCTCCGCTTCCTCTGCTAACCGCTTCTTTTGCCCATACAAGCGCATCTATACCTGTATCTATCCTGCCGCCATTTAGATAGACATGATGTTTGTTACCGGTTTTTTTGACATCAATAGCTGTTACTATGCATTGTGAACCAAATCTTTTAGCTCCTTCATCAATTAACTCCGGTCTTTTAACTGCAGCTGAGTTGATACTTACTTTGTCGCACCCTACATTTAACAATTTATAAATATCATCAAGTTTTCTAATGCCACCACCTACGGTTAATGGTATAAAAACTTCACATGCAACTTTTTTTACGATATCAATGATAGTGTCACGGTTATCGCTTGATGCGGTAATATCTAAAAATGTAAGTTCATCGGCACCCTCATTGTTGTATCTGCGTGCTACTTCAATCGGATCACCCGCATCTTTTAGTCCTACAAAATTAACACCCTTAACCACACGTCCATCTTTTACGTCAAGACAAGGGATAATGCGTTTTGCGAAATAATCCATGTGCTACTTTCTTTTTTTTGAATCTTATCCCATTTTTACTAAAACTTGGATTAGATTTTTACTGTTAACTCTTTGTAAGGAAAAATAAGATAGACTTAGCAGATGAAAAACAGTGGCATTACGGCTAAAAAGAGATTTGGACAAAATTTTTTAAAAGATGAGTCTGTTTTACGAAAAATTATCGAAGCGATGCCCAATAATAACAATAAGATTGTAGAGATTGGGCCTGGCTTAGGTGATTTGACTAGATTTTTAGTTAATGTCAAAAGTGTAGTAGCTTTTGAGGTCGATACCGATTTATGTAAAAAATTAGATTTAAGATTTAAAAGTGAGATTCAAAGTAAAAGATTGGTCTTGCACTGTGGCGACGTATTGCAAAGTTGGCATCATCGGCTTGTACATGAGCCTTATGATCTGATAGCCAACTTGCCGTATTACATAGCTACCAATATAATATTAAGGGCTCTTGGCGATCCTATGTGTGAGAATATTTTGGTTATGATTCAGCGTGAAGTTGCCAATAAATTTTCAGCCAATAGTGGCGACAGCTCTTTTAGCGCGCTTAGTATTTTAGCTCAAAGCGCGGGGAGTGCTTCTGTAGTCATAGATGTTCCTCCAACTGCGTTTGAGCCGGTGCCAAAAGTACAGTCTAGCGTTTTGTTGATAAAAAAGCGCGCTACTTTAGAAGATGAAGGATTTGAAGAGATGTTAAGAGTTGCATTTATGCAGCCTAGAAAAACTCTTCTTAAAAATTTGTCGTCAAAGTATGAAAAAGATCTGCTTTTAGATATTTTTAAATCACAAAATCTTTTACACAATATCAGACCTCATCAGATGACAGCTGGAGACTATCACCAACTCTATAAAAAACTATAATTTATATAAGGAGTTTGGATGAACCAAGTAAAACGAAATGAGCCGACTCAAGAAGCTGCGCCAAAAACAGACAATAATCGTACAAAACAACCACGAAATAACAATAGATCTCAAAGATCAAATAACAATAAAAATTCATATCGAAAAAGACGAAATGCACCCGCACCGGTCAATAATAAATTAAAAGAGTTTGTTGTTAAAAATCAGGAGATGCATAAAAAACGTTTAAATCCACACTTTAAACTTGATTTAAACACAGCTAGTAAAATTAAAATTACTCCGCTTGGAGGACTAGGTGAAATTGGCGGTAATATCACTGTCTTTGAAACAGAAAAAGAGGCGATAGTTATTGATGTTGGAATGAGTTTTCCTGATGAAGATATGCACGGTGTTGATATCTTGATACCGGATTTTACATATTTGCGAGAAATAAAGGATAAAATAGTAGCAGTTATCATAACCCACGCACACGAGGACCATATAGGCGCGGTAGCATATCTGTATAAAGAGATGCAGTTTCCCATTTATGCAACCCCGCTGCCTTTGGCTATGATAGAAAATAAATTTGATGAACATAAGTTAAGAGAGTATAAGAGATATTTTCGTCCTGTAGAAAAGCGTAAGCTTTATAAAATCGGTAATGATTTTGAGGTAGAGTGGATGCATATGACACACTCCATCATAGATGCTTCATCTCTTGCAGTTACAACAGCAGCCGGAACCGTCATTCATACCGGAGATTTTAAAATTGATCATACTCCTATTGACGGCTATACTGCTGATTTGCACCGTTTTGCTTATTATGGGGAAAAAGGCGTTTTGTGCTTGCTTAGCGATTCAACTAACTCATATAACACTCAGCCTACACCTAGTGAATTGACTGTTGCTCCTGGGTTAGACCGTATATTTGCAAAGGCTGAGGGACGTATTATTATGTCAACATTCAGCTCTAACGTGCACCGATTGTATCAGGCTATCCAATATGGCATAAAATATGGACGTAAAGTATGCGTTATCGGTCGTTCTATGGAGAGAAATTTAGAGGTTTGTATGCAGTATGATTATGTCAGACTTCCAAAAAATGCGTTTGTTGAGGCAGATGAAATCCCAAATATTAATGATAAAGACTTGCTCATTATCACCACAGGATCACAGGGAGAGCCAAGTAGTGCGCTTTTTAGAATGTCCACAGGAGAGCATAGAAACGTTAAAATAAAACCGAGTGATTTGATAGTGCTCTCAGCTCGCGCTATTCCGGGTAATGAAGGGTCTATTTCCACCATGTTAAATCATCTTCAGCGCGCAGGTGCGAAAGTTGCAAATGATAAAGATATACATGTATCCGGACATGCTAGTATGGAAGAGCAAAAACTAATGCTTAGACTTGTAAACCCAAAATTCTTTTTGCCGGTTCACGGTGAATATAACCATATTATGAAGCATAAAGAGACTGCAATGTTATGTGGTGTTCCTGAGCGCAATATTTTATTGATGAGCGATGGAGAGAGTATAGAGGTGAGTCCAAAATTTATGCGTAAAACCAAAACAGTAAAAAGCGGTAAAGTATATATCGATAATCAAAATAATAATAAAATTGAAAATGATATAGTTCTAGATCGTCAAAAACTAGCCCAAGAGGGTGTAGTTATGATAGTAGCACAGGTAAATGAAGACAGCTCAACTATGATTGCAAAGCCTAGGGTCACGACCTTTGGACTAGTTCCAGATAAACAAGACAAGGCATTTGCTAATGAAATGGAAGATGTTTTAGAACATTTTTTATCTAACATAAAAGAGGGACTTATTAAAAATCCGCGGGCTTTGGAGAACGATTTAAGACAGGTGGTTAGAAAGCATATCTATCGAAAGATGAAAAAATATCCTCTAATAGTCCCTTCAGTCTTTGTAATGTAAATAAAAAACTGCTGTTATAATGAGTAAAAGCTCATTATAACAGTAGGAGTAATAAGCTAATTTTAATGCTACTAGATGCTCTATACTTTTTTGCTAAGTGCGTTGATGTGCGAGGTGTCACCCAATACTACTAAGATATCACCTTTTTCTAGCACATTATCTTTTTCAAATGATGTGTACCATGTTCCTTGATGTTTGTATGCTATAGGCTTTACTCCTAATTCATCTTTAAACATAGGAGATAAAATCGATACTCCCAGTAAAAACGGCGGAACAAGAATTTTAGCGATTTTCATAGTTATAGAGAGATTGATAGTCTCATAGTTTAGATTTTGAACAACCCCTTTTACAAGCCTTAATGCTGATTCTTTTTCAGGATATACCACTTTTGTTACATTTAGCTTCGATAAAATCTTGCCATGTATTTCCGTGATGGCCTTTGCGATTACTGTCTCAACCCCCAACTCTTTTAGAGCCATAACCGTCAGCAGACTGGACTCTATATCTTCGCCGATACTAACGATAGCTACATCCATATTGCCAATTCCCGCCTCTTTTAGCGCATACATGTCAGTAGAATCAAGTATAATTGCATCTTGAACATATTCGCCTATCTCTCTTATTTGCTCCGGATCATTATCAACTGCCGTAACATTTATCCCCTCTTTTGCTAACCCCTGCGCTATATGAAATCCAAACCTACCAACGCCGATAACTACATAACTACTCATAATATAACCTTTGCATCTGCATATTTAATCCGGCTTTGCACCGTTTTGCCAACTAGTATCGCCGTAAAGGCAAATACACCTACTCTTCCGATAAACATTAAAACTATAATATTCAATTTGCCAAAATTGTTAAAATCTGCGCTGTAACTAAGAACTCCCCCGTTGCCCGTAGAAAGACCGACGGTACCAAATGCAGAGCAGCTCTCAAATAAAACACGTAAAAATGGAAGATGTTCAAATTCGCTTAGTAAAACAGTCGATATAAAGATGTATATGGATGCCATAAATATAATGGCATATGCTTTATTTATCTGATACCCGGGAATAGAGCGCCTAAAAATATGCGCATGCGTATCTCCTTTTAGAGTGTACCATACTCCAATTAATGCTAATGCTATGGTTGTCACTTTTATGCCTCCGGCAGTACCTCCGGGCGCTCCTCCTATCATCATAAATACTGTAGAGAAAAACAGATTTGGATTTGAGAGATGGGCTAGATCAACGGTGTTAAATCCAGCAGTACGGTAATTTACAGATGTAAACCATGCTGCCATTATCTTATATGGCCAGCTTAGTGACTTAAATATAGTATTGCTATCTAATGACAAAAGAAGAATCATGCCTAAAATAGTCAGAAGAACTGTAGATATAAGTACAATTTTTGTATGCGTTGAAAGACGTTGAATCCGACCTTTTTTAAAGTTGTAAAGTTCTATTAAAACAAAATATCCCAGCCCGCCTAATATTATCAAAAAAGGTATAACCAGGTTTATAGCCAGGCTGTGTTGATAGGACATAAGGTTGTTGCTAAAGATAGAAAAACCTGCATTATTAAAGGCTGATACAGAATGAAATATTCCAGCCCATAAAGCCTTACCAAAAGACATATTTTCCCAAAATCTTAGAGTCAAGATAACTGCACCGATAACTTCTATGGCAAAAATAGAGGTAAACACGACTTTCATAAATCGTATCAACCCATCCATGCCGGGATAGTTTAACGATTCTTTTAATATCAATCTGTCTCTATAGCCTAGCTTCTGCCCCCGCATAACTGCTAAAAAAGTAACTGCCGTCATATAGCCTATTCCGCCGATTTGGATAAGCAGTAATATGATAAGTTGACCAAAAAATGTAAATGCAGTTGCTGTATCTTTTACAATCAGACCGGTTACACAAACCGCGGATGTTGAAGTAAAAAAAGCATTTATAAAACTTAGATGCCCATTATGAGCAAAAGGCATCATTAAAAGCAGAGCACCAAAAAATATCAGCCCCACAAAGCTAAAAACGACTACTTTTATTTCATGAGTCATGACTAGCCTTTCATAAGCGTTATCACTTAAAATTATTTTGTAAAATTATACATCAAATTTTCTATGTTTGCGCCAAATTGTATGGATAAAATTATTTTTTCAGCAAGTTGGTGCTATTGTGTCAAGTATTAAAAACATTTAGATGAGGTGTTGCAGTGAGTTATAAAAAAGAGGATAAGTTTGAAGAGTGCGTAAGAGACATGATGTTTTATGTGGGTGAAGACCCTAAGCGTGAAGGACTTTTAAAAACGCCAAAACGCGTTAGAAAAGCCTACGAATTTATGTTTGGCGGATATACTCAGGATGCAAAAGAGATACTCTCTTCAGCACTTTTTACAAGCAGTAATGATGAGATGGTTTTAATTAGAGATATAGAGCTGTACTCTACATGTGAGCATCATCTGCTGCCTATTATCGGGCACGCGCATGTTGCTTATATCCCTGATGGTAAAGTCGTAGGACTCTCAAAGATACCACGCGTTGTTGATATCTTTGCGCGTCGCATGCAGATACAAGAGCAGTTAACAGAGCAGATAGCTGATGCTATAATGCAAACAATTAAACCAAAAGGTGTTGCTGTTGTTATTCAGGCTCGTCATATGTGCATGGAGATGAGAGGGGTGCAAAAGATTAATTCCACTACTACCTCAAGTGCCCTAAGAGGGTTGTTTAAAAGCGATGAAAAAACAAGAGCAGAGTTTTTCTCTCTTGTTAACGCTCCTGCTGGAAATCGATACTAAATCATGCCCTTAAAATCACTCAAGGAGAAGCTGTCTTCACAAAATTATTCTATCTCTTTTGGTGAGATTGTTAAAATAAATGCAAATATTATTATTGCCAAAGGCTTACATGTAAGTATCGGCGATATGATAAAAATAGTATCCAATGAAACGCAGCAGG
>JALVUF010000029.1 GCA_027023805.1 Helicobacteraceae bacterium
GCGGTCATAAAATGGCTGCAGGTCTTAGTTTACATGTAGAAAATTTAGATGATTTTAAAAAAAGCATTAACCGAGCTGCTGCTAAATTGGATCCAAAATCATTCATTCCAAAAGAAGATGTAATTGGCGAACTAGCTTACGGCGCTATAGGATTTGAGCTTTTAGATATACTTGAAAAGTTTGAACCTTATGGGGAAGCCAATCCGCGTCCTAAATTTATCATACGTCAAGGCAGGCTGATAAGTGTTTCATATTTCGGCGCAGAAAAATCACACAGCAGATTAACAATCGAGCTAAAACCGTACATCAAACAAACTGTTGAGATACTGGCTTTTAACAAGATAATACAAAACAAAAAGGGCAAAGAGATGACATGCAGCTACCATGTTGTTAAAAATACATTTAACGGTAAAATATCGCCGCAATGCATACTTCAGGAGTTATATTAAATTATTTATCAGGCAATTGTTTATTTAGCTCTTTTACGGCATCATGACTTTTGGTGTCTTGCCAAATTGCACTTTTATTATTATAGCTGCTATGAACCGCACTTGTTGCACATCCTGCCATAATCAATAAGATAGTAGGTAAAGATAAAAAATATTTCATTCTCATGCGGGTAAATCTCCTTTGTTGTTCATTAATTCTATCAGCGTCTTTACAGTTGTGTTAAAATCACTTTGCAAAGAGGCTGACTGCTTCATAAACTCTTCCATCGGTTCTTTTTTATCTATCGCCTCATCTAGCTCTGCGTCACTGCCCTTTACGTACGCGCCGATACGAATTAGCATCTCATTTTCACGCAACAGCGTATAAAGCCGTCGAAATTTCATAACGGCCTCCATGTGTTCTTTACTTATGATATCTGTCATAACCCGTGAAGCAGAATTTAAAATATTGATAGGCGGATAAATACCAAAATCCGTTAATTCTCTTGATAAAACAATATGACCATCAAGTATAGAGCGCGATTGATCAGCTATAGGGTCACTCATATCATCACCCTCTATAAGTACTGTAAAAAAAGCCGTAATTGAGCCTTTACCCTGCTCTTTTCCGGCACGCTCCATCAGTTGAGGCAATAAAGTAAGGGAGGAGGGCGGATACCCTTTAGAAGTCGGAGGCTCGCCTAGCGCTAAACCGATTTCTCTTTGTGCCATAGCAAATCTAGTCACAGAATCCATAATAAATAAAACATCTTCACCTTGACTTTTAAAATATTCAGCCACGCTCATGGCTGAAAATGCACCATACTTTCTCATAAGTGGAGAATCATCAGACGTGGCTACTATGATAACGGTATTTTGTAAATCTCCGCCTAAATTTTTCTGGATAAATTCAGGCACTTCACGACCGCGCTCCCCGATTAACGCCACTACTTTAATAGGAGCGCTACTACCTCGCACAATCATGCCCATCAAAGTTGATTTACCGACGCCGCTGCCTGCAAAAATTCCAAGCTTTTGCCCCTTCCCACATGTCAAAAACGCATCTATGCTTCTAACACCTACGCTAAAAACTTCATCTATCAACCCACGCCGCATAACTTCAATCGGAGGCTTTATAATAGGGGTTGTTTGTGTAGGCAATAAAGCACCTTTACCATCAATCGGATTCATAAACGGATCAACCACCCTGCCTAACAGCCCGTCGCCGACTGAGATATTTAGACCATTTGAATTTTTATATATTTTATCCTTGGAACAAAGCCCCTCTACAAATCCAAAAGGCGTTATATAAAACAAACCATCATCTATTTCAGTCACCATGCCGGTAGTCTCCTGCTGCGTTTCATTGGATACTATTTTTATCATATCGCCGATACTTACATGTAAGCCTTTGGCAATAATAATATTTGCATTTATTTTAACAATCTCACCAAAAGAGATAGAATAATTTTGTGAAGA
>JALVUF010000030.1 GCA_027023805.1 Helicobacteraceae bacterium
TTTAGCACCAAGTTCCGTAAACCCTCGCCGTTAAGGGCGGGGATATAAGGAACATTTGCGAAGCAAATATCAATCAGGTGTTTTTTGTTGTTCTATATACTGTTTTAAAATCTCAATAGGAGCACCACCAACACTAGCCACAAAGTAACTTCTACTCCATAAAGCTACATTATCGCCCCAATACTCTTTTTTGAAAATATCAAAGTTTTGTCTCAATCTTCTACTTGATACACCTTTTAAAGAGTTTACCAGTACAGATAGGGCAATTCTTGGAGGGTATAGCACCAACAAATGAACATGATCCGCTTCTCCATCAAACTCTTCTAATGTAGCATCATTCATTTTGCATATATCTTCAAATACAGTTTTCATTAAATCAAGGTGTTCTTTTGTGAATATTTTCTTACGATACTTTGGAGTAAAAACAATATGTGCATGGAGTAGATATTTTGCATGTCTTGTTGATAATAACTCATATTCCATTGTGTACCCCTATTTAAGTATACTTGATATTATATCTAAAATAGGATATAATATCAACTGAATACCAAATCTATAAAGGAGTGCAAATGTTAAAAGTTGTAAAAGTTAGACTTGATCCAAACAAGCAACAAAAACAGCTTATCCATAAAACATTTGGCTCATGTAGATATGTATATAATATGCTTCTTGATGCAAAGATAAAAGCTTATGAGTGCGGAGATAGCTTATCTGCTTATGAACTTAAAAAACGCCTCGTACCTATGAAAAATGCGGAGGGTGGAGAGTTTTTAAAAGAGGTTGATTCAACAGCACTTCAAAACTCTGTTTTAAAAATAGATATTGCGTATAAAAATTTCTTTCGTAGAGTGAAGCAAGGCGGAGCAGTTGGGTTTCCAAAATTTAAATCCAAACATAACTCATACCAAAGTTACCAATCTTCTACAGCTACCATAAAAAACTCAAAGTTAAAACTTCCAAAAATAGGTGAAGTTAAAACAAAGTTTCATCGTGGGCAAATTATAGGTAAAGTAAAAACAGTAACCGTATCTTGCGAAGCTAATCAATACTTTGCTAGTATTAACTACGAAGATGGATTAAAAGAAGTAATAGGCTCAAATAATGGACAAACCATAGGGATAGATGTTGGTGTAGCTGTATTTGCTTGGACGAGCGAAAATAAACCAATCAATCCAAAGAAAGAGCATGACTTAACAAAAGATATACAAAAAATGATAAAAGCCCAAAAGAGTTTAAGTCGTAAGAAAAAAGGGAGTGCAAATAGAGCAAAAGCAAAAATGAGACTTGCTAAAAAGCATTTAAAGATAAGAAACAAGCGAAATGATTTTTTACATAAAATCTCAAAACAACTAAGCGAAAACCAAGCTGTAAAAGTTGAAGATTTAAAAGTAAAAAATATGTCCAAAAAAGCAAAAGGCTCAATAGAAAATCCCAATATGAGAGCTAGTGCAAAAAGTGGGCTTAATCGCTCTATCTTGCAACAATCATGGGGGAAATTCTTTGAACTGCTTGAATATAAATTGAAAAGAAACGGTGGAGAACTAATTAAAGTTGATCCTAAGCACACTTCTCAAAAATGTTCAAGATGTGGACACATTTCAAAAGAGAATAGAAAAAAACAAGCACAATTTATTTGCATAAAATGTGGATATATCGCAAATGCAGATTATAATGCAAGTGTTAATATTCTAAACTCTAATGCGGTAGGGACTACCGTCAAAGCCTCTTAACATCTGAACAATAGTTCGGAGTTTCTAGGAAGCTCCGCCATTTATGGCGGGGTGGTTCAC
>JALVUF010000031.1 GCA_027023805.1 Helicobacteraceae bacterium
GTTAAGTGCTAGTTAACTTAACAAAATATACCTACACATTGCAAGGTTAATGTGTAGGTATTGTATTTTTGCTCAAGCTTTAAAGCACTCCTGCTTCATCTCACTCTTTAATACTAAATATACTTTTATTTCTGGATAGATTCTTAGCATTTAACTATGCTTATACGTTGGTTTTACAATGCATAAGCAGTGCATCTAGTTCTTTTTTTAGCAACTGAAGCTTTTGTGTTGAATTTACCAACTCTTCAGTTGATTGTATAACCATATCTTCACTACTATTAATATATTTGGAAAGTTCAGGAGTTTTAGACATTTCATCAAGCACATGATCAAACTCATCCGTGATCTCTTCAAGCTTAGTCGAAGCCATTTGTGATTGTTCTATTGCTTGCGCGGAATGATCCATGGCACTGCTTACCTTATTTAAAAGACAGTTGACGGTATCGCTTATCTCTACAATCTCATCCTCTGAGTCAATATCCGTGTGTGTTATATCCGGCTCAAAAGAGATATTTTTGTAGCGGTTTATCAACTCTAATGCATGAGATTCTATATTTTTTAGCTGTATTATAAAATATATCATAACTATTATTAATGAAAATGCACCGGCCAATTGCAGATTTTTTATATGACCTATTTTTGCTTCACTATAATTTGTAAACATGGTAACTAGCGTGTTTGATTGTTTTAGTAAAACCATGTCTGTTTTATGTATTTTTTTGATTAGGGTCTTAATGTGCGAGCTATTATCATTTTTACCGACAGTTTTTTTAAAATAGCTACATTGATTTTTAACAATATTCCATGTCTTTTCAATTTTTGCCAGTTGTAATGATATGTTAGATGAGTGATTTTTCAAGATAGACTGTAAACTGTGAAATTGCTTGATAAATTTAAGGTTATCTTCAAATGCTTTAATCGAGCGGTCAAGATCTTTGAAATTTAGATCCTTACTTGCGTAGGTATAAAATACATCTTTTGATATTCGCTGTGTTAACATTCTTTGCTTGCCTGAGATATTAATAAGCAGGGCATCATCTACATTTTTTTGATTTAGATAAATAGTGACGATAATAATGCCTATCATCATAGAGATTAAAACAGCTCCGTATATTTTGATTTTTGTGCTTATGCTAATTTGCTTTTTCATGACAATCCGCCATTAAATATATTTTGCAGAGCATCTTGATTGTTGATAATAATATTTTGGTTGTTAAAGTCAATTAAGTTTTGTCGTTTTAATTTTTTCAGCACCCTTGAGAGTGTCTCTGGTTGTATATGTAACATAAAAGAAGCCTCTTGTCGTTTAAGTTTGTTAAATAGTTCTAAATTATTGTGCAGCATGTATGCCACTTTAGCGGTTGCGTCAAATACAAGTTCACGATTGATAATATAGCGCAACTGCTGTGTTTGCAGAAGTATTTCATCTATAAACTTATCTGTTAATATGTTAGTATGGATAAAATATTCTTTAAACATTTGATAGTCAACATCTACAATTATGCTCTCTTGCATACATTCGGCATTGGAATAGCAACATACAAGATGATTGTTAAAAGAAGATATCTCTGAAATCATGGTATCTTTGTATATATAGCCAAGGAGTATCTCATGACCATATTTATCAACTTTATATGTCTTGATGGAGCCCTGGACTAAAAAGAGCAACCTATTTTTGTTATCCCCCTCATAATATAACGTATAATTTTGTGCATACTTATGTAATGAAGAAATCTTTGATAGTTTGAGCATCTGCTGGTCATTTAACGACTCAAAGAAGCTTAATTG
>JALVUF010000032.1 GCA_027023805.1 Helicobacteraceae bacterium
GTTTTCATGCCATGGAGTCACTTAAAAAAGCGATGAAATGGGACGAGCAGCAGTATAAGCGTGAATATGATCTTGAGATTTACAATATCGTTGCAGTCGATAGCTTTAATATGGGTGCCATGGAGAATAAAGGTTTAAATATTTTTAATTCTCATTACGTGCTAGCTGACGCGCATAGCGCGACTGATACGGATTACATGGGTATAGAGAGCGTGATAGCTCATGAATATTTTCATAACTGGACGGGTAATCGCATTACATGTAAAGAGTGGTTTGAGCTGACGTTGAAAGAGGGTTTGACAGTTTATAGGGATCAGTGTTTTAGTGCCGATATGAATTCAAAAGATGTGGTTCGCATAGACAATGTAAAGCGGTTAAAAGAAAATCAGTTTTTTGAAGATAGCGGACCGACTGCTCATCCTATTCAGCCAAAGTCATATATTTCTATGAATAATTTTTACACGGCAACCGTATATGAAAAAGGCGCTGAGGTTATAAGAATGTATAACACTCTCTTAGGCGAGCAAAATTATAAAAAATCTATGCAGCTGTATTTTGATACGTTTGACGGACGTGCTGTGACGATAGATGATTTTTTCTGGGCAATGCAGAAAAATTATAAAGGAGATTTAACGCAGTTTAAGAGATGGTATCATCAGTCAGGTACGCCTGTTTTGGAGCTAGAAGAGAGTTTTAATAACGGTACTTTAACTCTTACATGTAAACAAATTATTCCAAAAACCCCTGACGGCAAAGAGCAGTTTGCTATGATGTATCCTTTGCGTATCGCACTTTTTTACGCAGATGCCGAGTTGGCAGTGGAGACGACTTTGGTTATTAGTAGATCAAGCCACAAGTTTGTCTTTGATGATTTAAAGAGCAGGCCATATTTATCTCTAAACAGAGGATTTAGTGCACCTGTTAAGATTGTATATGCAAATGAAAATTATCCTTTTTTGATGAAATATGATACAGATTCATACAACAGATATGAAGCGGCTGAAAATTTTGCGCTTAAAACCATCAATATGCTTATAGATACCAAAGAGCTTGATAAAAAATATCTAAATAGTTTTGGTGATCTTTTAAACAGTGATACTGATTTGATGTATAAGGCAAAACTTTGCGCGCTGCCCGAAATCTCAGCCATTTTACAGACAAGAGAAGTGTTGGATTTTGAAAAAATATGCAATGCGCAAGAAGTGTTAGCGCTTGAGATAGCAACGCTGTATCAAGATAGATTGCTTCAAATCTATCATAACTATAATGATCTGGACAATAATCATATCACATCGGTACAAATGGGTAAACGTGCAATAAAAAACAGAGCTTTGTGGTACCTGGCTTTTTTACAAAATGATGATATAAAACAGTTGTGTAAAGCGCAGTATTATCAGGCTTGCACTATGACTGATAAGATATTTGCTTTATCGTTATTATCTATTCATTTTATAGACACGCTAAAACCCGCCTTAGATAATTTTTACAAACATTACTCCGGCAATAAATTAGTTATGACAAAATATTTTTCAATTATTGCTATGTCGCACCAAGACAACCTAATCTCAGTTTTAAATGAAACTAAACACGATAGTGCATATAATGAGCTGGTGCCAAATTTCATACGGGCACTTTTTGGTTCATTTACGCGAAATTACCGCTTTTTCCATGCTAAAGATGGTAGTGGATACAAATTTTTAGCCGATGAGATTTTAAAACTAGATAAGGTAAATCCTCAGATATCATCTTCGCTGGCAGGTGCATTTAAAATATATAAAAAATTGGATGCAAATAACAAGCAATTAGTTGAGATTGAGCTTAAACGGATATTGGATGAGGATGAGCTATCTGATAATTGTTTCGAGATCATTCAAAAAATTATAAATATATAAAATATATTATTACCACAGCGGCTATACTGTGGTAAATAGTTACATTCAAGATTGTTTTTCTTGACAAAAGTATTATAATTTATATTATTGTGATACTATTGTGATTAGATTTAGTTATAGTTATGTGAGCATTCGTACAAGATTGTAAAATAAAAGGAGTAATTATGGCAAGATTAGTTGTTCTAGGCGGTGGAGTCTCAGGGCATACCGCTGCTACATTTGCGGCTAAGTGGCTTGGTTCTGCACATGAAGTAGTAGTCGTAACACCAAATTCACAGTGGAATTGGATTCCGTCAAATATTTGGGTCGGGGTAGGCGATATGAGTAAGCAAGATGTAGTGTTTGATCTTGCTCCGGTATATAGAAAAGGAAATATCACTTATAAGCAGGCAAAAGCCATTTCACTAAACCCAGAGGGCAAAGAGGGTGCTGATACCCCTTTTGTTACTATCGAATACACAGGACAGGGCAAGGAGGGGCAGACTGAAGAGGTGACTTATGATTATGTCATCAATGCTACTGGACCAAAATTAAATTTTGCAGCAACTCCGGGGTTAGGTGATGCAAATGGATTAGGAGAATATACCGTTTCTGTTTGTACGGCAGACCATGCAGTTCATGCAAGCCATGAGCTTGACAGATGCATAGAAAAAATGCAAAAAGGTGAACGTCAGAAATTTTTAATAGGTACGGGTCATGGTATGTGTACTTGCCAGGGTGCCGCGTTTGAATATGCATTTAATATAGAGTCTAAGCTAAGAAAAGCCGGCGTTAGAGATATGGCTGATATCAAATGGATATCTAATGAAGCTTTTTTGGGTGACTTTGGTATGGGCGGTCTGCATATGAAAGTAAACGGTTATGTAGTTAGTTCAAAATTGTTTGCAGAATCTCTTTATGCCGAGCGTAATGTTGATTGGATCATCGGTGCACATGTAAATAAAGTTGAAAAAGGTAAAGCCCATTATGAGCTACTAGATGGCACGACAGGAGTTGAAGAGTTTGATTTTGCGATGCTTATTCCTCCTTTTGCAGGCGTTGGACTGAAAGCTTATGGTAAAGACGGTTCTGATATTACCGATCAACTGTTTGCACCAAACGGTCTGATGAAAGTCGATGCAGATTATACGCCTAAGCCTTATAGCGAGTGGAAAGCAAGCGATTGGCCTAGAACTTATCAAAGCCCTGCATATAAAAATATTTTTGCAGTAGGAATTGCATTTAATCCACCACACCTTATATCTAAACCTGCAAAATCTCCAAACGGAACCCCGATTAATCCTACACCTCCACGTACGGGAATGCCGGCAGGCATTACAGGTAAAGCGGTTGCTCACAGCGTTTGTGATCTGATTACAAAGGGTGAGGGAGTACAGTTGCATGAAGCCTCAATGGCTGAAATGGGTGCTGCTTGTGTCGCTAGTGCAGGCAGAGGTTTGCTAACCGGAACTGCGGCAGCTATGACGGTTTATCCCGTCGTTCCTGATTTTGATAGATTTCCTGGAACGGGTCGCGATACTGATTATACGTTTGGTGAGATAGGTCTTGCGGGTCACTGGATAAAACAGGTGCTCCATTATCTATTTATATATAAAGCAAAACTAAAAACCGGTTGGACATTAATACCGGAATAAAAAGGAGAAAAAATGGAAAAGAAAGTAATACCGGAAGAGTTAAATTTTCAAAATAACGATAAAATGAATCTAACTATGATTCCAAGCAGATATGCTCGTTTTATGAGAACATGTGTTATATGGCAGTTTATTCGTTTTGTAGTTTTAAACATTAAAATGCTTATAGTTGTTCGAAAAAGCCACTAGTTTGCCCAGTATGTCGTAATTTGCGGCATACGGACGCTTGTTTGTATCCGTGCAATCTTTAACTACAAGTAAATCTTTTATTTCGATCTTCGAGGAAACTCAATCTCTTATCATATCTCAATGGATGGATTATCAAGAGATAAGTGATATTTTAAAGCGTCATGGCATCAAACGAGCTTTTTTTATTAATACCTATGCCAACGGTATTTTTGAGTATTTGATCGGTGTGATTAAAGGGACGGTAGATATCGGCAATTGTCCCGTTATGGTGAAACTTTTATTTTATCTGAAAAACAATAATATCTCTTCACAAGAATTATTTTTAATATGTAGCCATTTTAAGCGCTCTATGATTGATATTGCGTATGATAAAGAGATAATCTCTAAAGAACTATTTGATGAAATAACATATATTTTTGATAAAAACTTTGCTTCTGTTTTAGCACAATATTCACAAACTATATATGAAAAAGATTTAGAAATCACTAAAAACGTTACCTTGCTTCAGCAATATATTTATGCCATCAATGAGAGTGCAATTGTCTCAAAGACGGATGAAAAAGGTATTATTACACATGTTAATGATAAATTTTTACAGCTATGCGGTTTTGAGCAAAGTGAGTTGATAGGTTTTTCGCATCGCGTTATCAGAGACCCTCAGATGCCGTCATCATTTTTTCAAGATTTATGGCAAAATCTGCATCAAGGAAAAGTTTTTCGTGGAACTATTAAAAACAGAAAAAAAAATGGAGAATATTTTTATATAGATACAACTATTTTGCCGATACAAAACCCATTTACCGAAAGACGAGAATATATAGGCGTAGGCTATGACGTGACAAAACTAATTGATGCTAAAGTAAAAGCTATCGATGCAGACAGGGCAAAGGATTATTTTTTATCTAATATAAGCCATGAGATACGGACACCGTTAAATGCTATTTTAGGATTTGTGCAAATTTTAAAAGATGAAATAGTAGCTAAGAGGTATAAGCACTATTTCGATATTATAGACGATAGCGGGAGAAATTTATTAAATCTTATTAATGATATCTTAGATTTTTCAAAATTAAAGAGCGGAACTTTTACAGTTGAGAGACAAGTTTTTAATTTTGAAGAGATATTATCTAGAACTATTGAGCCTTTTGTGATGCTGATAAAGGATAAACATATTAGGTTTATGAACTATACCGATCCGCTAATGCCATCAAAAATATTAAGTGATCCGCTTAGAATTCAACAGATTGTGTCAAATTTTATTAGCAATGCAATTAAATTCACATCACAAAACGGGCGCATAGATATAGAGTCAAAGATTACGCAAGACAATATACTAATGGTGAGCGTTAAAGATACCGGTATCGGGATTGACAAAAAAGATATAGAGGGTATTTTTAAGCCTTTTTCTCAAGTTTATGGTAATGGAGCTGTTTACGGGGGCACGGGTCTTGGTTTGGCTATTTGCAAGCAATTAGCTACTTTGCTAGGAGGCGATATAGAGTTATCGTCAGAGTTGTCTTTGGGAAGTAGATTTACTCTTTTAATACCGGTGCAGATTATAGATAAAAAACCAACACTGCTAGAGTGTAAACTTTTAAAATCAAAAATAATCATCTTTTATGCCGTTGACACAACTGATCTGAAAAAGCTGGATGTTATTTCATTATATCTTAAACAGATGGGCTTAAAGCTACGTATTGTGCGCTCATTGGATAATATCGATTATGATTTGCTGTATTTTTTTGATGAAGATGTGAGTGATACGCTCAGAGATGCTGTTATAGCAAACGATAAGCCATCTATATGTATATCTGATATTTTTCAGAGTAAAACTACAACATTGCCCAATACAAGATATTTAGCATATCCGCTTTATCTGTCTAAAGTAAGAGAAAGTCTTCTTGATGTCTTTGATTTACAAAGAGAGCGCGATATAATGTTGCTTAGTCAAAAACAGGAGATAAAATATTTTGATGCTTCGGTGTTGGTAGCAGAAGACAATGAGGCAAATCAGGAACTCATAGGCATGTTACTGTCTAAACACGGCATCTCTTATGATATAGCGCCAGATGGAAAAAAGGCTGTTGAGCTTTATAAGCGAAAGATATATGATCTGATATTTATGGATGAACAGATGCCGATTTTAAACGGTTCTGATGCGGTCAAAGAGATTTTAAAGATTCAAAAGCAATTTCATTTTAAACATATTCCAATTGTGGCATTAACTGCAAATATCATAAAAAGTTCAAATATTACGATACTTGAATCCAGCTGCGATGAATTTTTAGGCAAACCTATAGATATTCGTAAGCTAGAAGATATTTTAATTAGATATTTACCGCAAAAAACAACCGGTTGTAATATGCAGACTTTGCAAGAAACTTTGCAGCTTAACCAGGAGCAGATTAAGATGCTTTTAAAGCTTTATTTTACAAAAGCCGATATGTTAATATCCAAACTGCCTCAATTGGTAAAAAATGTAAATTATACAAAACTTGCTAAAAACATGCATTCCATAAAAGGTTCCAGCGCAAATTTTAGATTTAAAAAAATACAAAATATATCCAGTGATATAGAACAAGCGGCAAATATTCAAAACAAAGAGTTTGATTATGAAAATGCTCTTAGACAATTACAATGCGAGTATGCAAGCATTAAAAAGCAATATGGACTTTGCTTAGATGATGATTATTCTATATAATATCCTGTACCGGAAACATTTTTAATGATATCGGTGGGTAATTTATTGCGTATTCTCCAAACAAGCGTTCGTACGCTGTTTTGCGTGGCATTATCTTCGTCCCAGATATATTGTATGATTTGATCAAAACTAACCACAAGGCCAATATGTGCTACTAAAAGCTTTATAAATGCATTTTCTTTTTTAGTTAGTCTAATCTTTTTGTTGTTATAAAAGGTTTCACAAACATTAAGATCAAAACAATATCCATCTGCAAATTCGATATTTGGCTGATTGTGATTATTGTGGTATAGTAATTTTTCAAGATTTAATTTTTCCTGTTTTAACGCACTAATACTGGCTTCTTGTTGCTTTTCGTGATTGTATTTATAAAGAGCCATCTGCAAGGTTGCGTGAAGCGAATTTGGATCAAATGGCTTTAATATGTATCCATAAGGTTCAGTTTTACTGGCATCTTTAATAATATGGTCATCAGAGTGTGATGTCAGATATATAAAAGGCAGATGATATTTTTCACGTATTAGGTTTGCTAATTCTATACCGTCTGCGCTCTCTTGAAGAGCTATATCGATGATAATAATATCGGGTGAGTAAACCTTAATCTTATTGATGGCACTTAGCATGTTATCGGTTGCCGCTACAACATCATAGCCATTTTTTCGTAAGGAAATTTCTAAGTTTAAAGCACTTACCTCATCATCTTCAACTATTAAAATTCTATATTTTTTCATCTTGTTATCTCGCAATTGTTTAAGCCTTGTGCATCAAAGATAAAGCTACTAGATTCTCTTAACTTATGTAATAAAATTGTGATGTCTGAATAATTATACCAGAAAATATCAAATAATAATGTAAGTTACTGGTATTACATCGCCTTTTAAAGCCAAAAAACAAGCAAAGTACCACGATGAGAGTGTGCAATATCAATTAATAATAGTATTTTATATTTTTTATTGCATATTCAACACATCTTTGTCATAATGCTAAGAAAAATAGGGTTTTTTTAGAGTTGCCCTTATATTGGATAATAAAAATGTTAGATTTTACAAAATTTGTCAAATACTCAAAGCCCGGTCCAAGATACACAAGTTATCCCACAGCCTTAGAATTCAATCAAAATTTTACTTATGAGCAATATCTGCATGAACTTGCCAATATGGATAATTCCAGATTTTTATCTTTATATTTTCATCTGCCGTTTTGTAGAAGTGCTTGTTATTTTTGCGGATGTAATGTTGTATTTACATCAAAAGAGGATAAAAAAGTGCGATATATGGATTATCTTCGCCGTGAACTAGAGATACTCTCCAAACATACAGATATGTCAAGAGAGGTAATTCAGATGCACTTTGGCGGCGGTACACCGACATATTTTTCAGCGCTTCAGCTTGATGAGATTATCAGGATGATTAAGAGTTATTTTCCAAATTTTTCTAAAGAGGCAGAGATTAGCTGCGAAATAGACCCCCGTCATATTGATGAGGAGCAGATGAGAGTTATGAGTGAAGCCGGATTTAATCGTGTTAGTTTTGGCATACAGGATTTTAATGAAAAAGTACAAGCGACAGTTCACAGATTTCAACCCTATGACATTACAAAAAGCGCCATGGATCTGGCACGAAAATACAACATGGTATCAGTAAATGTCGATTTGATTTATGGGCTTCCTTTCCAAACTCTTGAAACCTTTAAAGAAACATTGGACTTGGCGCTTACGCTAAATCCAGACCGCTTTGCCGTTTTTAATTATGCTCATGTGCCATGGCTCAAAAAAACCATGAGAAAGATAGATGAGACCACCCTGCCAAGACCTGATGAAAAACTGGCTATTATGCAATATACAATCGATTTTTTGACATCAAACGGCTACAAAATGGTAGGGATGGATCATTTTGCAAAACCTGAAGATGATCTTTTTAAAGCTATAGATAAAGGCGAATTGCACAGAAACTTTCAAGGATATACCACAAAAGGCGGTGCCGATTTGTTAGGTATCGGACTGACTTCAATCGGTGAAGGCTCTAGGCATTATGCTCAAAATTTTAAAGAGATGGGTTTATATGAAGAGGCGATTGACGCAGGTCGTCTGCCGTTTGAAAGAGGTGTTTTACTTAGCGAGGATGATTTAATCAGAAAATATGTGATTATGGAACTTATGAGCAACTTCAAGCTTGATATTAGGCGTTTTGAGAATAAATTTGGTATAAACTTTAAAGAATATTTTAAAGATGCTCTGCGGGAGTTACAACCCTTTGAAGATGACGGACTCCTTAGTATAGACGATAGTTATATTATCTGCTCTGAGACCGGGATGTTGTTAATTAGAAATATAGCGATGGCATTTGATGCGTATATGCACAGCCATGCAGATAATAAAAAAACTTTTTCAAAAACGGTATAGATATGCAAAATAATGACTTATTTAATTTTAAAGCTACATCAGATCAGTGTATAAAGTGCGGCAAATGTATTCCTGTGTGTACCATACACAATGTAAATAGCGATGAAGTTACATCTCCTCGCGGCTTTATCGACCTGCTTGGTGCTTATCAAGATGGTGAGCTTGAACTTGATAAAAGGGCTAAGGATATTTTTGAGAGCTGTTTTTTGTGTACCAATTGTGTAGATATATGTCCGATATCACTTCCAACGGATATGATAATCGAACAAGTACGAAATGATATACGCAAGAAATACGGTCTTGCCTGGTTTAAACGCGGATTTTTTTATCTGCTAAGACATAGATTTACTATGGATGTGCTTTTTAAGCTTGGGTATGTATTTCAAACATGCGGATTTAAGATACAAAAAGAGATAGAGTCTATGGAGCCTAGATTTTCATTGCCTATTATTAAGAAAAATAGATTATTGCCAAGTTTGGGCAAAACATCTTTTTTAAATGCGCACCCCGAAAATATAAATAACGGCGGCAAAAGAAAAGTGGCTATATTTATAGGCTGTCTGGGAAATTATAATTATCGCCAGGTAGGCGAGTCATTGCTTAGTATTTTAAAACATCTTGAAATTGATGCTTTTTTAGCAAAGGCACAAAAATGCTGTTCCGCTCCTGCGTATTTTACAGGTGATTTTAACACTGTTGATTATTTGGCAAAACATAATATCGAATATTTTGAACAGTTTATAGATGATGTCGAAGCTATCATAATACCAGAAGCTACATGCAGTGCTATGATAAAGATAGATTATGAGCATTATTTTCATGATCAGCCGCAGTGGAGAGATAGAGCGGTAAAATTGTCTAAGAAAATTTTTATGGCAACACAGTGGCTTGAAGACAATACTGATCTAGATAAACTTTTGCAATCCAAAGATAAACGAAACATAGCCGTAACATATCATGACCCATGCCATGCGCGAAAAATGCAGGGTATTTATGAGCAACCGCGTCGGCTTATTTCAAAAAACTATACGATTAAGGAGATGAGCGATCCGAATGCATGCTGTGGGTTTGGCGGTGTTACAATGCAGACTGAAAAATATCATTTTGCAAAAGCTGCAGGCGTCCCAAAAGCAGCTATGATAAAACAAAGCGGTGCTTCTGTGGTGAGCGCAGAGTGCAGTGCGTGCAGAATGCAGATAAATGATTCGATGTATCAGGCAAATGTTGATGTTGAATTTAAAAACCCCATCGAGTTAATAGCGCAGGTGCTTGAAGAGAGATGAATTACTGGCATCATATTTACCAACATTTTAATCCTATTGCATTTCATATATTTTCCATAGGTGTGCATTGGTACGGCATCATGTATGTTTTGGCATTGCTGACATCGCTTTATATGGCAAAATGGATAGTGCAAAAAGATAATATCTTAATCACAAAAGATCAGCTTGATAATTATTTTATATATGTTGAAATAGGGGTAATTCTTGGTGCTAGACTCGGATATATTCTAATATACGATCCAAGTCGAGACTACTATTTTCATCAGCCTTGGCAGATTTTTAATCCATTTTATCACGGTAAGTTTGTCGGTATCAGCGGCATGAGTTATCATGGGGCTATTTTTGGATTTTTACTTGCCTCTTGGATATACGGTAAACGCGCTAAAATATCGTTTGCCAAACTTATGGATATTGTAGCTGTGGCTATTCCTCTTGGCTATACTTTTGGCAGAATAGGAAATTTTTTAAATCAAAGGCTGGTAGGCCGTGTGACTGATGATAGTTGGGGCATTTACGTTCACGGTGTTTTACGTTATCCGTCTCAACTCTATGAAGCTTGTTTAGAAGGTATCGTTGTTTTTATCATTGTGTATTTGTACCGCAAGCATAAAAGTTTTGAGGGTGAGCTTATTTTGGTGTACGGATTTTCATATGGCATACTAAGGTCTATTGCCGGAGCATATAGAGCGCCTGATGTTCAAATAGGCTATATATGCTGTCATGATATTACATTAGGACAGATTCTTAGTTTTTCAATGGCAATGCTTAGTTTGTTTGTTTGGATCATCATAAAGTTGTATAGAAAAAAACTAAAAGGATAAGGCATGATAGCATTACTTTATATACATTTACTTGCCGCAACAGCATGGATCGGTGGCTCTATTTTTATGTTTGCTCTTGGTGTCACTTTAAGAGATAAACAAAAACAAGAAGCCGTGTATCCTGTAATTGGTCCAATTTTTGGCTATTTTGAAGTTGCATCACTTGTTATTTTACTTATAAGCGGTATATTGATGGCTATGGATGATGGTTTGCTAAAACTTGTATTTGAAGGTAACCAATCACATGTGGTCGATCTGCTTAGAACAAAACTTTGGTTTGTGTTAATTATAGTTATAGCATCTATTTTACATTTTTCTATTGCTTTAAAAACAAATGATAAAAAACGTACAAAGTTAGAGCATATGCTATCACGCAGTTCGTCAATGCTTATTTTTATCTTAAATCTGGTAGTTTTATATTATGCGATACGATTAATTATGGCGTTGTAGGAGTTAATTTTATTACCGGAGGCAGAGTTCTTACTCTATCTCTGCATCGATAACATCATCATCAGCTTTTTTGGCTGATTGTTCCGCTTCGCCCGGTTGTTCTTGTTTGTACATCTGTTCTGCCATTTTATGACTTACTTGTGTTAACATTTTTACCTTTTCTTCAATCTGTTCTTTGGTTGCGTTGTCATCTTTTAGTGTTGCTTTAAGCTCATCAATAGCAGCTTGAATTTTTTCTTTTTCTCCTGCTTCAAGCTTGTCGCCCATCTCACCCATAGATTTTTCAGTTTGTGCGATAAGTGCGTCAGCCTGATTTTTAGTTTCAACTAAAGCTTTGCGTTTCTCATCGTCAGCTTTGTGCTGCTCTGCATCTTGAACCATTTTATTTATTTCGTCTTCACTTAGTCCTGTACTTCCTGTGATGGTGATTTTTTGCTCTTTTCCTGTGCCTTTATCTTTCGCACTTACAGTCAAGATGCCGTTTGCGTCAATATCAAAAGTTACTTCTATCTGCGGTACTCCGCGTGGTGCTGCCGGGATATTGGATAGCTCAAATAGCCCAAGTGATTTATTATCTTTTGCAAACTCTCTCTCACCTTGTACTACTGAAATGGTAACTGCCGGCTGATTATCTTCTGCTGTTGAGAAGATTTGAGATTTTTTAACAGGAATAGTTGTACCTTTTTCTATAATCTTAGTTGCCACGCCGCCTAATGTCTCAATTCCAAGAGAAAGAGGAGTAACGTCTAGCAAAAGTACATCTTTAACATCCCCACGTAATACACCGCCTTGTATTGCGGCCCCTGCGGCAACGACCTCATCAGGATTGACTCCTTTGTTTAACTCTTTGCCGTCAAAATAATCTGAAACCATTTTTTGAGCCAACGGAACACGGGTTGAGCCGCCAACCATGATAATCTCGTTAATTTCATTTTTTTGAAGGTCAGCATCCTTCATGGCTGTTTGGATATGAGTTATGGTTTCTTTGACAAGTGACTCAATCATACCTTCAAATTTTGCACGCGTTAGTTTTGTGACAAGGTGTTTTGGTCCTGTTGCATCAGCTGTAATAAATGGAAGGTTAATTTCTGTTTCTTGAGCAGAACTTAACTCTTTTTTGGCATTTTCGGCAGCATCTTTTAGTCTTTGAAGTGCCATTTTATCATTTTTTAGATCTATGCCGTTATCATTTTTAAATTCAGATACTAAAAAATCAACGATTTTATTATCAAAATCATCACCACCTAAAAAGGCATTACCATCAGTTGATAATACCTCAAAAGTACCATCACTTATCTCTAGCGTAGTTACATCAAAAGTACCGCCGCCTAAATCATAAACAAGTACTTTTTCTTCGCTTTTGCTCTCTAAGCCGTATGCCAATGCCGATGCCGTAGGTTCGTTGATTATACGCAGTACGTTAAGTCCTGCAATCGTACCGGCATCTTTAGTAGCTTTTCTCTGTGCGTCATTAAAGTAAGCAGGAACCGTAATAACGGCATCTGTTACTTTTTGACCAAGGTAACTCTCTGCGTCCTCTTTTAATTTTGTAAGGATTTTTGCTGAAATCTCTTGCGGTGTATATACTTTGCCCGCGACATCAACTGCAGCCATGCCATCTTTGCTGACAATTTTATATGTAACTTTATTTAAAGCCTCTTTCGCTTTATCTTCATCCATCATAAGACCCATAATTCTTTTTATAGAAGATATGGTTTTGTGTGGATTTGTGATTGCCTGACGCTTTGCCGGATCTCCTATTAAAACTTCACCTTTATCTGTAAATGCTACAACTGACGGAGTAGTATTTTTACCCTCTTTGTTTGGGATGATTTTCGCTTCACCGCCTTCATAAACTGCTACACATGAATTTGTTGTTCCTAAATCTATACCTATTACTTTGCTCATTTTTTTCACCTTTTTTAATTATTTGTTATAAAAATTTGTAATACTTTTTAACTAATGTTAATTGGCTATTACGACCATGGCATCTCTTAGAGGTCTGTCTTTGTACCTATACCCTTTTTGAAATGTTTCTACGATTTGACCGCTTTCATGTTCTTCGCTGTCAACTTGCTGCACTGCGTGATGGATACTCGGGTCAAATGCTTCATCTTCGCTAACGGGCGTGACTCCATGTTTTTCCAACGTTGTAAGAAAAAGCTTCATGGTTAACTCTATACCCTCTTTTAACTTTTCTAACAGCTCTTGTGCCGGAGCATCCGACTGTGTCGCGGTTATTGCCATAGATAATGAATCTACAACAGGAATTAAATCTTTGGCAAATTTTTCATTTGCATATTCAACTGCTTGATATTTTTCTCTCTCCAAGCGTTTTTTAATATTCTCAAAATCTGCATGTACTCTTGCATATTTATCAGCAAGCTGCGTATTTTGTTCTCTTAGCTGTTCTAATTCATCTGAGTTTTCAACTCTTAATTCCTTAGAATCTTCAATTTCATTGTTTTCATCGTTTTCGTTATTTTCAATTTCCTCTTTTTGTGAGGATTGCTTATTTTGCTCATCTTGTGACATATAATATGACTCCTTTTTTGAAATCCAGATGTATTCTACCATATTGAGTCATTCTTTGTCAAGTGTATCTTTATATTTTTTATTTAAAAAAGTTGAGCCACTTAATATCAAGTTATATTTTATAAGTTGCAATTGGTTGACTTGTGGTATAATCTTACAATATTTTTTGCTTAGCAAATAAAGGATTTATAGATGAAGTATTTTTGGTTTTTTGTCGGCTTTGTCCTACTTATTTTTATATTATTTTATATAGTAGTGTTTACACATCCAGGCAACAATATAGTCCGCCCGATTATCCAAAGTGAGATAATAAAACGTACAATGACACCTGCTAAAGTTACAAAATTTTCTTTGTCGGTAAAACATATAGATATTAGAATTAAACTTGATAAATATAACAGTTTATTGTTGATGGGCGACTATTCACTGTTATCAAATAAGCTTGATTTGAAATATAATGTAAGCTTTAATAAACTTCAGACACTATACAGAGTAACTAAAAAAAGATTATACGGAAAACTCTACACGCACGGAACGATAACCGGAACGCTTAAGCTTTTACATATAGACGGTGTCTCAAATATCGCAGACAGCCGGACCACCTATCATATAACAGTTGCCAATTCACAACTGACTTCTATCACAGCCTCTGTTAAAGGCGCAAAAATACAACAATTATTGGCTCTGACGGCAAAGCCCGCATATATAGATGCCAAGACTAATATAGATATTGACTTTAAAAATATCACGCCTCACAAATTAGACGGAGATGCAAAAATAGCGCTATTTGATACATTATTTAATTATCCGTTAATAAAAAGAGATTTTAATATCACGCTTCCCAAAACAACTTTGAGCATGAATATGAATGTAAAGATGAAGAAAAATGATGCTATTTACAATTACGTACTAAATTCAAATCTCTCACATATCACATCAAGCGGCGTTGTCGTGCCTCAGCCTTTTCATATAGACGGTAAATATAATATATACATGAAGAATCTTGCACTTCTTACGCCTCTTACTAAAAGAGTGCTTTATGGTCCTTTATACTTTAAAGGTACGGTTAAAGGCGATTTGAAAGCTTTACATGTAAACGGTTATTCAAAAACGCTGCATGGCAATATTGACGCTGTTTTAAAAGGTAAAACACTGCAGGCAAAATTAAACAATATCCAAACAATGCCTATCTTATATATTTTAGGGTATCCGGGTGTCTTTAACTCTGTTGTGAATGCAGATATGACTTATGATACGCTTAGCAGATCAGGCGCATTAAACGGAAAATTGACAAACGGTCATTTTACACAAAATCTTGTTTTATCATTAGTGAGACGGTATGCAAATGTCAACCTTTACAATCAACGATTTGACGGAGATATATCAACTAAGATAGATAAAGATACCACCTTCTCAAATATAGCGCTAAAATCTAATAATGCTTCAATAATAACAAAAAATATGTTGTTAAATTCTAAAACTAATGCCATAAAAGCAAAAATCAATATCGTCGCTAACGGCAACCCTTTGACGATTAATCTATCAGGAAATATTAAAAAACCGCATGTTAGTTTAAATATTAAAAAATTACTGCAAAAAAAAGCGTCAAAAGCTATAAAAAAGCAGGTATCAAATCTTTTAAAGAGATTTTTTTAATAAAGGATATTTGATTTGAATGAAACACCTCAGGCGCTAGCTCTTAAATACAGACCTGCGACTTTTAAAGAATTAATAGGGCAGGAGAGTGTATCTCAAACACTTTCACTTGCAATCGAGTCCAATAGAGTATCGCATGCATATCTTTTTTCAGGTCTTAGAGGAAGCGGTAAAACATCAACCGCGCGTATATTTTCAAAAGCTTTGTTGTGCGATAAAGGACCGACAGCGACGCCATGCGGGGTATGCGAAAACTGTGTGCTTGCAAGCGAGTCAAGGCATATGGATATTATCGAAATGGATGGCGCATCTAATCGCGGGATAGACGATATAAGAGCGTTAATTGAGCAGACAAAATATAAGCCTAGTATAAGCAGGTACAAGATATTTATAATTGATGAAGTTCATATGCTCACCCCTCAGGCTTTTAACGCTCTTTTAAAAACGCTTGAAGAGCCGCCGGAGTATGTTAAATTTATCTTAGCTACAACTGATCCGCTAAAACTCCCTGCCACTATATTATCAAGGACCCAGCATTTTAGATTTAAGCATATCTCTGTTAAAAATGTTTCCCACCATCTAGCACATATACTTCAAGAGGAAGGTGTTGAGTATGAATCAGAGGCGCTTGATATTTTAGCGCGCAGCGGACACGGGAGTCTTAGGGATTCGATTACGCTTTTAGATCAGGCTATTATCTATTCAAAACGCTTTGTGGATGTTCGTACTGTTACGGGTATGCTGGGTTTGGTCGATCCTCATGTTGTTGCTGATATTTTTACGGCGATAATCGATAAAGATTATACCGGGCTTATACAATTTGTAAAGGAACTTGAAGAGTATGATGCTCAGATGGTAGCAGATGAGCTCATTGCATATTTAAAAGAGAGAATGTATGCACAAGATACCAGATTTTCAACACTTCTGCTAGATAGATTTTTTAGAATTTTAAGCCAATCTAAACAACTTTTTTCAATCAACGCAGATGGAGGCTTTGTACTTTCTTTACTGTTTTTTAAGATGGTAGAAGCTATGCATATCAAAGAGATTGATCAGATGATAGATACTTTGCAAAGCGATATAAAGCCACCGGATATTTCAGTAAAACAGGTATCTTCAAGATCTGAGCTACCCATTAAACAAACGCAGTCATCAATATCAAAGGATGATAATGCCCAAAAACTTTATCATGAACTTGTTGCTCAGATAACAGATAGAAATGCGGCGATAGGAGAGTGTTTTAAGAATCATATTACATTTGTGTCGTTTAAAGATAATGTACTAAGCTGGGAGAGTTGTGTTGATGATGAGTGCAAAAAAGCTTTAAGACACGGATTTGGCGTTATAAAACAGATGGTTCGTGAAATTTTTGGTTTTGAAACAGTGATGAAAAATATCCCATGTTCAAAAAACAGCTATGAAAACAATTCAGATATTAAGCAAAATCTCACAGAAGAAAAACCCCAAGAAGTCGTAAATAGCAATAAGGTTATGCAGTCAGCTTCAATGGTGCAGGAGATAGAGGCGGGAAGCGGCAGTTGCGTGGCAAACCATTTAGACGGCGACAGATCAACTCAGGAATATAATGCCGATGAAATCTTAAACGAGGAGATAGTAAAAAAATCTATCGAACTGTTTGAAGCTACTAAAGTTACCATTCAGTCTAAAGTTTAAGTTGTACCAAACCCAACTAAAGAGTGTTTTACTCTTGCGCGTCTGCTAGCGTCAGGCAAAAAAGTATATCCTTGCCCTCTTTGTGTAACGCATTGCAGCCTTGCGCGAGCGTTAATCCTGTTGTTATAATATCATCAACTAAAATAACATTTTTTTGTTGAAAGTTTTTAACTTTAAAATTTCTTGGATATCTTAATCTTTCTTCGTATGTTTTAGAGGAATAGGTTACATGGTTTGTACCTCTTAATCTACAAGTAAGAGGCGTTATATATCTGCTTTTTAGCGCTTTGTTTAGTATTGCGGTGTGCGCGTACCCGTTTTTAGCCCTATCATCTATCGCTATAGCTGCAATATCTTCATTGAAAATAAACTCATCGGCAAATTTTTTAAACGCACAGCGCGCTAAAATAGTATAAATATAATAACCTAAATCCGTATGCTTTGTGTGAATAAGATCTTTGATATCTTGATATTTATAAAATGAAATAACTTCTATATTATTTAAAATCTTGCGTTTATATATAGATGGTTGTAAAAATTGATCTTTACATGTAGAGCATATATGCGCAAGAGATAATCGCTCACAAAGCAGACACTTCAAAGACTAATCCATTTTTAGTACAGACATAAACGCTTCTTGAGGCAGTTCAACTTTTCCGATTGCTTTCATCCTTTTTTTACCTGCTTTTTGTTTTTCAAGCAGTTTTCTTTTTCTTGTAATATCACCGCCGTAACACTTAGCCGTTACGTTTTTTCCCATGCTTTTAACAGTTTCACGGGCTATTATTTTGTTACCGATGGAGGCTTGAATAGATACTTCAAAGAGCTGTCTGGGTATTATCTCTTTCATGTTTTTGACTAATCCTCTTCCACGGGATTGAGCTTGATTTTTAGGTACTATCACAGATAAGGCATCTACAACTTCACCTGCTACTTTTACATCTAGTTTTACAAGTTCGCCTACTTTAAAATCACTAGGTTCATAATCAAAACTGGCATAACCTTTTGAGATTGATTTTAACTTATCATAAAAATCGATAACTATTTCATTCATAGGGATGTAGTATTCTAGTAAAACACGTTTTTCATTTATATAAGTCATCTTATCTTGCATACCTCTTTTGTTTACAAACAAGGTGATGATATTACCAAGATAATCAGCCGGTGTTATAACGGTTGCTTTTACATAAGGCTCTTCAATCCTGTCTATGTGGTTTGGTTCGGGCATCTCAGAGGGATTTTGCACCTCTGTCATTTCACCGTTGTTTAGATATACATGGTAGATAACCGATGGAGCGGTAGCAATTAGCTCTATATGAAATTCACGCTCAAGTCTCTCTTTTATGACCTCCATATGAAGCATGCCCAAAAAGCCGACACGAAAACCAAAGCCAAGAGCTATGGATGTTTCCGGCTCAAATGAGAGCGAGCTGTCATTTAATTTGAGCTTATTTAATGCGTCACGCAAATCTTCAAATCTATCGGTATCTATTGGGTAGAGTCCTGCAAATACAAACGGCTTTGCCGGCTCATATTCGATAACCGCATCAGCGGTGGGATTTTTGGCGTCAGTCAGCGTGTCTCCAACGTTTATGATGTTTACATCCTTTAAACCAAGTATTACGATGCCGATTTCGCCCGTTTTAATTGATTGTGTTTTTTGTTTTTTTAAAGGATGAGGATACAACAGGTCTAAAACCGCATGTTCTTGATTGTTGCTCATCAGTTTGACCGTCTGACCTTTGTCTATAGAGCCGTCAAATACTCTCACAAGTGCTACGGCACCGAGATACTGATCGAACCATGAATCGTAAATAATAGCTTTTGTAGGTGCATTTTCATCACCTGATGGAGGAGGAACTCTGTCAACTATCGCATTTAAAAGCTCATGAATACCGATGCCTGTTTTTGCTGACACCATAACAGCGTCAGCCGCATCTATGCCGATGGTGGACTCAATCTCTTGCGCCACACTCTCTGGTTCTGCGGCGGGAAGATCTATCTTATTGATAACTGGCAGAAGCTCAAGATTATGATCAAGCGCCATGTAAACATTGGCGATTGTCTGCGCCTCAACGCCTTGTGCAGCATCTACTATAAGTAATGCTCCGTCACTTGAAGCTAAGGATTTGCTAACCTCATAAGAAAAATCAACATGTCCGGGTGTGTCTATAAGATTTAATATATAGTGCTGTGAGTCTTTTACGAAATCCAGTCTTACACTTTGAGCTTTGATGGTTATGCCGCGCTCTTGTTCTATATCCATGGTATCCATCATCTGCTTTGTCATCTCTCGAGAACTCACAGCTCCGCATTCTTGTATTATTCTATCAGCCAGGGTGCTTTTACCGTGGTCGATATGTGCTATTATGGAAAAGTTTCTAATGTTTTTCATAGATATAGATTTTGCCTTTACATAAAAAGCGAATCAACGCTTTCGTTATGATAAACTCTGCGTATAACTTCCGCAAAAAGCGGTGCTACTGAGAGAACTTTAATTTTTGTATTTGATTTTGAGCTTAATGAGTTTGACACTACCAGCTCATCCAATTCACCGCTATCTAGATTGTCGTATGCATTACCGCTTAAAACGGGATGCGTTGCACATGCCATAACCGATACTGCACCCTTCTTTTTTAATGCTGAGGCAGCTTTTACCATGGTGCCTGCGGTATCTACCATATCGTCAATAATAATAACATCCCTGTCTTGTACATCTCCGATAATATTCATAACCTCTGCCACATTGGCTTTTTCACGCCTTTTATCGACTATTACCATATCAAGTCCCATGCGTTGGGCAAAATATCTAGCACGGGCGACTCCGCCGATATCCGGTGATGCTATGATCGGATTAGCAAGATTTTTACCGGCTATATATTCTTGAAATATTATTGAACCGTAGAGATTATCGACGGGAATATCAAAAAATCCCTGAATCTGCCCTGCATGTAAATCAATAGTTACGACTCTGTCAATACCGGCGGTTTGAAACATGTTTGCTACAAGCTTTGCCGTTATGGGCACACGCGGGGCTGCTTTTCTATCTTGTCTCGCATAACCAAAATATGGTACAACCGCAGTTATAGTGTTTGCGCTTGAGCGTCTTAGTGCATCTGTCATAACGAGTAGTTCCATCAGGTTGTCATTTGACGGTGCGCCGGTTGACTGGATTATAAAAACATCGCGACCCCGAACACTCTCAGATATCTGCACAGATATCTCTCCATCACTAAAACGTTTTATCTCCGCTTTTGCCAGAGGTACATCTAACTTTTTACAGACCTCTTTTGCAAAAAGTACGCTAGCCGTTCCGGCAAATATTTTATAACCACGCATTTTCTTCCTTGAGTATTATTATAGATGTGATTATACCAAATTGTATTTTAAGATTTGATTTAGCTGTTTCGTTATATAATTAACCAATCGGTTAGTTAGTTAAGGATTGTGATGAAATTAAAAACACGTGACGCAGTTAAAACAAAACAGACTATTTTACAAAATGCAAAATATCTTTTTTCTGAAAAAGGCTTTGATGCAACGTCTATTAACGAGATTGCAGCGGCTAGCCATATAAACAAGGCGATGCTTTATTATTATTTTAAAAGTAAAAAAGATATTTACGAGGTTGTTGTAAAAGAGATTTTATCTAGTATATATAAAGAGATTACAATAAGTGAAAAGTGCTGTGATAGCGTAGTAGGAGATTTAAGAGCATTTATCTCTATTTATACCAGGTTTGCCAATAAACATCCTTATTTTCCGGCATTGCTGCTAAGAGAGTTGAGCAATAGCGGTAAAAATCTATCTGAAAGTGTTTTAGCGGGCTGCATACAATTGTTTAGATTGTTTAGCGATATCTTAAAAAGGGGAGAAGATGAAGGAGTATTTAAAGATGTTAAGCCAATGGTTATTTTTTGCATGGTTATAAGTACCGTAAATATTTTAGTGGTAACAAAACCTCTAAGGCAGATAGCAGCAAAAAAGGCAGATGATTTAGATACATCTTCTGATATTTCCGTTAATGAAATCTCGGAATATATTTTCAAAAAAATTATACTTATGTTAGGAGTCGCTTTATGAAAAAAAGTTTTTTACTTTTGATAATCCCGTGGTTTTTGTATGGTTATACTATGCCGCAGCTTTTTAGTGCATTAAAATTGCATGCGCAGACAAAGCTTGATGAAGCAGGTGTCCATCAAGCAAAGATAGCAAAAAGCATGGTAAGCGCCAAGTTGTATCCAACCATAAATCTTGTAGGCAAGTATGATAATTATTCTACACCGTCTAGTATGTTGCCACTTGCACCTAATGCTTTAGTTGGTCTTGTGCAACATAACGAAACGCAGCCTTTTAGTTACAATATTTACCGAGGCGGTATAAATATCAGTATGCCGATTTTTATAAAATCTCTTTACACACTTGCTGATAAAGCCAGGGTGATGCAGTCAAGTGCGCGTGCAAAAAAAAGAATTGATCTTTTGCAAAATGAAGCGGTTATAGTAAGCAGCAACGCAAATCTTATTTATCTAAAAGCTTTAAAGAAAGCTTTGTTAACTAAAGCAGATTCGCTGCAAAGAACTAGAAAAGTTATACGTCTTGGAGTTAGTAACGGCAGGCTTGCAGGATCTAATCTTTATAGCATAAATGACAGTTTAAATCAGATAAAAATAGCACTAAATAACATTAATATACAAAAACAACAGATTTTAAGTAAGATAGACGCACTAACTGGTATCTGGCTAAATGAGCCCGTAAGTATGAAGCTAGACGGAATGTTCAAATCAAATGAATTTGATTCACTAGCTCCTCTTGAAAAAACCATCCAAGCACAAAGGCTTGAGGTTAAAGCTCAAAAAGAGACACTTTATCCAAGTGTTATCGCACATGGAAGTTATATGTACCAATATGGCGCGGCTTACAATACAAAGCAGGGCGTTTATAACAGATATGGAGATGTCGGCCTTATTGTTAACATTCCTCTGTTGTCTATGAGCGATTATATGGGCATCAAAAAAGCCAAAGTAAAACTTTTGATATCTCAAGATAGGCTTGATGTGTCAAGAAGTGAACTAAGAGCAAAGGCGAAGATGCTAAAGTCATCATTGCCTTTGCTTAAACAATCACTTACTCTTGATAAAAACAATATCAAAAATAAAGAAGAGCTATTAAAAATAGCAAGAGTTAGTTATCTAAACGGCAGAATGCCGGTAATTGATTTTTTAAAGTATGAAGATAGTGTTGTAGCGGCTAAGGCCGCGCTTTATCAGACAAAAACAAAAATAGTAGAGACTGTTATGCAGTTGGCGGTTATTTATGCAAATAATATTGAGGAGATTATAAAATGAAAACAGGTGTAAAAGTTATTATAGTACTGGCAATCGCGATTATTGTGGCATTTGCTGCTGTTACGGCCATAAAAAGAGCCAAGCAGCGCGCTGCCAAAGTCCCCGTTGCGAAGATATACCCGGTAGTGGTTAAGTCGTATATACCTAAGATATCAAAAGTCAAGCTAACATTGCCTGCTATTATGACAGTGCAAAATGATAAAAATGTAGCATTGTCTCCGATAATACCCGCTAGAATTTTAAGCGTAAAATTAAGCGGACAAAGAGTGCATAAAGGCGAGGTTGTAGCAAGACTTGATATAACCGGCATAAAAAGTAAAATAGCATCGCTAAATCAGAGTCTTGACGCTTCGTATGTAGCGTTAAAAAATCTAAAAGCAACACACAAACGCACAGCCGAGCTTTTACATGTAAAGGGTGCTTCAGTTGAGCAATTTGATAAAGAGGTAACGTCTATTGCCGCGCTTGATTCAAAAATAACATCTCTTAAAGAGCAAAAAGCCCTGCTTGAAAATAATCTTACTTATGCGGTAATCAAATCTCCGGTAAACGGCGTAATATCTCATGTGTATTTCAATAAAGGTGCAGTTGGTATGCCTGGTCATCCCGTACTTGCCATTAGTGCAGATAGTGGATTTTATCTACTGCTCAGAGTGCCGGGAGACGTACCGGTTAAAGGCATAGTTTTTAGAGGCAAGACATATCCTGCAGTACCACTATCAGCAACATACAACGGTTTGTCTGAATATAAAATATATATACCGCAAAAAAATCTTGCAACAGGTGACAAAGTACAGGCAAGCGTGGTCGTGTTTGATGGAAAAGGAGTATTTTTACCTTTTGATACGGTATTAAACAACAATGGAGATGATTATGTCTTAGTGATTCATAAAAATCAAGCAGATATTCATAAAATCAAGATTATTCAAGATGCACAAGAAGGCGTAGTGGCATTAAATGTACCTATTGGCAAGCGCGTAGTAGCCGCCAAGCCTGATGTGCTGCTTAAACTAACAAGCGGTTTTGCTTTGCGTATAAAGGAGTAGAGAATGTATGATTTTTTTCATAAAAGACCTTATCTTCTTTATGTTATCATCGCCACTTTTTTTGTTATAGGGGTCATGGGTCTTATCGAGTTGCCTAAAAATCTCTTTCCTGATGCCAATCCTCCTGAGATTGTAGTAGTAACCAAAGCGCCTGGGACAACTGCGCAAGTTGCCGCAAATACAATCTCCAAACCTATAGAAAATGAAGTGGCACGCCTCTCAGACGTAACAGATATTAGTTCGGTAAATATGGCAGGTTTTTCCATCGTAAAGATAGATTTTAGCTATAAAAAAAGCTTAAATGCTGCTGCTGTTGATGTCTCAAACGCACTTGCTATCGTGAAATCAAAACTGCCCACCAGTTCTAATCCTGCCGTTTATACCGTTGGTGATTTTACGCTACCTGTTGATGTTATAGCGCTTAGCCCAAAAAATAAAAATATCAATTTAGCACAAATTCGTAAAATTTCAGACAGTTTTATAAAACCATATCTCTTAAATATCAAAGCTATCGGAGATGTCGAGGTGTTTGGCGGTTATCAGAGTTCTGTAAATATTGAAGTAAATCCGTTTAAAGCAAAAAAATATGGAATTAATTTTGAAACTATTGCAAAAGCCATCAGGACACTAAACCATAATACTCCGATTGGGTTTGTAAAGGGTAAAAACAGCTTTTATACCATTACTTTTTATGGTGAAAAAGACAATATCCAAAAACTCAAACTTTTAAATGTTTTACCAAATGTCCAGCTTCAAGATATAGCAAAAGTCAGCTGGTCGTATCAAAAACGAACAAGCGGATATATAGGTAACGGTAAGCAGTCTATCGCTTTAGCTATCGAGAGAGTGCCTCATGGAAATGTTTTAGCTGTCAGTAATGCCGCAAGAGCTGCTATGAAAAAGCTTGAGCTAAGATATCCAAATATTAATTTTACAATCAGCGATACTCAGCGTAATCTTATCTTACAATCAAATAACAATATGCTAGGCGCATTAAGAGATGCTATCATCTATACGCTTATAGTTATTTTACTCTTTTTGGGTAATTTTCGTGCAATTGTCGCTGCCGGTTTATCTATTCCGATGGTTTTTTTCTCAGTTATTGCTATTATCTGGTTAACCGGAGGAGAGCTAAATATCGTTATCTATACCGCCATCATACTTTCATTGGGAATGCTTACCGATGACGCGGTTGTTGTTTTGGAAAATATAGAGCGGCATATAAATGAAGGCAAACTATCTCTTAATGACGCGGTTAATGTTGGGACTAAAGAGGTTATGAAGCCGGTTTTTGCCGGAACGCTGGCTACTATTGCTATTTTGTTTCCGCTTATGTTTGTTGGTGGATTTCCACAACAGATTTTTAAACCCCTTATTAGTACGCTGATTACCGCTTTGCTTGTTAGTTATTTTTTATCTGTCACTTTCATACCGCTTTTATCAAAATGGCTTTATAGGCATGGGGCGCAAAAAACCAAAGTAGAACAGTTTATCTCTTTGTTTTATACCAAGATAGTTTCTAAGTTTATGTTTCCGTTTATCGGACTGCTTAAATTTACAAATGGTAAAAAATTAAAGATTCCTCGCAGAATGTTATTAATCGGTGGCGGTATGGCTATCATGGTTCTTAGCGGAAGACACATAGTGCCTCTTATCGGGCGAGATAGTATGCCACCTATGGATACGGGCATTATAAAGGTTAAAATGGCTTTTAGTGCCAATTCTACAGTTGGGGCATCTGAGAAAAAGCTTAAACCGTTTGTTTCTTGGCTGACAAAACAGCCTTGGTATAAAAAAAGTTCTATCGCTTTTGGTACGGAAGCGGGAGTGCTAAGCATTGGCAGCGGAGATTTGCCGACAGAAGCTAGCATGACCATTATCGCAGTAAACCGTTTTAAAAGAAAACTCACCGTCTGGCAGCTTAATAAAATGATAAGAGCTAAAATAGCATCATTAAACGGTGTTGTACGAGATGATGTGTTTGCCTTTGGAGCAACACCTGTTTCATCCATCAAAGCAACAGTAGATGAAAGACTTGAATCACCTTATGTAGCAGGTTTGTCAAAAGATGCCACAAAGGTCGTCGATGCTCTAAGACATGTACGCGGCCTTACATCCATATCTACTAGCTGGGGAAAAGATTTTGCGGAGTATGAGCTTGATATCAATGAAAACAAAGCACTCAGCTATGGCCTTACACCATATCAAATCGCCATACAATTGCCTATAAAAGGCGAGATTATCGGGTTAAATGCCAATTTGCAGTCTATGAGGGCACAAAATGTACGGCTTTATCTAAAAGGCAAGTTTTCCAAAAATCTTCAAACATTAAGACTGTTGCCGATTAAAACAAAATTTGGTGAAATTCCGTTACAAGAGTTTGCTACCATTAAAAAGCATTTAACATATGCAAAAATTGAGCGTGATAACATGATGTACAGTCTTGATGTTAATGGCTATACGGCAAAACAGCCTACAACCATCGCAACGGCAGCGTCGATTAAGGCATTAAAACATTTAAATCTTTCGGCTTTACATGTAAGGCAGGCGGGTGACATTTTAATGATAAATGACAGTTTTCACAGAATGATAAAAGCTATTGTTGTAGGGCTTGTACTTTTGCTGTTGGTTTTAATTGCGATATATCATTCTGTAAAGCTCGGACTGATTATGATGCTAGTACTTCCATATAGCCTAATAGGAGCTTTTTGGAGTATGTTTTTATTTGACAAGCCGATGTGTCTGCCTGCTATTATGGGAATTTTGCTGCTTTTTGGTATTGTCGTTAAAAATGCGGTTTTATTTGTTGATTTCTTTCAGATATATTATGAAAACGGCGAGCAGCCTTTTGAGAGTTCGCTTGAAGCTATTAAAGTTCGTTTTCGTCCTATTATGATGACAACATTTGGAACAATAGCGGGTATGATACCAATAGCGCTTCAAGATGCTATCGGACTTGAGAGGCTCTCACCGCTTGCCGATGTTGCTATAGGCGGACTTTTAACATTTGTTGTATTGATATATGTTCCAATGTTTACTTATATAGTCACTAAAAAGCACAAACAAACAGTAACTCAAAGTAGTGATATAATACCACAAATAAACTAAAGGATAAAGATATGAAAGTACCAACACCGCAAGAAGTTGAAGCTATGATAGCAGAGAGGATGGGCGCTTTACCGCAGTCATTAAACAGTGCTAAAGCAATTGATCCAAATTTTTTGGTTGAACAGGCAATGAGCTCCAAAGCAAGTATTCAAAATGATAAAAATCCGTTTGATGCTAAAACATCGATGATGATAGCTTTGGCGTCATCTATTACATTAGGAAGCCGGGAGTGCATACAAGAGCAGACAAAGCTGCTTAAAAAAATGGATATCACAAAAGAGGAGTTAGCTTTTTTGGTTAAAATAGTAAAACATGCACACACTAGTGCAGTAATGGGAGCAGCAAAAGCTGCTTTTGATACGTTTGAGAGTTAAAGGTATTTTTATATTAAATGGGTAGGATATGGATATAGATATATCTTTTTTAAGGCAGGTTTATGTCCGAGCATCATCATGAGGTACATGGCAAAAATTTATTGCTTACGATTGTTTTAAATCTTATTATAACTGTTGCTCAGATTGTCGGCGGGATTTTTTCAGGCTCGCTGGCACTTTTGAGTGATGCTATGCATAATTTTAGTGATGTTTTATCACTTATTATCGCTTTTGGTGCCAATCGACTAGCTAGCAGACCAAGTACGAAAGCTAAAACTTTTGGTTACAAAAGAGCAGAGATTTTAGCTGCTTTGTTTAATGCTTCTATGTTAGTAGGTATAGCGATTTTTTTAATTATAGAAGCTATAAACAGATTATTTCATCCCTCCGTTGTCATGTCTGTGTGGGTAGTCGCTCTAGGAGCGCTTAGTATCTTGCTAAATACCATCAGTGTATTACTTGTAAAAGATGATGCAGATCACAACATGAATATAAAAGCAGCATATATACATCTTTTAACAGATGTGATGACTAGTGCGATGGTGGTTATAGGCGGTGTGTTGATATATTTTTTCCATATATACTGGATAGACCCTATTGTCTCTATGATGATAGCCTTTTATCTCATATTTGCTTCATATGATATCATTAAAGAATCTGTTTCTATTTTAATGCAGTTTGCTCCAAAAAATATAAAAATAGAAAACATTATACCTTATGTTATGCAGTTTGATGAGATACAAAATATACATCATATCCATCTTTGGAGGCTTGATGATCATAGAGTTCACCTTGAGGCGCACCTGGACTTTGCGAAAAATCTAACGCTTCAAGCTACTAATAATCTCATAGACAAGATTGAGCAAACGTTGCACATGAAATACAATATTTCGCATGTAACGTTACAATGTGAATATAATCGTAAAGATAATAAGAGTATAATAGTCTAAGATATTTAAAAAAATATAGGAGTTTGGCATGGGACATGTAGTGCACACACTATTTAAAACATTTGAAGAGATATTATCCATCAAAGTTATACGGTTGGCCTTGTTAATAGGATTTATTGTTAGCCTAGTATGGGGGGCAATAGGTTATTTTTACTGGTCTAAAATAATTACTTTTACGAGTCATATAATACATTGGGTTCCATTTTCGATGTTGGAGACAAACGGTGCTTTAATGTTGGAAATTTTCTTCTGGTTTTTACTTATTTTACTGACTTTTGCTATTGTTTTTGCTTTTGTGGGCAATTTTCTAGCAGGTAAAACATCCAAAAGTAAAGCCAATATATATGCTCTACTCATTATCGCCTTAAGTGCTGTTTTGTGGACTTATATTTGGTGGCATAACTTAGCCTTTATACATTCTAATCTAGTGAAGTTTACTTCTTGGCTGCCTTTTAAAACGCTAGATGAGGGTTTGTCTGTTATATTGGGTATATATCTAATATATACGGTTGTCATTACCACTATGATTTTAATTGTTAGTATTTTAAACGGTTACTTTATAAAAACCATCTTAAACGATGAGATTGTAAAAAATAAAGAGATTATGACTATAAAATATACATTTAGAGATATGGTGATTTTTTTAGTGATGTCTTTGGTTGTTATTCCTGTTTTATTTATCCCTGTGCTAAATGTGCTTGTACAGATTGCTTTATGGTCATGGCTTATGAAAGATACTTTTGTGTATGATAACCTTTCACTCCTTAGCAGTGGAACAGTAAATAAAGAGCAGTTACATAAACATAAAAAGGCATTTTGGAGTATCAGTATATTTACGGCATTTTTTAATTTTGTGCCAATAATTAGTTTTATAGGACCGTTTTTTGGCGAATTGGCGGTGTATCATTATATAAAAGACCAAAGAGCAGTATAAAATAAATAGCAAAAGATGAGTTATGTCAAATAGATTAGCAAATGAAGATTCACCATATCTTCAACAACATAAAAACAATCCGATAGATTGGTATCCATGGTGCGAAGAGGCGTTTGCAAAAGCGCAAAAGGAGCAAAAAGGTATCTTTATCTCTATAGGATACAGCAGTTGTCATTGGTGTCATGTGATGGAGGCAGAGGTATTTGAACATAAAAAGATTGCCAGTTTTGTAAACGATCATTTTGTCTGTATAAAAGTAGATCGTGAAGAAAGACCCGATATCGATAAGTATTATCAGGAGGTTTATCAGCTGTTAAATAGAAAAAGTGGCGGATGGCCTACATCTATATTTTGTACACCGCAAAACAAACCCATCTTTGCAGGTACATATATTCCACCGTATGATCAAAATGGTATGACCGGATTTAGTGAGCTGACAGCTGTTATTGCCAAGAAAATAGCTCAAAACGATAGCGATTTGTATAAAAATGCAGATGAGATTGCAACATTTTTAAAGCAAGAACACCACCCAAAAGAGGCAACTGTTTTAAAGCAGGAGATATATAAAACATTTATGCTTCAGGTAAAAAATAATTTTGATAAAAGATATGGAGGTTTTTCAACAGCACCAAAATTTCCGTACGTGGCAACGCTTAGTTCCTTGCTTGATATTTACCGATTATATGGTGATGAAGAGGTAAAAAATATAGTAACGCTCACGCTTGACAATATGATAGCCGGAGGGATGTACGATTTGATTGATGGAGGGTTTTGCAGGTATTCAACCGATCAAAAATGGCTTGTACCGCATTTTGAAAAGATGACTTATGATAATGCGCTCCTAGCAGAAGTTTATATCAAAGCTTATGTTGCATGTAAAGATGAAAGATACCTGGATATTGCTAAAGAGATAATTGGTTTTATGCAAAAATTTATGCAAGAAGATGATCTGTTTTATTCTGCCAGTGATGCTGATAGCGATGAGGCGGAGGGCTCGTATTTTACGTATGATTATGATGAAGTTGAGTCTGTTTTGCAGCAAAGTTATGATAAGAAGGTTGCTAAAGAGATATTAAAAGCTTTACATGTAAGCAAGCTTGGTAATTTTGAAGGCAGAAATATTATACGATTTGAAGCCAAAGAGAGACCATATTGGTATGATGACGTTATGCAGATATTAAGAGGTATCCGTTTACAAAGAGAGTATCCTTTTGTTGATAAGAAAGTGCAAACATCATGGAACGCTATGATGATAAAAACACTTTTTGCACTATCTTGTATAGACGAGAGCTATATGGATAGGGCAGTAGCGCATCTTGAGATGCTTTTAAAGACTATGTATATAGATAATGTTTTGTATCATAGCACGCTTATTCATAAGCCGCCAAAAATAAAGGCTTTTTTAGAAGATTATGCATATTTGGGTACGGCACTTATTGCGGCATATGAAGCAACTTTTGATGAGATGTATCTTATTTTAGCACAAAGAATTGCTAACAGTGCTTTAGCAGAGTTTTACAGCAAAGGCAAATGGTTTTTTAGTAAAGATGAATTTAGCGTCATGGCAGAAGCATCAGATAACACATACCCTTCACCTGTCGGTAAGATGACTGATTTACTGCTTAGTCTGTCATCTTTGCTAGAGGATAAATATAGGACTTTTGCATTTAAAACATTAGAGTATAACTCTTATGAGCTTGGAAGAAAGCCTATATATTTTCCTACGATGTTAGGTGCCATGCTTAGATATTTAAGAGGTGACGCCATTATAAGATCAAATACCGGCAATTTAAAAAAACATGCTCTTGCGATATCGCTTATAGAGTATCCGTTTGTGATTAAGCACGCAAGCGGGGATGGTGGGTTTTTACTTTGCAGACAAGATAGCTGTTTTGCGAATGTAGAGGATATGAATGAAGTTAAAAAAAATATTCAAAAAGTTATGCAAGAGGAATATTTGCTTTAATTGAGTATAATGTCGCAAATTATTGATTGAAGGAAAGTAAATATGGCATTAAATGTTTATTATGATAAAGATTGTGATATTGAGTTGATAAAAAGCAAAAAAGTTGCAATGATTGGTTTTGGTTCCCAAGGTCACGCGCATGCCGAAAATCTCAGAGACAGCGGTGTTGATGTTGTAGTTGGTTTAAAAAAAGGCGGTGCAAGCTGGCCTAAAGCTGTAGCAAAAGGTTTTGAAGTTTTAAGCGTAGCTGATGCTGTTAAAGAGGCTGATGTTATTATGATACTTCTTCCAGATGAAAATCAGGCTGAAATTTATCAAAATGAGATAGAACCAAATCTTAAAGAGGGCGCAACTATTGCGTTTGGACATGGTTTTAATATCCATTACGGAAGAATTACGCCAAGAGCTGATATCAATGTAACTATGATTGCGCCAAAAGCTCCGGGACATACTGTGCGTTCTGAATTTGTACGCGGCGGCGGAATTCCTGATTTAATCGCTGTCGGACAAAATCCCGCGGGAAATACCAAAGAGTTGGCACTTTCATACGCAAGCGCGATTGGCGGCGGGCGAACTGCTATCATTGAGACAACTTTTAAAGATGAAACAGAAACTGACCTTTTTGGTGAGCAGGCTGTTCTTTGCGGTGGTGTAACATCGCTGGTCCAAGCAGGTTTTGAGACTTTAACTGAAGCAGGATATGCGCCGGAGATGGCATATTTTGAGTGTTTACATGAGCTAAAGTTAATTGTTGACTTGATGTTTGAGGGTGGAATTGCGGATATGAGATATTCTATCAGTAATACCGCTGAGTATGGAGACTATGTGTCTGGTCCTAGAGTTGTAAATGAAGAGTCAAAAAAAGCCATGAAAGATATCTTAAAAGAGATTCAAAATGGCACATTTGCTAAAGATTTTATACTAGAAGGTCAAGCAGGATACCCTAGAATGAAAGCAGAGCGAAACAATGCAAGAGCTTCGTTGATTGAGCAAACTGGAGTTAAGTTACGTGACATGATGCCATGGATATCTGCAAATAAAATCATAGACACCGATAAAAACTAAACCATCAAATAATTATTTTACTTGTGGTATATTTACTGCAAGTAAAACCTCTTTTCTTAAGTAAAATATTGTAAAATACCGTTATGAAAAAATTAAATATTTTAATAACAAATGATGATGGATATGAAGCTAAAGGTTTGCTTGCGGTGGTTCAGGCATTAAAAGATATTGCAAATTTAATCGTTGTTGCCCCCTCTACGGAAAAATCGGCATGCTCACACTCTCTTACGCTTACTCGCCCCCTTAGGTTTATCTGTCTTGATGATAATTTTTATAAACTAGATGATGGTACTCCCGGCGATTGTGTTTACCTGGCACTTAACTCTTTGTATGATAACAATAAGCCTGATTTAGTAATAAGTGGAATAAACCGTGGTTCTAATATGGGTGAGGATATAACATATTCGGGCACTTGTGCCGGAGCCATGGAAGCTGTTTTGCATGATGTACCTGCTATTGCGATTTCACAAGTGGTAGATTTTAGTGATAAAAATAATGATTATGCGTTTGCCGCAAGAGTAATAAAAGAGCTTATATTGAAAATAACAAACTCTGCGTTTCCACTACCTAAGCGTGAATTTTTAAATGTAAATATTCCTTTACATGCAAAAGAGATAAAGTTTGAAGTAACTTACGCGGGGTATAGAAATTATGCTAATGAAGCATATCTTCATCGCAATCCTAGAGGCGAAGAGTATTTCTGGCTTGGACTTCATCCATTATCGTTTAATGCGCGAGATAAACAAGAGGGTATGTGCGATTATGAAGCTATTGAAAATGGCTACGTGTCTATTACCCCGATTATGCTTGATCTTAGTGCATATAAATCTATGGATAAATTAAAAGCCTGGTTATGAAGCATCAGCGTACCAAAATGCTTTTAGGCAATAATTTTGATATTATAAAAAATGCCAAGATTTTACTTCTTGGAGTTGGTGGAGTGGGAAGCATGTGTCTTGAGTGCTTGTACCGTTCAGGAATAACCGATATAACGATAGTAGATTATGATATTTATGACACGAGCAATCAAAATCGCCAATTGCATTCACATTTACATGTAGGCAAATCAAAAGTTCATTCTCTAAAAGAGCATTATCCCACCATTACGCCTTTACATGTAAAGGTGGATAAAGAGTGGATAGATACTTTTGATTTTGATGCGTATGATTTGGTATTAGACGCCATTGATGACACACATGCAAAACTTTATTTAGCTCAAAAAACATATAAAAAACTAATTAGTGCCGTAGGTTCTGCAAAAAGATTGGATCCTACTAAAGTAGAAGTCTCAACTATTTGGAAAACCCACGGTGACAGGTTTGGTGCAAAAATAAGATATGAGCTTAAAAAACGTGGCTTTAAGAAAAATTATGTGGTAGTATTTTCCAGTGAGACCGCCCTTGTAAAAGAAAAAGGCAGTTTTATGGGGGTAACCGGAACATTTGGGTTTACTATGTGCTCACAAGCTATTAAAAAGCTTATGAGTTAAAAATAATAGCCCAGTTTTATAGAGCTATAGTTTTGACTTGTTGCCCTGTTTAATCCTGCGGCAAACGTAAAATTTGTAAACCAATGTTTATTTATGCTGTAAAACATATATAAAGATATGTTTTTGAGGTTTTGGACACCGCTATATACGCTGTTTGCTTCATAATAGGACAAACTTGTATAAAATTTTGATGAGAAGTTATATCCGATTCCGGCAGTAAAAGCATTGGTATTTTGGTATGTGATAGTGTCAACATTGGTGTCATTGATGATTGTGTATGTATATCCTCCAAAAAATGAGTATTTATTTGGCTTGTAGGTTGCAAAAATTGAACCTAAATAATCTGTTTTGTTGTTATGCAAAGATGACTGATATGTGGGTAGTATGACGCCCGCGCCTGTTTGAATCGTTAAATCAGGTACCGGATAAAATGAGTAATATCCGCTAAGAGTGGTATCGCCCATGCCGCTTGAATTGTAATTAGTCGATTTGGTATAATAGTACAATGTTGAAAATTGCATGGAAAAAGCTTTATGATAAAATCCGGCTTGTAGTGATGAAGAGTATGTATTTGCTCTAGGGGATAACTGATAATTTGATTGCCCGAAATTAGCACCGACGGTGACACTGTAATGATTTACACTTTTTTTACTTAAACTTTTAATAGGACAGCCGTTTGGACCAACCAAGTCTGTAATGGGTGTATTTGGACATTTGTCTAAATAGTTTGGTACCCCATCCATATCGCTATCGGCATATGCAAACAAAGAGACGCATACCAATGTTAGAATTAAAATCTTTTTTATCATTTGCTTATCCTTTCATTAATGCATCGGAATGCGAATAGGCTGTGTGGTTTGTTGTTGCGGTGAACTATTTGGTTGCTGATTGAACTGCTTGATAGCTTGTTGTTGATATCGGTTTTGCTGTATGTTTGTACGCATCATTTGGGTAGTTTGTTGTACTTGGTTGATATTATTTG
>JALVUF010000033.1 GCA_027023805.1 Helicobacteraceae bacterium
GAAATACGGCAAAACCGGGAAATGCTTTTACCGCTCGTACAAGTTTAGGCGTAAATGCGGGGCTTTTTGACGTAAGTGGACTTAGTACTTACATTCAAGGTACGGCTGTTACAAACTTTGGTTATACAGACTATAATAATGGACGTGTTATTTATAATAAGAGTGGAAAAGTTACTGATCGTAGCCAGTATGGCAAGGTTGTTGATCCACAACAAGGTCGCATCACTCAGGCGTATATTGACTATAAAGCCGGTAAGACGCTTGTTCGCGCGGGTCGTCAGGTTATAAATCTTGACAATCAGCGTTTTGTAGGTGCAGTTAACTGGAGACAAATGTTTCAAACCTTTGATGCGGCAACCGTTGTAAATACATCTGTACCAAATCTTACACTAATTGGCTCATATATTTATGGCATCAATGGTGTTGGGTATCAAGATGCTGCAACTGGTACAAGCTCAGTTGTCTTGCATGCAGATTACAAAGTGGCAAAAGCACTAAAAATTACAGCATACAGCTATATGCTAGCATCTCTTAACAATACATATGGTGCAGCGTTAACCGGTAAGCTCGGATACTCCGGCATGAAATTTAACTACCGTTTAGAGTTTGCACGCCAAACAAATCCTACGCTGTTTTCCAATTCAAATCATAATACTGGTACAGATGTAGCGGCATCATACTACAATATAGCAGTCGGTACAAATATTTCCGGTGTGTTGGCAGGTCTTGATTATGAATCATTAGGCAGAGGTGAGAGAAGTGGTCAAAACGGTTTTACTACGCCTTTGGCAACTTTGCATAAATTTAACGGTTTAGCAGATGTATTTTTAGGTAGAACAGCCGGCGGCAAAAACAAAAATATTGATGGTTTAACTGATGCAAATGCACATCTAGGCTATAAAGCTAAAGGGCTTGGTAAGCTTGTTGTAACTTATCATAAGTTTAATGCACAGCGCGGTACTGCAAACCTTGGTTCTGAAGTCGATGCTATCTATGTAAATAAAATCCCTGGTGTTAAAAACCTAAGCGGATTAATCGGTGGTGCTTTTTATCATGGTAATGGAATTTCCGGAGATACTTATCAACACAACCAAACAGTTACTTGGTTGATGCTAAATTATAAGTTTGCAAGTAAGTAGAACTTTTTAGCCTTCTTCTTTATCAAAGCTTCCAAAATCTTGGAAGCTGATATTTTATGTTTTTCTATGTTTTTTACGTAAAATCTTCTTAGACGGTGTCAGAGTCTTGTCAACTCTGCCCATTAACATCCTCTTTACATGTAAACCGATAATTGGTATTATTAACAAATTAATCTAAAAAAGGTATTTTATAATGACCAATATAATATTATGCGGTGGCAGCGGCACAAGGCTTTGGCCGCTTAGTCGTACACTTATGCCAAAACAGTTTGTAAAGCTCTTTGATAAGGGCTCACTTTTTGAGCTGACGGTTAAGCGAAGCTTATCTGTTTGCGATAAACAACTCATCGTCTCAAATGCCGAGCAATATTTTTTAGCACTTGATCAACTTGAAGAACTCGGCATAAAAGATGCGCATTTTCTATTAGAACCGCTTGCAAGAAACACGGCTCCGGCTATTGCGCTTGCGTGTTTTGGGTTTGATGCTGATGAGATGGTGCTAATCTCACCCTCTGATCATCTCATAAAAAATCAAAAAGCGTATGAAAGCGCATTGCAGCGGGCAAAAGAGTTGGCAGACAAAGACGCGCTTGTGACATTTGGTATAACTCCAAAACATCCTGAGACGGGATATGGTTATATACAAGCAGATGGTACAAAAGTAAAGGCATTTTATGAAAAACCGGATATCGCCACGGCACAACGCTATATAGATTCCGGTGATTTTTACTGGAATAGCGGCATGTTTATGTTTAAAGCGGGAGTTTTTTTGCAAGAGCTTAAAAGATATGCGCCGGATATTTATGATGCCGCATCTTTAGCGTTTAACAATGCAAAAAAAGCAGACGTTATTAGAGTTAGCTTTGATGATATGCAAAACATCCCCTCAAACAGCATAGATTATGCCGTTATGGAAAAAAGCAAACGGGTTAAAGTTATAGCCTGCGATATCGGATGGTCAGATCTTGGAAGTTTTGATGCACTTGAAGAGGAGTTGCCAAAAGATAAAGAGGGTAACACAAAATGTGACGGTATTTATGCCATAGAAGCCAAAAACAACTTTATACATAAGAGCAAAAGAACCATAGCGATAGTAGGAGTAGAGGATTTGATTATAGCAGATACGGATGACGCGCTTTTGATCTCTAAAAAAGGGATGTCATCGCAGCTAAAAGAGATTGTAGCGCAGTTAAAAAAAGATGATTCGCCGCTCCATCATATACACCAAACCGCTCACAGACCTTGGGGAACATATACGGTTTTAGAAGATACGCAAGGATACAAGATAAAGCGCATAGTGGTAAAACCGGGAAAAAGGCTCAGCCTTCAAAAGCATTTTCACAGAAATGAGCATTGGATAGTAGTAAGTGGTACGGCAACCGTAACAGTCGGTAATGAAGTCAAACTAATACGACCAAATGAATCTACATATATAAAAATGGGTGAGCTTCACCGCCTGGCAAACGAGGGAATTATACCCGTTGTACTCATAGAAGCGCAAGTCGGCGAATATACGGGCGAGGATGATATCGTAAGAATAGAAGATGATTTTAAAAGGTAAACCGACAAGCAGAGTATTGTTGCCGTTGATTGTTTTATGCGTCACATATCTTAGCGCAGGTGTTATCGATACAAATATTTCAAACATTGTAACTATCCAAAGCACTGCGCCAAATCAGACACAAAAAAAGCTCCAAACTCTCTCGGGCCTAAATAAAAGAACTATAAGCGGCATCAAGATAAATATAGTTGATCTAAATATCAGCAAAAATTCTGCCCTAAAGATAGATTACTCCCCTAAGCTAAACCACGAAGGTATTATTAACATCGATAACCATAAACAAACCACTGTTAAGTTTCAATATAATTTTTAAGCAATATGTAAGATTTACATTAAAAGTGACTACTTTGTTACTAAATTACCAATTCAACTTTAAGTTTATCAGAGTTATAATTGAATTTAGAAAAGATTAAAAGGAGAAGATTATGAAGATGATTTCAAAAGCAGGCGCAGCGTTTTTGCTGGTCGCAGTAGGAGCATCTAGTGCATATGCTATTCCAAGTTTTGCAAGACAGACAGGTCTGTCTTGTGATGCTTGTCATGCAGGGGGCATGTTCCCCGCATTAACACAAGTTGGACGACAGTTTAAACTTAATGGCTATACTATGGGCGGAGGACACACTAAGATGCCTCTTCCTCTAGCAGCTATGATACAAGTCGGACTTAGCAGTACAAGCACAGGTGCAAACGGTGCACAAAGCGCAAACGGAGTTAATGAGAACAACAAGGTTGGTTTTCCTCAGATGAGTATCTTTTACGGTGGTAAGATTTATGGTCATGTCGGCGCTTTGATACAGGTTACTTATGATTCTTCAGACTTACCACAAGGTCTTACCACACAAAGAATACGTGCTGATAATTCAGATATACGCTATGCCAACCATACAAACTTTATGGGCGATAATTTGATTTATGGTGTTTCATTAAATAACTCTCCAACCGTACAAGATGTATATGCAAGTACTCCGACATGGGGATTTCCTTGGGCTGCTCCAAATGATGCGGGTAATAGAGCTATAGCCGGTCCTATGATCGCAGGGTTAGGACAGAAGGTGGTAGGTCTGAGCGCATACGCTCTGTATAATGATTTTGTGTATGTAGAGTTTGGAGGATATCAAGATACACAATACAGAAACGGCATACTTAAAAATATGGGATTTAATGATGCCGGGGGTATAACAGGTTATGTTAGTGGAACTGCTCCTTATGCGCGTATTGCTTTTCAAAAATATATTGGTTCTAACTTCTTTATGATTGGTGGATACGGCATGGATACAAATATAGCTCAATCAGGCACTACCAAACTTGACAAATACACAGATGTGGCAATTGACGGCGAATACCAATATATTGAAGGTAAAAATGCCTTGACTGTTGCAGCTAGAAATACATGGGAAAATCAGACATTAAATGGCAGTAAAGCTAGTAGCACGACAGGTACTCTTAGTGTATTTTCAAGCATGGCTACATACGTCTATGATTCTACATATGGGGCGAGTATCGGATATGGCAATGTGACATCAACAGGTGTAGCAGCGGGACAAGACAGCAGTAGCTATACTGCACAGCTGAATTATTTTCCTATGCAAAACATTAGACTTGTTGCCCAGTATCAAGGGTATCTTAAAACAGCAAGCAAAACAGATGCTGCTGATACAACAGATTATAACACCCTTTCTTTGGGCGCATGGTTTATGTTCTAAGACGAGCCTAAGCTCTTTTGCAGATCCTCTAAAAGGGATTTGCAAGTTTTTATGTTTATGTGGGTAAGCCTGCTTTTTTCTATAGCTGTAACCTATGAGATTTTTTTGGCTTATCCACATGAATGTAATCTTTTAAATGCCTTTAAAATATAAGAAATAATTATCAATTCGATGAAAAAAAGCAAAAAATGGATCTCATACACCTGAGCTTTATGACTCTTTACATGTAAGATATATATCTCAAATTTATAAAACAGATATGATATTAACATACCCGCTAGATACCCTTTTTGTCTTACCACGTCAACCATTTGAAGCAGTTTTGTTTTTTTTAAAAAAATCGTCTCGGCACGCATAAGATACGCACCAAACGCAAAAGTTGCCTGATAGCCCACATATACCACAAGCGCGGTTGTGTAGCTGTATGAAAAGATGATAAAAAAACATATAATTACCAAAAGTATAATCTCTACAAACAGTGAGATTAAAAAGAAATAGTGCAGAGTCAGTATTTTGATATACATTTTTGCAATTATTATCATGCTAAGTGCCAAAAAAATGCCTCCCAGACTGTAAAGTGACGGGCTAAGAGGCGTATATATCAAAAAAATAGTTCCGATACTAAGACCTAAAAATAAAGAATCAAAAAATTTATATTTTAGGTACGGTCTGTAAACAATTCTCATCTTTTGCCTTAAAATATCAACTTAACTCCGGCAATTGCCGTTGTAGTAAAATTAACGGGATAGATATCGTTATCTTTTATCCATAAGCCGTTTTTTTGATTAAAGAGGTTGTTGATTTTAGCAAAAACTTGCCATGTTTTTTGCGTATAGGCAAATGAGATATCGGTACTGTTGTATGGAGCTTGCCTTTGGGTAAAATCATTGCCAAAATCATCCGCGGCGTATGCGGCACTTCTGTGAACCTCTGTTATGCGAAATGTAGTTTTTTGGTTTGGAAGATAGCTAAGAGTTATTTTTATGCTGTTGTTTGAGACACCGGGGAGATGCTTGCCTGCATAGTTATTGTTGCCTATCTTTTCTTTATCTATAATAGCCTGAGTGTAATTATAGTTTAATGCGATATTATAATGACTGTTTATGATGTGTTTGTCATAAAAATCAAGACCGTATTTGTGCGATTTGTCTATGTTTGTGTTTTTACTTATTGGTGTGCCACTATAGTAAAACAGTTCATTATGTAGGCTTATATAATATGTTGAGATTTTAAGGATATTGTTTGATTTAAAGTTGTTGTAACCTAGTGTATAGTTATCTGTTTGCATAGGTTTTAAATTTGAGCCGATAAAAAATTGCTGATACGTGGTGCTGTTGTAGCCAAAAAAATCATCAATACTTGGTGTTTGATATGCATGAGTATAGTTGAAAAATACAGAGGAGCCTTTAGCTAAGAGATAGTTATATCCAAGCGTGAGCCCATAAAGCGTGTAAGAGGCTTGCTTGCTTTTATCTAGGAAATAATAATTGACTCTGGAGAGTCTGTAGCCCGCTTTAAAGCTGCTTTTGCCTTTTTGTACTCTTGCTGATATAAAGCCTGAGCGGTTTGATTTTTTTGTAAAAGTATGACTGTAAGAGCTGTCAGAGCGTCTGGTTCCGTTAAATACATAAGCGCCGCCTATAACTCTTAAGATGGAGTAGTTATACTTTAGTGATGCTTTTAAAGAGTTGTATTTATATCCTGAGAGTGACTTATATGCAAGATAATCCGACTCTATGGTTTTATGTGATGTGTTTACATGTAAGCCTAAATGACTGTCTATCTTATAGTCTGCTCCCACTGTTGTTGTATCTGTGTTGTAAGTCTGCCGGGTCGCACCGCTTCCTTGTTGATAAACATCTGAGTTATACTGCTGTTTTGTTAAATACCCTGTATAAAAAACATCACTTCTTGTAAAGCTCTCGTCTGCTTTTAAAGTCAGTTTTTTTGTGGCTTTGTATGAGATGTGAAGGCGTCCGTCTGAGAGTTTGTTTCTAGCTCTGTTGCCGCTACCGTCAATGTAGCGTATGCCCCCAAATTTTCTGGCTTCCCCGCTTGCTGATATGGAGAGCCTTTTGCCCACGCTTCCGACATAAAACGAGCCTGCTGCGGTATCGTAAGTTCCACCGTAAAGTGTTATCTGTTTTAGATTTTTGGTTTTTGTGATGATGTTTATAACCCCGGCATTTGCACCGTTGCCTGCACTGATAATCCCGCTTGATTTGATGATCTCTATGCGACTGACTGAGCTGGGTGAGATGGTAGAGAGCATAGCAGGTACGCTGTCTATGTTGTTTAGCCTTACGCCGTTTAGCATAATTACGATATTTTGATATCCGTTAGTAAGCCCGTATCCGTGCATATCAAGAGACTGAGCAAAAGGATTGCCGTAATTTGGCATAGTTGTAACGGCGGTTTGTTCATTTAAAAACTGGTAAAGATTTTGCACGTGAGCTCTTTTGATATCTTTTGCGGTATAAATAGCAACGGCATCGGTTGATCTTAATTCGTTTGTTTTAAAAGAGGTTGAGGTTACTAAGAGGGGTTTTAGGACTATGGTGTTTTGCGCATACAGCGAGGCTGCTACAAGTGAAATAACGATACTTTTTTTCATATTTGCTCCGAAATGTTTTTGATTTGTACTATAGTAAGAATTTAAAAGAGTTTCTTTGACTACATAAAGGGTCTGTGTATGTGAGAAAACGCACGCTTTTTTGCTAAGAAGCGAGATAAGGTTAGCAGTAGCGGTGATAGCGTTTAGGGTAAAATAGTTTTTACCAAATCCACGAGGAAGTTTCATCAATCATCTTTTAATACCGAAATTTGTTCGCAATTGTACATAAAACTAGGATAAAATACTCTTATGAAACTTTCACACCTAAAACAGCTTGTTGGGTATTTTAGCGATTTTTCCAAAATCAGCGCAATCTACCGTGTTTATGATACGGTCATAAAAATTGTGTTTGACAGGGATGATGCTATATATTTTGATATGACACGCGGTAATTCGGCAATTTACACCTCATCTGAGTTTGTGCGCACTAAAGTTTATAATGCACCCTTTGATGTTGTGCTGGCAAAAAGATTTAACAGATGCACCATAACAAACGTGAGTTTGGTCGAGGGCGATAAAATCTTACGCTTTGCCACCGTCATAAAAGGCGCATATAAAGAGGTTAAGACGTATCTTCAGTTTGAATTTACGGGTAAATACACCAATGTAATTATACTAAGCCAAGAGGAGACAACCC
>JALVUF010000034.1 GCA_027023805.1 Helicobacteraceae bacterium
GGTGGGGTCATCAAATTCGCTCATATGTCTTACAGCCATATCAACAAGTTAAAGACACAAGAAGCAATGAGGCATACTCAAATGTAAATGCTATATTAGATGGTGATATAGATAAACTAATAGAGGGTGTACTAATTAGCAGCAAGACCAAGAGTGTATAAAAACTCCTAGTCTTTACATGTAAGTAAAATAATAACTATAAAATCTTAGCCGTTACGTTTTTTGATAATCTCTTCTGAGACATTTTTGGGAACTTCCTCGTAATGGTCAAATTCCATAGAATATGTTGCACGTCCTTGTGTAGCTGAACGAAGGTCGGTTGAATAGCCAAACATTTCAGACAGCGGAACAAAAGCATCAATGATTTTATTACCAGAACGATCAGACATATTATTAACCTGACCGCGACGACGATTCAAATCACCTATAACATCGCCCATATAATCTTCAGGCACTTCAACTTCAACCTTCATAAGCGGTTCTAGTATTGCAGCACCAGCTTTTTTACAACCCTCTTTAAAGCCCATAGAAGCTGCTAATTTAAATGCCATTTCATTGGAGTCAACTTCATGATATGAACCGTCATAAAGTGAAACTTCAACATCTTCAATAGGGTAACCCGCAAGAACACCTCCCTGCATAGCTTCTACTATACCTTTTTCAACTGCAGGGATATACTCTTTAGGAATAGCACCGCCTTTAATATCATTATGAAAAATAAACCCTTCACCCGGCTCACTAGGCTTAATACGCAAAAAGACATGACCGAATTGACCACGTCCGCCAGATTGTTTAGCATATTTATACTCTTGTTCAACCTCTTTTTTAATAGCTTCACGATATGAAACCTGTGGAGCTCCTACTTCAGCTTCAACATTAAACTCACGTTTCATTCTATCTACTAATATCTCCAGGTGAAGCTCACCCATGCCTGAGATAATAGTCTGTCCTGTTTCCTCGTCGGTGTGAACACGAAATGATGGATCCTCAGCCGCTAATTTACTTAATGCTATACCCATTTTTTCCTGATCGGCTTTTGTCTTTGGTTCAACTGCAACGGAGATAACCGGCTCTGGAAAATCCATACGCTCTAGCACAACCTTGTCTGAAGGATCACATAAAGTATCACCCGTGGTTGAGTATTTTAAACCAACAACAGCTCCAATCTCTCCTGCATAAATCTCTTTTACCTCTTCACGCTTAATGGCATGCATTTTCATAATACGACCAATTCGCTCTTTTTTATCTTTAGTAGAGTTATGCACATAAGAACCTGATTCTAAACTTCCTCGATAAACGCGGATAAATGTCAACTGCCCAACAAACGGATCAGTCATAATCTTAAACGCAAGTGCGGCAAAATGACCATCATCGGTTGATTCAACGGTAACTTCTTGTGCCTCATCTTCCATCATCGTGCCTTTGATCTGAGCAACTTCCGTAGGTGCGGGAAGATATGCGACAACAGCATCAAGCAAAGTTTGAACACCTTTGTTTTTAAATGCCGTTCCTGCCGTCATCGGCACAATATGCATAGCTATTGTAGCTGCTTTGATACCTGCTACTATTTCAGCTTCACTTAAATCTTCACCTTCAAGAAATTTTTCCATAAGCTCTTCATTGCCGTCAACTTCGGAGATAGCTTCTATTAATTTTTCACGATACTCTTGTGCTTTTTCCTGTAAATCTGCAGGAATCTCTTCAACATGGTAATTTGAACCCATAGCAGCATCCTGGTCCCAAACAATAGCTTTCATTTTCACAAGATCTACAACACCTGCAAACTGATCTTCAGCACCTATAGGCAACTGAATAGGAACAGGATTCCCTTTTAGACGATCACGAATTTGACGCTCAACTTCGTAAAAATCCGCACCTGTTCTATCCATCTTGTTGACAAATACAATTGAAGGCACGCCATATCGATTTCTTTGCCTCCAAACAGTTTCAGATTGTGGCTGTACGCCACCCACCGCACAAAATACTGAAACAGCACCGTCTAAAACGCGCATAGAACGCTCAACTTCAATTGTAAAATCAACGTGACCCGGAGTGTCAATAATATTAATCTGTTTGCCGTCCCACTCACAAGTCGTAGCAGCAGAGGTAATTGTTATACCCCTTTCTTGCTCTTGTTCCATCCAGTCCATAGTTGCTGCACCGTCATGAACTTCACCGATTTTGTGTTCAACCCCTGTATAAAACAATATACGCTCGGTTGTGGTCGTTTTACCCGCATCAATATGAGCGGCGATACCTATATTTCGTACATCCTCTAGTTTATGTGATCTTGCCATTTTTTTTGCCTTTAATTACCAACGATAATGTGCAAATGCTTTATTAGCTTCTGCCATTTTATAAGTATCTTCTTTTCTTTTAAATGCCGACCCTTTGTCACTAGACGCATCCATAAGCTCATTAGCTAGACGCTCTGCCATGGTTCTCTCATTTCTATTTCTGGCTGCATCAACTAACCATCTTATTGCTAAAGACTGCTGACGTACTGGGCGTACTTCCACTGGAACTTGGTATGTAGCACCGCCCACGCGACGGCTTTTTACTTCAATAATAGGTTTAATATTTTCAATAGCCTCTTTAAAGGTATCTATACCGCTTTTTTCGCCTCGTGAACTGATAATATCAATGGCGCTGTACATAATCTTTTCAGCGGTACTTTTTTTTCCATCTTTCATAAGTTTATTAATAAACTTAGTTAAAATTTTATTGCCGTATATCGGATCTGGCATTACCTCACGGACGGGTGCACTTCTTCTTCTCATATTTTTCCTTCTTCAATTTATTTCAAATTTACTCAAAGTTTTTCAACCCTGTAGTTAGCTTGAATATTTATTATTAAAAATAACACTATGATTAAGCAGATCGCTTAAGCATGATTATGATACTATATTTATTTTGGGCGTTTTGTTCCATATTTAGAACGCGCAACAGTACGATTTGCAACTCCGGCAGTATCAAGTGCACCACGCACGATATGATATTTTACACCAGGTAAATCTTTTATACGACCACCTCTAACAAGCACTATTGAGTGTTCTTGCAAATTGTGTCCCTCTCCGCCTATATATGATATAACTTCAAAACCTGATGTTAATCTTACTTTGGCTACTTTACGTAGTGCAGAGTTTGGTTTTTTAGGTGTAGTCGTATAAACACGGGTGCATACTCCACGACGTTGTGGACATGAATTTAGAGCAGGTGATTTTGATTTTTTAATCACTCTCTGTCTTTCTTTACGAATTAGCTGATTGATTGTAGGCATACAATTCCTTCCTTTAAATGTTCCAGTAAGCTTTCTCTTAAGAGATAAACTTAAGAGAAATTAACGCGTAATAATACACAAATAGCAATTAAAGTTTGCTTATATCAAGTTAAGCATTATAATGAGCAAATATCATAATAATGACAGAGACATTAGTCTCTGTCACCACTTAAATCTTGAACAAGCAAACTCTTTAAGAGAATTTGGTGAAAATGCTATGCTATGTCATATAAGCGTGCAAGATCAATGAGCTTATTCTTCCAATACTATAGTTTCATCTTTATGAATACCTGTACCCACAGGAATTGTTCTACCTATAATAACATTTTCTTTTAAATCTGTTAGATAATCTATCTTGGCAGATACTGCCGCTTCTGTTAAAACTTTAGTAGTATCTTGAAATGATGCAGCTGATATAATACTATCGGCTGAAACTGATGCTCTTGTAATTCCGACTAAAAATGAGCCGGCAATTGCAGGTCGGCCACCTAAGCGAATAATTTTTTGGTTTTCTTCGATAAATTTTGTTTTACTAACTAAATCACCTTCAATAAACTTAGTATCTCCTGATTTGATTATTTTAACCTGTCTAAGCATTTGTGAATAAACCACCTCTATATGCTTATCGGCGATATTAACTCCTTGAGAGCGATAAACCTGCTGGACCTCGCCTACTAAATAGTTGTGCAATGCTTTAACGCCTGAAATTCTTAAAATATCATGTGATGATGCGATTCCGTCTGTTAAGCGCTCACCTGAATGCACAAACTCACCCGTATGGACTTGCGGTGTTAATGTCTTGTCAACAAAATACTCTTTTATGATACCATGATCAGAAGTCACTATAATTCTTATTTTACCTCGTAAAGGTTTTCCAAAACTAACGACTCCGTCTATCTCAGATATTAAAGCAGTTACTTTAGGACGTCTTGCTTCAAATAGCTCTGAGACTCTCGGTAAACCACCTGTGATATCACTCGATTTTTGAAGAGCCTTAGGTATTTTTGCTAATGTATCGGCAATATTTACCGTCGCACCGTTTTCAACATACACTGATGATTTAGGTTCGATTTGATATCTTATAAGCCCATCTCCGTTCTCTGGCGCCAACACGATAGTAGGCTTGTATTCGGCAGATACATGTTCATGAATCATAAGTCTTGTTTTACCTGTCAACTCATCATACTGAGATGATGCCGTGATACCGTCAATGATATCTTCAAATGTAACGACACCATTTTTTTCTGCAATGACCGGATCAGAATATGGATCCCACTCTGCAATCATAATAGATTCCTCGCTAGAAGGTTTAGCAATTAGAGCATTTCGCTGTACAACGGCATCATCATCTTGCATAACAATAGACCCTCTGGCTATATAATGTCTTATAGACTCACGCTGATGACTATCTATGATACTTGCAAACAAACCTTTTTCATCTACTTTATGACCTGCTTTGACTTTATCATATCGTTCAAAATAATCACCTTTTAAAAGAAAATATTTGACAGTTCCGGCATCTTTTGCATGAATTTTCTGTGTTATCGGTGCACCATCTTCTACCATCAGTTCTGAAGCATATGGTATATGGTTTGGAACACTCCAGCCATCATTGATCTTCTCAACTATTGACTCATTGGCTTTGACGCTGTCTCCATGATTATAAGGAAGATATAATTTACTCTCAATGTGACCTCCGACTCCTGCTAGCTCATTTGGACGTGCAATATCATGACGTCTAAGAGAATAGCGTACAGTTTCGGTTTCACCTACAATACTAATAATCGTCTCATCATGAACAGTTGTTATCTCAATCTTACCGTCAATCGAAGCTTTTATCTTTGGCTCAACTAATAATATACCCGCATTTCGTCTGTTTGCAACAATGTGTTTACCCTCTTTGGAGGTATATGTCTTAAAGTTATAATATCTAATAAAACCTTCCTTAGTAGCAACAACCTGGCGCTCTTGACGTGTACTTGATGCCGTACCTCCTACGTGGAATGTTCTAAGCGTTAGTTGCGTTCCCGGTTCACCTATAGATTGAGCTGCAACAATTCCTACAGCCTCTCCAACGCGAACCACATTTCCCGTACCTAAGTTCAGACCATAACATAACGCACAAATGCCTCCTTTGGATTTACATGTAGTTGAAGTCCTTATGTGAGCTGATTTAATACCTGCTTCACACATAATTCTTGCTTTTTCTTCATCAATCAACGTGCCTTCGGTATAGAGTATCTCATTTGTAATTGGATCAATCGCATCATCTGCTAACACGCGGCCATATAATCTATCTTCTAATGATTCAATCAATGAGTTATGATCAGAGATATCTGAAATTTCTATACCCTCATGCGTATGACAGTCATGCTCAACAATTTTTACATTTTGAGCAACATCGACTAATTTACGTGTAAGATATCCTGCATTGGCGGTTTTTAAAGCCGTATCTGCCAGACCTTTACGTGCTCCGTGTGTTGATATAAAATATTCAAGCACATTCAAACCTTCTTTAAAGTTAGAAACAATCGGGGTCTCAATAATATCTCCACTTGGTTTTGCCATCAATCCACGCATACCCGCTAGTTGGCGAATCTGGGCAGCTGATCCACGAGCACCTGAATCGGCCATCATATGAATAGAATTAAATCCATCTTTATCTGTTTCGACTAATTCCATCATCTGAGCTGCCAGCAAGCTGTTAACATCTGTCCAGACATCAATAATCTTATTGTAACGCTCTTGCTCTGTCAATAATCCTGCATCATATTGTTTTTGTATTTCACGAACTTTATTTTTTGATTTTAATACTTTAGCTTCTTTATCTGGGGGAACTATAATGTCTGCGATTGAAATAGATACGCCGGCTTTGGTTGCTTGAGCAAATCCTAAATCTTTAAGTCCATCCAAAAATGATGCCGTTACACCTATACCGCCATGTTTTTGAACATAATCAACCAATTCATTGATGGCTTTTTTCTTCATAACTCTATTCCAAAGCGAAATTGGAACAAAATCAGGAACAATATCTTTTAACAGCATTCTTCCTGCTGTTGTATGTATAATCTGTGTTCCTATACGTGTTCTAATTTTTGCGTGAAGATCTAATGCATTATTTTCTAGTGCGATTATAACTTCCTCAACACCTGAGAACAGTTTATTTGAGCCTTTGACCGATGTTTTTTCCAACGTAATATAATATATACCCAAAACCATATCTTGAGAAGGAGTCGCTATAGCTTTACCGGAGGCCGGCAATAAAACATTCATAGATGCCAACATCAATACTTTAGCTTCTGCAATAGCAGCCGTACCAAGTGGTACATGCACAGCCATCTGGTCGCCATCAAAATCGGCATTAAACGCAGCACACACAAGCGGGTGCAGCTGTATAGCTTTTCCATCAATTAATTTTGGATGAAAAGCCTGAATGGAGAGCTTATGCAAAGTAGGTGCACGATTTAACATAATCGGATAACCGTCAACTATCTCCGACAAACACTCCCATACTTCATTTGTCTTGGTGTCAATCATTTTTTTAGCGGCTTTAATGGTCGTAGCATAACCTTTTTCTTCAAGCTTAGCTATCACATGTGGTTTAAATAGCTCTAGCGCCATTTGCTTTGGCAGACCGCACTGATCCATCTGTAAAGAAGGACCCACAACTATAACAGAACGGCCTGAAAAATCGACACGTTTTCCAAGCAAGTTTTGACGAAAACGTCCCTGCTTTCCTTTAATAATCTCAGACAATGACTTAAGCGGTCGCTTATTTGCACCTTTTACGGCATTTGCCCGTCGTCCGTTATCAAATAACGCATCAACACTCTCTTGCAGCATACGCTTTTCATTTCTTACGATAATCTCAGGTGCTTCAAGTTCGACCAATCTTTTTAAGCGCTGGTTACGGTTAATAACACGACGATACAAATCATTAACATCACTTACTGCAAACTTACCGCCGTCCAGGCTTACCAATGGACGTAAATCAGGTGGTAAAACCGGTAATACGGTAAGCATCATCCAAGCCGGATTATTACCGCTGTTTAAAAACGATTCTATAACTTTTAATCTTTTTGCAATGGTCTTTCTTTTAGCTTCAGAATTTGTTTTTTCAATTGCCTCTTTTAAAATAGAAAAATTTTCAACTAAGTCAATTTCATCTAAAAGATCACGGATAACTTCACCGCCCATTCTAGCCTTAAATCCAAGTTCACCAAAACGCTGTACCAGCGTCCTGTATTGCTCTTCATTTAAAACATCATATTTCGCTACAGCCGTTTTACCCTCAGCATCATAATATGCCTCACCGCCACTCTCGACGATATACGCTTCATAATAAAGAACACGCTCTAAATCCTTCATCTTAACGCCAAGGAGCGTACCGATACGTGAAGGAAGTGAGCTGACATACCAAATATGCGCTACCGGAGTCACTAAGTCTATGTGCCCCATTCGCACTCGTCTTACTTTAGAGCTTGCAACCTCAACCCCGCATTTCTCACAAATAACACCTTTATAGCGCATCTTCTTATATTTACCGCACAGACACTCATAATCACGAACCGGTCCAAAGATTTTTGCACAAAATAAGCCGTCTCGCTCCGGTTTTAATGTACGATAATTTATGGTCTCAGGTTTTTTTACCTCGCCGTGACTCCATGAGAGTATCTTTTCAGGAGACGCAAGTCTGAACTGAATCTGCTTGATATCTTTTGGTCGCACATCTTCTTTTACATCAATCGCTACTAATTTACTCATCGTCTTCAACCTCATCAAAAATATCTACATCAAGAGCCAATGACTGTAGCTCTTTTGTTAATACAAAAAGTGTCTCCGGAATACCTGATTCAGGAATTAATTCACCCTTTGTAATCGCTTTATACGCACGCACTCTCCCGTCAACATCATCTGATTTGATGGTTAACATCTCTTTTAATACCGCACTAGCCCCATATGCCTCCAGTGCCCAAACTTCCATCTCGCCAAAACGTTGTCCGCCAAATAGAGCCTTACCTCCCACCGGTTGTTGTGTTACAAGAGAGTATGGTCCCGTTGACCTGGCATGTATTTTCTCATCAACGAGGTGATGTAGTTTTAAGATATACATGTAACCGACATTAACACGCTCTTTGATTTTATCGCCTGTTTTCCCATCATATAAAACAGTTTTGCCGTCACTATCCATCTTGGCCATTTCAAAAAGTTTTTCAAATTCAGCGGCATTTACACCCTCAAAAATAGGTGTAGAAAATTTAACTCCTTTAGCCCAGTCTTGAGCATATTTTAACAATTGTTCATTACTTAAACTGTTTAAAATTTTCTGACCGTCCATCAAACTTGCAACATTAGATATTTCTAGCATTTTAGCACGAATATTATCTAAAAATTCAGCCTGTTTTAAATCAAACTCTGCTTGTATCTGATGACCTAATTCACGACCCGCCATACCAAGGTGCATCTCCAAAACCTGACCGATATTCATGCGCGATGGAACTCCCAGCGGATTTAAACAAATATCAATACATCTCCCATCTTCCATATAAGGCATATCAACCTCAGGCACTATAATTGAGACTATACCTTTATTTCCGTGTCGTCCCGCCATCTTATCGCCGACTTTTAATTGTCGTTTTGTCGCAATATAGACTTTAACCTGCTTGACTACACCGTTTGGTAAAATATCATCATTTTCTAAAATAGCGAGTTTTTCTTCATGCTCATCACGAAACAATCGCTTCTCTTTTTGAAAATAATTTTTCATCTTATTGTACTGAGACTGTACATCTTCGCTAAATGCTTTAATAATAGTATTAAGGGCAAATCTATTTACATCTTTTAAATCATCCGCACTTACAATCTCACCTTTTTTATACTCTTTTACACCTACTTTTATATCTTTTAAGAGCGGCTCTTTTGTCAACAATGAAGTAATGCGAAATATCTCCTCTTTATCAATCATCAAAAGTCTATCATAGTGCTCCCGTTCTAAATAATCGCGCTCCTCTTTTTCAAGCTTTAATGCACTTGGATCTTTTTCATATCCTTTTTTTGTAAAAATTTTGATATCTACGACAACACCTTCGGTAGATGGTGGGCAATATAAAGATTTATTTACGACATGCCCCGATTTTTCGCCAAATATTGCACGCAATAACCTTTCTTCCGGCGTAGGTTTAACTTCGCCCTTAGGACTAACTTTACCGACTAAAATCATACCGCCTTTTACATGTGTACCGATTTTTACAATTCCACTGTCATCTAAGTGGCTAAGTTCGTCATCTCGTACGTTTGGTATATCTCTTGTGATCTCTTCAATACCGTGCTTGAGCTCTCTTGCTTCACAGTCCTTTTCATAAATATGGACAGAAGTAAAAGCATCTTCTCTTATCATTCGTTCAGACATAACTATTGCATCTTCATAGTTATAGCCGTTCCACGGCATAAAAGCAACCATAGCGTTTACTCCAAGTGCAAGCTCGCCCTGTTCCATATTTGGTCCATCGGCTAGAACATCGCCCTTGTTTACAAATTGACCGACTTTTACAATAGTTTTTTGTGAAAAACATGTATTTTGATTGGTACGTAAATTTTTTTGAAGCGGATAATAGTCTATAAATAATCCATTTTCATCCTCACCTTTTATATAAATATGCCTTGCATCTGCCTTTTCAACATATCCTGCTCGTTTTGCAAATACGCATTCCCAGCTATCTCTTGCCACAAGTTTTTCAACACCTGTCCCAACCATTGGAGCCTGAGGCTTTAGAAGCGGCACCGCTTGACGCTGCATGTTAGATCCCATTAAGGCACGGTTGGCATCATCATGCTCTAAAAATGGAATAAGTGAAGCCGCCACACCTACAACCATGTGAGATGAAAGATCTGCATATTCACAATCTTTTGGGGAGCCGTATATGATTTCACCATCTTGTCGTACTGCAATTAATTCTTCTAAAAACTGTCCGTTATCATCCAGCTTATTAGAAGCGGCAGCTATCATTTTGCCCTCTTCTTGCGTGGCAGTCAGATAAACAATTTCATTTGTAACAACACCGTCTTTTACGACTTTATAAGGTGCTTCAATAAACCCATGCTCATTAACTTTAGAATAAGTTGCAAGCGTATTAATAAGACCTATGTTTTGACCCTCGGGTGTTTCGATAGGACAGATTCTGCCGTAATGAGTAGGATGAACATCACGTACCTCAAAACCGGCTCTTTCTTTAACTAGTCCGCCTTCACCAAGTGCCGAGAGTCTTCTTTTATGCGTCATTTCAGATAAAGGATTGGTCTGATCCATAAATTGTGACAACTGTCCGCCTGAAAAAAACTCTATAATCGTCGATGTAATCATTTTTGAATTGATCAAGTCATGCGGCATCAACTCAGCCATAGGACCGCTCATAGTTGAGAGCTTGTCTTTGATTGCCTTTTGCATTTTAATCAAACCGTTGTGCAGCTCATTGCCTAAAAGCTCTCCGATAGATCTAATACGTCTGTTTCCAAGATGATCTCTATCGTCAATATGTCCTTGCCCGTTTTTTACTTTAATAACATATTTAACGGTATTTATAATATCTTCGTTAGTTAGTACCGTAATATACTCGGGAATACTCATACCCAGCTTATGATTCATTTTCATACGCCCGACTCTTGTTAAATCATATCTCTCGGGGTCAAAAAAGAGTTGATTTACAAATATCTTAGCCGCATCTTTTGTCACAGGCTCACCTGGTCGCATAACTTTATAGATACGAATAGCTGAAAGATCATTTTCATCTTCTATATCTTCTGTTTGTTTTAATAACTTCAAAGAATCTGCATCAGCTATAAAAGCATTAATGATAGAACTATCAACGCCGTCAACCAAATCATTTGCAATTACAAATGAATCTATACCTGCATCTACCAATTTTTTAAGTTTAGATTCTTCAACCGGAGTCATAGCATCATAAAGAACTTCGCCCGTCTGAGGATCAACAATCGGTTCAGCTATATATCTATCTAATAAAACATCTAATGGATACATAACAGTAGTTATACCGCTTTCTTTGATAGATTTAATCTTTTTGCTAGATAAACGTTTGCCTGCGGCTACTAACACATTGCCGTTGGTATCTAGCAAATCAAACTCAAGACGTCCTTTGTAATCATTTGGATTAAACTCCATATGAAAACTGTTGTTATTAATCTTTATCGTTTGAAGAGGATAAAAAAGCTTTAAAATATCCTGCTTTGAATATCCTAACGCTCTAAACATAATGGTTACCGGAACTTTTCTCCGCTTGTTAATTCTCATATACAAAATATCTTTTGGATCATACTCAAAATACAGCCAAGAACCTCGATCAGGGATAATCTGTCCCGTATATATCAGCTTATTCCCGGCAGTTGTTAGCTCTTCTTGCTTAAAGATAACACCTGGGGAGCGGTGTAGCTGATTAACCACAACCCTTTCAACACCGTTAATAATAAACGATGTTCTATCAGTCATAAGAGGTATATCACGAACAAAAATGCTTTGCTCCTTAATATCCTTTACGCCCAATTTTTCTTTTGTATTTTCATTTCTGTCCCATATGATAAGACGTGTATTCATACGCAGTGAGACAGCATAAGTTAGTCCTCGCTCCATACATTCACGAACGGTGTATTTCGGTTTACCGACTTCAGATCCTATATACTCCAAAGTCAACCTATTTTGTGTATCATGGATAGGAAAAACAGATTGAAACACCTTCTCTATACCACTATCGGTACGATCAGATTTATCTAGCATTAAAAAATTTTCATATGAATTTTGCTGTAGTTGAAGCAGATTTGGAACTTCAATCTGCTGTTTGGTTTTAGCAAAATCAACGCGTAAGCGATTTCCGGAATGTAGAGTGTTTAACATGGGGTAAGTACCTCTATTAGTAAAATTTAAAGTGCAAGTCATCACAAAAAGATGATCGAATATCTCTAGGCGTCCCTAGGAAGAGCCACAGGTAAAAAATGTTAGTGGTTTATGTTGTTTGGGCACTTTAATTAATAGACAAGGAAAAATCAATTAAATAAAGAACCCTAAAATAAGTTTATACAGCCGTGCATAAATACACGATACCGTATAAAGAAAAATAAATTACTTAATTTCTACTGAAGCTCCAGCTTCTTCAAGAGCTTTTTTAGTTTCTTCGGCAGTATCTTTATCAACAGCCTCTTTAATAGTTGTAGGTACGCTCTCAACTGCTTCTTTTGCTTCTTTTAACCCAAGTCCAGTTAGTGCACGAACAGCTTTAATAGCATTAATTTTCTTAGCACCGGCACTAGTTAAGATAACATCAAATTCAGTTTTTTCTTCAGCAGCAGCACCCGCATCTCCGCCCGTACCGCCAGCTATTGCAACCGGTTGTGCCGATACACCAAATTTTTCTTCAAACTCTTTTACCAATTCTGATAATTCTAAAACCGATAAACCAGCAATAAATTCTAAAACATCTTCTTTTGTAACAGCCATTTTTAAATCCTTAATATATTAAATTTTATCCTAAAAAATAGGGCAATAAATAAATCTGCCTTATTTAAGCAGATTCTTCTTCTTTTTTTCTTCTAAGCGCATCAAGTCCAATTGTAAAATTGGTAACCGGGGCCATCCATGTAGCTGCAAGCATAGCGAGCAGTTCTTCGCGACCAGGAAGTTTAGAGAATGCTTCAATTTTACTAACCTCTGCTACTTCTTTATCTAAATACCCTGCTTTGAGAATAAATTTCTCATTAGTTTTAGCAAAATCCATCGTAACTTTAGCTGCGCTAATAACATCATCCGACCAAATAAAAATATTTGTATCTTTTAGCTCAATGCCGCTCATGCCACAATTTTTAAGTGCAATGGAAGCTAGGGTATTTTTAACAACCTGAACTTTTGTATCTTTAGCGCTAGCTGCTGCACGCAATGCTTCGAGTTCGCTAACTTTCAAACCTTTGTAGTCACAAATAACAACAGCATTTGCATTCTCAAATGCATCTGAAAGTTGTTTAATGACTTCAACTTTTTTAGACTTTAACATACAATCTCCTTTCTAGACATAGCTTCATGCAGGGTAAAATATTATACTTTTTTCAAGCCCCGTGCAATCTTTAGTCTAATAATCCAGATTCTCAAGATGAAAATCTTTGCAAAAAGATACTAATATCCTTAAACAAAAACTTTAAATTAACTACTATAATGAGTTTTACCCATTATAGTAAATATTATCACTCATTTTATATCTGCAAGCTCTACAATATCCAAAGATAAAGATGGACTCATAGTCAGCGATATAGCACCACTCTTTATATAGCGACCTTTTGCCGAAGATGGTTTTTGCTTATTGATAGCCGAAATAAAAGCTTGTGCATTTTCATGTATCTGTGTACTTGAAAAGCTACTCTTACCTATACCGGCATGAATATTACCCTTTTTATCAACACGAAATGCTACCTGTCCACCCTTAACATTTTTAACGGCAGTAGCGACATCTGGTGTAACGGTACCTGTTTTTGGATTAGGCATCAAACCCTTTGGTCCCAAAATACGACCAATTTTACCAACTACTCCCATACAATCAGGAGCTGCTACAACAACATCAAAATTAAAAACTCCTTCTTTTATCTGGTCAACTAGATCATCAGTACCGACAATATCAGCACCGGCTGCTTTAGCTTCATCAGCTTTAGCGCCTTTAGCAAAAACGGCAACTCGTACAGTTTTTCCTGTTCCGTGTGGAAGCACAACGGCACCACGAACCATTTGATCTGCATGTCGGGGATCAACATTTAGGTTTAACGCAATTTCTACAGTTTCATCAAATTTAGCAGATCTGAGCTCTTTAATATTTTCAGATGCTTGCGCAAGTGAATACTTCGTACTTTTGTCTATTTTTTCCAATAATGCTTTATAGCGTTTTTTTGACATTCAAATTCTCCTACAAATTCTGCCGCATATATTTATACTCACTGCGGTCGATGAATATAATTGTTAATCTACGATATCTATACCCATAGAACGAGCCGAACCTGCGATAATATTCGCAGCACTTTCTTCATCTGAAGCATTTAAGTCTTCAATTTTCGTCTTTACGATTTCCATAAGCTGAGCTTTTGTAATTTTGCCGACTTTGTTTTTTAAAGGATTATCGGTACCTTTTTTAATGCCTGCGGCTTTCATTAACAATGCCGATGCCGGCGGTTGTTTAGTAATAAATGAAAAACTTCTATCATTATATACAGTAATTACTACCGGTACTTTAAACCCCATCTTATCCTTTGTTTTTTCATTGAATGCTTTGCAGAATTCCATGATATTTACACCGCGCTGACCCAGTGCCGGACCAACCGGCGGTGCCGGATTTGCTTTACCAGCTTCAATTTGAAGCTTGATATAATCCATAACTTTTTTTGCCATTATGCTTCCTTTTTTTAAGATTAAATTATTTTTTCTACTTGAGTATATGATATATCAACAGGTGTAGAACGCCCAAAAATAGATACATTAAGCTTGAGTGAACCATGCTCTAGATCATACTCATCAACCGTACCTGTAAAATTTGCAAACGGTCCGTCAGTTATACGAACCATCTCGCCTATATCAAAAAAGACTTTAGGTTTAGGTGCTGCACGGTTATTTACTCTATCTAAGATTAGATTAATATCTTCTTCACTAAGAGGTGTCGGATGATTTGATTCACCTATAAAACCTGCAACTCTCGGTAATCTTTGAATCATGTGCTGGATTTCATTATTTAAATCAATCTTAACAAATACATAACCTGAGTATAAAGATCGCTCGCTAATTTTCTTTTTACCATCTTTTACTTCAATAACATCTTCGGTGGGTACAAGAAGTTCTTGTATAAACTCCTGTAATCCCTGCTCTTGAATTATATTTTCAATTGCTGTTTTAACACTTCTTTCACTGCCGGAATATGTCTGAATCGAATACCATTGATGAGCCACAAAAACCCCTTACTTTAATAAAACGGATACGGTTGATGACATAATAAAGTCAACAAGCGCTAAAAACAATGCAACAAAGGCAACTACGACAATCACAGAGATATAAGCCTGTTTAACTTGTTGTTTGGTTGGAAAAATAACCTTACTGAGCTCTGACCTTGCATCTTGAATATAACTATTGATATTTTTCATGTCACCTTCTTATTGTATTATTAATATTTTTCGTATATAAAAATAGGTTATATATTTACATATGCAAAAAATATATGGCAGGCGAAGAGGGATTCGAACCCACAACCATCGGATTTGGAATCCGGCGCTCTACCATTAGAGCTATTCGCCTATATAAAATGCTACATACCAGCTAAGAAAGCTTAGCTGTTTTATATATGTTGACTTATAACTTCATCTCTTTATGCATTGTGTGCTCACGACAAAATTTACAATATTTGCGTACTGAAAATTTTTCTGTATGAGTCTTTTTATTTTTAGTTGTATGATAGTTGCGACGAGTACACTTTTCACAACCTAAATGGATACTTTCTCTCATAAATTCTTACCTAATTTAAATTTCACTCCCCATTAAGAGAAGTGACATCAATTACTTGATGATTTTAGAAACGACACCCGCACCAACAGTACGACCACCCTCACGAATTGCGAAACGAGTTCCCTCTTCCATAGCAATTGGAGCAATTAGTTCAGTAGTAATTTTTACATTATCGCCGGGCATAACCATCTCTGTACCCTCAGGTAAAGTGATAGCGCCGGTAACATCTGTTGTGCGAACGTAAAACTGTGGACGATAGTTAGAGAAAAATGGAGTATGACGACCGCCTTCTTCTTTGCTTAATACGTATATTTCAGCTTCAAAAGTAGTGTGCGGTGTTATGGTGCCGGGCTTACATAAAACTTGACCACGCTCAACATCATCTTTAGCTATACCACGTAAAAGCACACCACAGTTATCTCCAGCTTCACCCTGAGTCATCTCCTTACGGAACATCTCAACGCCGGTTACTGTTGTTGCTTGAGTATCCTTAATTCCAACAATTTCGATATTGTCTCCAATCTTAACAACGCCACGTTCAATACGACCGGTTACAACTGTTCCACGACCTGAAATTGAAAAAACATCTTCAACAGGCATTAAAAAAGGCTTATCTGTTTCGCGAACAGGTTCTGGGATATATTCATCAACAGTATCCATAAGAGCAATGATTTTATCAGACCATGGTCCTAGAGTACCGGCCTTTGCTTCTTCCAATGCTTTAAGCGCAGAACCTGCAGTTATTGGAGTGTCATCACCGGGAAATTCATATTGATCTAAAAGTTCCCGAATCTCCATCTCAACTAGCTCTAACAACTCTTCATCATCAACCATATCTTCTTTGTTCATAAAAACAACGATATATGGTACGCCTACTTGCTTAGAGAGAAGAATATGCTCGCGTGTTTGCGGCATTGGACCATCAGCAGCCGAAACAACAAGTATAGCGCCATCCATTTGAGCAGCACCCGTAATCATATTTTTAACATAATCAGCGTGACCCGGACAGTCAACATGCGCGTAGTGGCGCTTATCAGTTTCATATTCAACATGTGATGTAGCGATTGTAATACCACGCTCTCTCTCTTCTGGTGCGTTATCTATCTGATCATAATCCATAAATTTTGCATCATTTTTTACTGCAAGTACTGCTGTAATAGCTGCAGTTAAAGTAGTTTTACCATGATCTACGTGACCAATAGTACCTATGTTTACATGCGGTTTATTACGCTCAAACTTTTCTTTTGCCATATTGTCCTCCGACTGTATTTATAAATAGAGATGGAATTATACCTAAAAAATATTCAATTTTTGCTTATACAAATATAAAAAATGTAACTTTTGATTTATGTGGAGCTTACGACGGGATTTGAACCCGTGACCTCTTCCTTACCAAGGAAGTGCTCTACCCCTGAGCCACGCAAGCAAAAGAAATCATTTGGATAATATAAAATAAAATTAATGTGAATAAAAAATGGAGCGGGTGAAGGGACTCGAACCCTCGACCCTCAGCTTGGAAGGCTGACGCTCTAGCCAACTGAGCTACGCCCGCATCCAAAGTAGTGGTGGTGAGACCAGGAGTCGAACCTGGGAACCCATAGGGAGCAGATTTACAGTCTGCCGTCGTTGGCCACTTGACTATCTCACCAAATAAGATACTACTAAAATAACTTACAAATTTAATGGTGCCGACACGAGGATTTGAACCCCGGGCCTGCTGATTACAAATCAGCTGCTCTAGCCAACTGAGCTATGTCGGCATTAAATTTGAGCCAGAATTATAGACAAATAATCACCCTATGTCAAGTAAAACAACTGTTATTTTGACAATATGGTAAAAATAACTTCCGTATGCATCTTTTTTTGTATTATTTTCTCTATTTTCAAGTTTTCAATATCCATTTTATAAAGCTCCTCCATACTCTGTATATTATTAAGTGCTATGTGCCTCAAAACAATACCTCTGTATGCTTTTGCCCAGTGACTCACACTTTTACCGTTTTTTAAAAACTTCAATGTGACATACGGTATCAGCGGTTTATAAAATTTTGTGTAAAAACCTGCCCTTAAATCTAATAGTTGTTCATCTTGTAAAAACTTATCTAAAGATTTCGAAAAATATCGCCTGTAAAACGACTCTAAAGCAAAACCGTCTATCTTCTCACCCTGCTTTAGTTTATAAAAGGGTAGATAATTACTAGCCAACACAGGGCCAAATAGATTAGAAAATATTACAGTATTGGCGTCAATATACTCCTTGGCTACTTGATTTAATGAATCATACTCAAGATAATTATATGCGACTCCACTGTATCTTCTTATCGCCTTTAGTGTTGGCTGTGTGAATATATCACGTTTGAGATTTTGTGCTTTTAAGACATCTTTAACGCCAAACAAAAGTAAAAGCTGTTCATCTGAAGCAGTTGTTAAATAATTGCTGTACCTTTTTAAAACATCTTCTCTTTTTTCATACAAATCAGGAAACACAAAAGCCTCTTTGCTAATTGGCGAATTATCACCACCCTCTTTTTTTCCTTCACTAGGCGAGAACAGTATCTTCATAATTACTACCTTGAGAGGCTAAAACCGATTGATACACTATCTACATAATGATTATAATCAATCAATGTTTCACCATAACCGCTAAATGCCTGAATATATAAAAACAGTCCGTTTGTATAAGCAAGTGGGTAGCTGTAGCTAAATTTTGCTGCACCGTGGCTACTAAAGTTGGATCTAAGCAGCAACTTAAAAACATTTTTTTTATATGGCGCCATAATCTTAAGACTTCCATGCCCTAAATAATCAAGCAAATCGGGATTGTAATCTCTTGTGCCATAAATTCTAGCCCATCCTTTTAGCTGAACAAAGATATTCTTATATTGTACATATACACTGCCTGTGACAAAGTTCCATGACCGCTCATCCGCTCCACCCCTGCCGTTTGACTGATGCTCTAAAGAAAATCTAAAAGCTTTAATATACTTATCATGATGCTTCCATGGAGAAGGGATGGTAACAAATATTTCAGGATTATAATTTGATTCTCTAAAATATGCTGATTTTGCATATGCCTGCCAAAAAGAGTGCTGCGTATAAGCAACACTGTAAATGCCATGTAAGCCAAAAACATTTGCTGCAAAATCATACCTCAAACTAAACTGAAACTGTACAGATGTTTTTTTAGGATTTTGTTTTGTGTCGTTACTATAATTTCTACCGACTCCATAGCTTACCGGAAGTAAATAATTGGCCCTAAAAGCATGTAGATTATAAGTAGAATAATACATCTGCTTAACGCTTTGCTGTGTTTCATTATTGTCGATAGGAGATAAGTAGCTGTATAGATTTTTATCTGCTTGTTGAAGTTTTAAATCAATATTATTGTTAAAATAATCCGGGTTTGACCGGGCAAAGCCTATGGCTATAAACAAACTTAAAAGTAAAAAAAATCTCATAACATCAACAACCTTTTAATACAGATACAGTATAATAAAAAATGCAGAATCTAAAATCAGTAAACGATATTATACATAAAAAACCGGCTGTTATACTTTATTTTAGCACATCTACATGTAATGTGTGCCGCTCCCTAAAGCCAAAACTCATTGATGCGGTACAAAAACATATCAATAAATTTGAAATTATAGACATAGATATCGCTACTGGCACCGACGTTGCCGCTTCTTTTAATGTATTTGCTATTCCTACTGTTTTATTCTTTTTAGAGGGTAAAGAGTTTTTAAGAAAAAGTAGGCACATGAGTATAGGCGAGGTGATACGTGAGATAAAAAGACCATATGACATGTTATTTGACGCTTAGGAAATCTCTTTTTTGAGTTGCAGGCAAAACTGCATAAACTGTTCGCCGTATCTTTGAAACTTAACTTCTGCGACACCATTAATGTCAAGCATCTGCTCCTTTGTAACAGGTAAAGATACGGCAATCTCTTTTAAGGTTTTATCATTAAAGATAACATAAGCGGGCTTATTTTGCTCTTGTGCTATCTTAGCTCTAAATTCTCGAAGCCTTTGAAACCTCTCATCGCCCGTCTCTTCAAAAACCGCTGCCTCTTTCTTAACTTTTAGAAGTAATCTATTTTGGGCTATAAACAGGTTTTTCTTACCTTTTAATATATCTATACCGTATTTGTCTATCACCAACGCTCTAAATTCATCTCTTTTTAGAGCACCGACCTCCATCAGTCTTTCGCAGATTCTGCTCCAATACTCTTTTGGCATATCCGCACCTATACCGTAAACAGATAAAGAGTCATGACTATTGTTTAAGATTTTTTGTATTTTACTGCCTCTTAAAACGTCTATAACATATGCCTGTCCAAAACTTTGACCTGTTTTAAAAATAGCGGATAAGAATTTTTGTGCGTATATACTTATATCCGTATCTTGGCTTGGCGGTGCCGTGCAATTATCGCAGCTATCTTTACAGCCGTCTATCTCATCTTCAAAATACTCTGCTATAAACCGGTGCCTGCACTCTTGCATGGTTGCATATCTTGACATCTGCTCTATTTTATTAAAAGCATGCTGCTTATATACTGAAGGCTCTAGCTGTTGTATAAATTCTCTTTGCATAACCGCATCTGCTGCACTATAAAGCAAAAGCACATCACTTTTTAATCCGTCACGCCCCGCTCTGCCTATCTCTTGGTAGTAGTTTTCTATTGTCTTTGGCAGACTCATATGTACAACAAAACGGATATTGCTTTTATCTATGCCCATCCCAAAGGCAATAGTAGCTACTACAACTTCCAGTTCATCGCGAACAAATTCTTTAAATGTCTGCTCCTTTACATGTAAAGGCAGTCCTGCGTGAAAAGCTTTTGCTTTTATGCCGTTTTTATTTAAAAACAAAGCTAACGACTCGGTTTGTTTTCTTGATAGCGTATAGATAATACCACTTTGCTTTGGAAAGTTTTTTAAAAACGATAGAAGCTGTTTTTTTCCGTCTTTGATACGTTGCTCTACGCTGATGAAAAGATTGTCTCGAAATACTTTTCCGCGTAATACCAAAGGATTGTCAAGAAGCAGCGCATGTTGTATATCTGTAGCTACCCTTGGTGTTGCCGTTGCCGTAAAAGCAGCTATGGATGTAGTCGGAAAATTTTCTCTTAAAAGATTTAATTTTCTATAATCGGCTCTAAATTCATGCCCCCATTCACTGACACAATGAGCCTCATCTATTACAAAAAAGTTTATTTGAATGGTTTTTAAAAACGATACAAACTCCAAAGAGGCAAATCTTTCAGGAGCAATATATAAGAGTTTTATCTCACCATGACGAAGCTGAGTTTTTATCTGCTGTATCTGTTCATTTGTTTGCATTGAAGATATCATCTTGGCGTTGATGCCGTTTGCTTCAAGTGCTAAAACCTGATCATACATCAAAGCCAAAAGCGGGGAGATGACAACACTGACACCATCCATCAAAAGTGAGGGCAATTGATAACAAAGAGATTTACCGCCGCCCGTTGGTAAAATCATAAGCAAATCTTTATGCTCTAAGATAGCACTTATCGCTTCTTTTTGCAATATTCTAAACTCATCATAGCCAAAATATGATTTTAAGATTTGATATTTTGTGATAAAACTTCCTTTAATACTCAGAGATACTGACTAACAAGGGATATTAAACTTTTTTCATCTAGCGCACCTGAAAGCCTGTGAACCTCTTTACCGCCTTTAAAGATGATAAGAGTCGGGATACTTCTAATACTAAATCTAGCACCCAATTGCTGTTCATCTTCTGTATTAACTTTTGCAAAAAGTGTTTTTAAAGGAAAGTTTGTTGCAGCTTTTTCAAAATTTGGTGCCATCATCTTGCAAGGTCCGCACCACGGTGCCCAAAAATCAACAATTACAGGGATATCACTGTTGGCTATTACCTCATCAAAATTTCCGGCCTTTAGTGATATCGGTTTAGTATCAAGCAGTGAGCCTTTACATTTTCCGCAATTTGCTTTTTTATAGCTATCTTTAACCGGTACATTATTAACAGCAAAACAGTGTGGACATACTATACGCATCTAAAACCTCCATATATTGATATGGATAGATTTTAGCATTATTTTGGTAAAAAACTAATTAGTGCCGCAGTGATGGCGACATTTAACGATTCAACATCTCTTTGCATCGGAATTTTAACAGATTTATTACAAAGTTCTTTTATATTTTCGCTGATACCCTCCGATTCATTTCCAAGAACAAAGATGGCCCTGTTTTTTACATGTAAAGAGTAAATATCCTCTTTTGAGTGTGAGCTTAAAGCAAAAATCTCACATTTGTCCTGCATATTTTTTAAAACATCATCTAAAGTATCACAATAATAGATGTCTATTTTAAAAAGAGTACCGGCGCTTGCTTTTATAACCAAAGGAGATATTTTTGCACTATTTTTTTTCGGCAAAATGATACCATCTATATTACCTGCTGCCGCACTTCTTATAATAAGTCCTAGGTTTTGGGGATTTTGTATGCCTTCAAGCGCTAAAAATCTGTAACTCTTTAAAGCGTAAATTTCATCTGTGTTTTTGTATGTACTAGATATAATATCAGCTGCTACGCCTTGATCTTGTTTACCGGCTTTAGAGATTCTTGCCAATGCTTTTTTGTCATGATACACAATCTCAATCTTACGCTTTGTTGCCAATTTTAATATCTGATTAATCGTGTTGTCGGCTTTATTTGAATCTGCCAAATGTAGTTTATATATCTTGATGCTGTTATTTTGCATAACCTCCTTTACAACATGCCTGCCGTAAACTGTTATCACATTTTTAAAGAAATCTTTCTTTTGCCTATACTCTTTTGAATCATTCACTCTTTTGCCTTTTTGATACAACTCTCAACAGTCGGCTCATCTGCTACAATATACTTTACATGTAAAGGAAGTGCACGTGCTGTTGTTTGACCGATAACTATAATGCGACTAAAATGTGCTAAATCATGAGTTTTTAAAAAGCATCTTACAGATGATGGTGACGTAAAAATCAAGGTAGCTTTGTCAGGTATATCTGCTTGTAAAATCGCTTGAGCGCAAGATGTTTCATAAACAATCTTCTCGTCTACAAAAAACCCGCTCTTAGTACACACAGACACAAAATCAGAAGCAATTTCTTTAGCCCGCACATATAGCCATCTAGTTGTTTTTGAATATGAGCATATGATACTGCTTAAATTATCCCCATAACCATCACCGACTTCAAGCAAAGTTCCACCTGCTTTTACGACAGCATTGGCTGTGGCGCTGGAGATAGCTAAAACGCTCCTATTTTTCCAGTTTGGATTAAAAGCCTCTAAAGCGGCAACTGCTTGTTTTGAGGTTATGATAAGATAATCGTATCTATCAAAATCTATCTTGATTTTTAAAAACTCTACATGTAAAGACATGACTTGCGTGATAGTGCCAGCCTTCACCTGAGTACGTGAAAATAGGTAGATACTCAAACACTCTATTCCCACTCAATAGTAGCCGGGGGTTTAGAGCTGATATCATACACAACACGGTTGATACCATCAACCTCGTTAATAATCCGGCGTGAAATTCTCTCAAGCAGGTCATGAGGCAAATGTGCAAAAGTAGCCGTCATTCCGTCAACCGCTTCAACAACTCTTACACAGACCGTATTATCATACGTGCGGTTATCTCCCATTACACCTACGGATTTAACATTTAAAAGCACGGTAAATGCCTGCCATGTTTTTGTATAATATCCGCTTGCCTTTAACTCATCTATTAAAATTACATCAGCTTCTCTTAATAGCGTTAAATCCTTATCATTTACATCGCCCATAATACGAATTGCCAGACCCGGTCCCGGAAATGGATGACGGTTAATCATATTCTGCGGCAATCCCAACTCAAGACCCAGCTTGCGAACTTCATCTTTAAAAAGCTCTCTTAAAGGCTCTATTAGCTCAAAATCCATCCAGTCAGGCAAACCGCCTACGTTGTGATGAGACTTTATAACTTCTGATGGACCGTTTACAGACACGGATTCAATGACATCCGGATAAAGCGTACCCTGTGCTAAAAACTTGATACCGTTATGTTTTTTTGCCTCTTTTTCAAACTCCTCTATAAAAGTATGGCCGATAATTTTTCTTTTTTCTTCCGGGTCGCTAACACCTGCTAACTTTCTTAAAAAGTTTTTAGAAGCATCTACACTCACAAGAGGAACTTTTAGATTAATCTTAAACACCTCTTCAACCTGCTCTCTCTCACCCTTACGTAAAAGTCCATTGTCTATAAAAACGGGTACAAGCTGCTTGCCTATGGCTTCATATAAAAGTGCTGCCACAACAGAGCTGTCAACCCCTCCGCTTAAACCGCATAAAACTTTTGCATTGCCCACTTTGTTTTTAATTAAATTTATCTGCTGTTTTAAAAAGTGTTCCATTTTCCATTTTTCGTTAACCCTGCATATCACTCTTGCAAAATTACGAAGCATCAGATACCCCTCTTCGGAGTGTTGAACTTCAGGATGAAACTGCAAAGCATAAATATGTTTTTGCTCGTTGGCAATAGCTGCATAGGGAGAATTTGCTGAGACTGCTATAGCTTCAAAGCCTTCAGGCAGTATATCGACTTTATCACTATGGCTCATCCAAACGATACGACCGTTATCGCAATCTTTAAAAAGCGGTGAAACAAAACTATTTTTGGACAAAATTTCTAATTCGGCTTTACCATACTCATGATGTTCGCTTCGTATGACTGAACCGCCAAAATCAACTGCAATGCGTTGCATTCCGTAACATATTCCTAAAATCGGAATATTTAGATCATAAACACCTTTATCAACCTCATAAGCATTTTCGCCATATACAGAAGATGGACCGCCGCTAAAAATAATACCTTTTGGATGCTTTGCCTCTATCTCTTTACAAGAGGTGTGATATGGAAGAATCTCACAATACACCCTCTCTTCGCGCAGTCGCCTGGCAATAAGCTGTGTATATTGAGAACCGAAATCTAAAATTATAATATTTGCAGTTGTCATAATAAACCTTTTTATATTAATCTCTTAAAATAGTACAAAACTTTGACTAACAAAGACCTAAGAGTTTAAACTGAATATACCAAATAGCTATTGATACAACATAACCTACAAAAACAGTCCATGCAAGCCTCAGGTGCGATGAGAAAGTATATATCCCCTTTAATTTTCCCATAACACCTACTCCCGCAGCCGAACCAAACGATATAAGCGAACCACCGATACCCGCTGTCATGGTCACAAGCATCCATTGCTGCATATCTATATGCGGATTGGCTTTTAAAACTGCCGACATGACAGGCACATTGTCTATAAACGCGGATAATACACCAACGCCGATATTGACTTTAGTCGGGTCAAATATGGAATATAGCTTTACCGCATAATCTAGAAATCCCGCCACATGTAAAGCCCCGACTGCGGCTAAAATACCAAAGAAAAACAGTAATGTATCAAGCTCAATTTTAGATATTGATTGATAAAGTGATATATCGCTATTGTGTATTTTTTTAAGTCTAATGGCATACAACTGAAGTAAAGAAAGCCCAAATAACATCCCCCACATCGGCGGAATGTGTAAAAGCTGTTTGCCGGCAATAGCCAAAATAATCGTAAATACACCTAAAAATATTATAACCATACCGCCTTTTTGCATTTTGACAGGCTCACAACTGTCCACTCCGGCAGGTTTTCCTTTAGGTACAAAACGGCTGAGTAAAAATGCGGTAACACCCCACCCTAAAAACACAGCCGGAAATAAAAAGATAAAGTCCGCAAAGTCACCTTTACCCGCAGACCATGACATTAGTGTCGTAATATCGCCAAAAGGTGACCACGCACCGCCTGCATTTGCCGCTACAACGATGCTAATGGCACTTGGCACCAAAAAAGCCTTATTGTTTTTATCTAATGTATAAAGTACAGTTGATAAAATCAGTGCGGTTGTTAGATTATCGGCAACAGGTGAAATAAAAAAAGCCAAAATACCGGTTACCCAAAAAAGCTGCTTATAGCTGTATCCGGCTTTAAGTAAACGATACTTCAAAGCGTCAAAAGCGCCGCGTTCAATCAATGTCTCGATATAGGTCATAGCAACAAATAAAAAGAAGAATATCTCAGCAATATCTAAAATCAAACGACTCAGCGCATTATGAAAAATCTGTAAATCCGCTCCTGTAAACAAATAGTATCCGCCAAGCAGCATAAACATAAAAGTACCGATAAACAGCGCAGGTTCTGCTTTATTTAATCTATATCTCTCTTCTGTAGCGATAAAATAATATCCTATCACAAAAACAGCTAAAAGAAGCCATCCAAACGGCCTTGTTGCGATATTGACCATATGCTGTTCGTTCATTAATTTATTTCCTCGTTATTTACTATTGTGTGTACGCCGATGGAGTGTTGTCGTTTTTGAGCTGATGTTATAATCTCTTTGGCAGTTAGAAGTCTAAATTTTAAAAGCCTTCCGATGGGCTCTTTTAGCAAATCTTCAACTAATTCTTTTGCTTTTTGCAGTCCTTTTGGTGTTCGCACAATACTGACATGCTCCCACATAATGTGACGCAAGAGATCTTTTTTTCTCTTATCCTCTTTATAGCTCATCACATCATCAGTCATATCAAACTCAATATCAGCTTTTTTACTTTTATCTTTGAGTATTTCATTAACCGCCCGCTTTGCAAACACTAACCCCTCAAGCAAAGAATTTGAAGCCAAGCGGTTTGCGCCATGTACGCCCGTAGAAGCTACCTCGCCTATAGCATAAAGAGATTTCACCCCTTCTATATGTCCGTTTAGATCTGTTTTAATACCGCCGATAGCATAATGAAATGCCGGCGATATAGGCACGCGCTGATCTGGTACGTCATAACCCAGCATTTTTAGTGTTTGGTAGATATTTGGAAATCTATGTCGCATAAAATCATGGCTAAATTCATAAAAACACAGATAAACCTCAGAGCCTGTCCTTTTTTTATAATCATAAATAGCGCGGCTTACAATATCTCTAGATGCAAGTTCTCCCCGATCATCATAATCAAATAAAAATCTTTTTCCTTTTTCATCTTCAATAGTTGCACCCTCGCCGCGAAGCGCTTCTGTTAGTAAAAGCTTTTGGACGGAGTTGTTGTCTATATAAACAGTCGGATGAAACTGCATCATCTCCATCTTTTCAAGCTTGATGCCCTTTAGTAGAGCCAATCCCTGCATATCTGCACTAATTGTAGGCGCATTTGTATGGTACTCAAACAAAGAACCCACGCCTCCGCTTGCAATAATTACATTATCTGCATATATGTTTTTAGTTTCTCTGTGATTTAAAACAGTTACGCCATAACATTCACCCTCTTTTATGAGCAGATCCACGACTCTGCTGTCAGACATCATGGGATGCACATTATGTTCTAGTAAAAAAATATGCAGATATCTGCCCGTTGCGTCACCGCCTGCATGTAAGATTCTATCTCTTGAGTGCGCAGCTTCTTTGGTATATAGCAGATGTCCCTCTTTATCTTTATCAAATTCAAAACCTAAAGCTATAACCTCATCAATTATATCTCGTGAGGCGCCACTTAACGTCTTTACGGCTTCTTCGTCACAAAGTCCGGCTCCGGCTTGCAAAGTATCTTGAATATGACTTGGTATATCATCACTATCAACCGCCAAGGCTATGCCCCCTTGAGCATAAAAACTGTTACATTTAAAAGGTTCGCGTTTGTTTATTAAAAGAACTCTTTTATCTTTGGGCAGGTTTAGTGCTGCATACAAACCGGCAACCCCGCACCCTATAATAATAACATCATATTTCATGGATTTACATTCACCCCTTTACCGGCAGGACTACTTGCTTTATAGTACGGTGGCGCTTTAAAACCACAGCCAAATAAACTTAACGCCAAAAATGATATAATAATCATATGAAAAATTCTCAACAAATCCTATCCTCTTTACAAAATCGGTCACAGTTTAAAAAACTCTCAAATGTATTTTGTATTAAAAAAATACAAACACTCTTTCCACAGCCTTTACAACAGATGATTGTTTATGGATACATTCAAAATAAAACACTCTATTTTGTTCTCAGCCATCCATGGGCCAAACAAGAGTTTCATCATATAATACAATCGATTAAAACACCATTAAAGCAATTTGCGCCAAAAGAGTGTGAAAATATAGAAATTACAGATATAAAAGCATACGTTTCACACAAGCCAAGACAAAAGGTAAACTTATATACAGGTGCCAGTAGCGATGAGGAGTTTGCCCAAAGAGCGCAGGCACAATTTATAAATGATACCACCGATGAGCAATTACATGCCATTTTTGAAGATATAAGAGATATTTTAAGCAAAAAAAATGATAAATAAAATTAAAAACCTACCCTCAAGTGCAGGAATATACCAATACTTTAACGACAAAGGGCAACTATTATATATAGGTAAAGCAAAAGATCTTAAAAAACGGGTTAAGAGCTACTGGCGATTTACCCCTTCATTGCATCCAAATCCAAACCAAAGCGGCAGAATCTTAAAGATGTTGTCTCAAACAACTTTTATGGAATATATTGTTGTAAAAAACGAACATGACGCTTTAATACTTGAAAACTCTATGATTAAACAATTAAAGCCAAAATACAATATCTTGCTTCGCGACGATAAAACCTACCCATATATTTATATAGACTACTCGGCTAAGTATCCAAGATTTGATATCACAAGAAAGATTATAGCGTCAAAAAATATCAAATATTTCGGTCCATACTCCGTAGGTGCAAGAGATATACTAAATTCCATATATGATTTTTGCAAACTTGTTCAAAAAAAGAGCTGTTTAAACGGCAAGAAGGCATGCCTGTATTATCAAATAGGAAAATGTTTAGCTCCGTGTGAATTTGATATCAGCAAAGAAGAATATGATAAAGAGATACAAAAATCTATCTCATTTATACAAAATAAAAATCTTCTTACTTCTAAGCTGAAAGAAAAAATGCAATCGTATGCCAAAGAGTTAAGATTTGAAGATGCAAATGTTTTAAAAATAAGAATTGAAAACATCGGTAAATCAAATCTTGTATCACAGATAGATTTGGCAACTAATGATAATTATGATATTTTTGCCGCTTCTCATAACGAAAATCGCGCCGTTGTTGTCAGAGTATTTATGAGAAGCGGCAAAATAGTATCTTCATCATCTGATTATCTCTTTTTAAACGAAGGTTTTGATCTTGATGAGATATATTATCGTGCTATCATGGAGTTTTATAACAATACAATCCCGCCCATAACGGCACCGATACTAACGGCACATGATTTTACTTCAAAAGATATGCTGCAAAGTTATCTAAGCACTCTTTTTCATAAAAAAACAGATATCACAACTCCCAAAAGAGGCGATAAAAAAAGATTGATACAACTAGCATTATTAAATGCTCATGAATTATTAAACCGTAAAAATGATAACCATAATGATAAGTTACTCTACCGCATAAAAGAGATATTTCACCTGCAGCGCTTACCCGTTCGTATTGAGGTATTTGATAATTCACATATGTCGGGTCAGGCAACCGTCGGAGCTATGATAGTATATGATAATGATCAATTTGACAAAGCCTCTTACAGAACATACCATCTAACAGCTAAAGATGAATATGCGCAGATGAAGGAGATGCTGCTTCGCAGAATAGAGAGCTTTGATAAAAACCAGCCGCCTGATTTATGGATACTTGACGGTGGAGAGACTCTGCTAAAACTAGCACTTGAGCTGATAGAATCAAGTGGAGTTTTTTTGGATGTCATGTCCATCTCTAAAGAAAAAATAGACGCTAAAACACATCGCGCTAAAGGCAGAGCAAAAGATATAATACATATTAAAGGTCAGAGCTTTAATCTTGGTGAAGATGATAAAAGAATGCAGTTTATACAAAGACTTCGTGATGAAGCACACAGATCGGCAATTACTTTTCATAAAAAAACAAAATTAAAACTGGACAAACAAAGCAAATTACTCTCACTAAAAGGAATATCCCAGGCAAAAATTATAAAACTTTTAAACTATTTTGGTACGTTTGAAAATTTGAAAAAAGCAACCGAGGAAGAGATTGCAGATGTTTTAAATAAGAAATATGCTAAAATAATAAAAAATGAATACAAATAAGTTTTTTTTATCTTAAATTATGATATATTATCAGCGCTAGCTTTTAAAAGGTTAAGAGATGCAAAGACCGCAAGCCATTGATGAAGAGTACTATTACGAAGAGGGAAGAGCTATCATTAGCGAGACAGACCTCAAAGGTAGGATAACTTTTGCAAACCGTAAATTTTGTGAAATCGCGGCATACACAAAAGAGGAGTTAATAGGGCAGCCCCACAGCATAATCAGGCATCCGGATATGCCCAAATCCGCCTTTAAGCAGATGTGGGAAACCATACAAGCGGGTCAAATCTGGCATGGATTAGTTAAAAACCTAAGAAAAGATGGACTGTACTATTGGGTTGATACGACTATTGAGCCTGGATATGATAAAAATGGTCATATCACTGGATATATCGCAGCACGCAAACCGGCAAGCCGTAAAAATATCCAAGAGGTCGAAATTGCATATAAAAGGATGAGAGAAGATGAACAGCAAAGGTAGTGTATGTTAATTTATAATCATAAATTTGAATTTATCGGCATTGATAAAAAAGATTTAAACAAGCTCGGCTTTAAAACATTTGCGAATCTTCAGAGCACTTGTAATGACTTTGCTGATTTGTTTATAAAAAAACCCGGCTATATTCACAACTTTAAAAATTTAAAGTGGATTTTATACATACTCAATTCCGATATTCAAGAAGCCAAAGCAATACTTAATGTAAACGGAACAACTTTTATGACAAATCTTGTTATAGATACTATCTATATGAAAGACAGTCCTGATGAAGAATCATATATCATTATGTTGCAAAATCTACATCAAACCAACATCTCCCCCGAGCCGTTAGCGCAGATGGACAAAGATACTATCTCTACAAAAGATACAATTCATCACGAACAACCGCCGACTGAAGCTGTTGTTGAGCCAAAAATACTTAATGACAACAATGCACTGGATAACCTCGATACACAAACTACTCTTAAGCCTGAAAACATAGATAATCATACACAAAAAAGCCCGATGCTTGGTGATTACTTATCACAATCTAAACCGGCTTCAGGTAACCAAATCAATCAATATTTATATAATCCTAAAGTAGCAGCTGATGAACTGGGTCTTCCTATTGATCTGATAGAGGAGTTTATAGGAGATTTCATACAGCAGGCATATGATTTTAAAGATGGCTTATACAGTGCTGTTGATAATGAAGATCATGAAACGCTTAAGAATTTATCTCATAAATTAAAAGGGGTAGCCGCTAACCTTCGCATAGAGGATGCTTTTGAAGCTTTACGTATCATCAATACCTCAACAGATACAACGGAAATACAATCAAATCTTGATATTTTCTATTCTATCATTAGTAAGCTGGACAAAAAAGAACAACAAGAAAAAATAGCTCAAGATATCACAACACCTAAAAAAGCACCGGTAGAAAAAGATTCTAAATCAATTGATGATGATATATATACAAACTTGTTACAAGATGAAGATTTAGCACCTGCAACTGGGGATAAAACGGCGAAACAAACAGAGCCGCCACCGAAAATACAAATAGATAAAGAGCCCATAAATACACAAAGCTTATCACCAAAACCTCAAGTTGGTATGGTGTTAAACTATGATAAACAAAAAATTGTGAATGAACTTGGATTAGAAGAAGAGATTATTGATACCTTGTTGCATGAGTACAAAATACAACTTACTTCATTTGTGCAAGAAGCCAAGCAGGCAATGCAATCAAATAATGTCAAACAGGTACGCCGACTTGCCCTAAATATAAAAGGAACAAGCGATAACCTTCGCCTATCGCAAATCTCAGCTCTTCTTGAACAATTAATGTTTACGCATAAGCCGCAAGAGATAACCGATACAATTAAAGCTTTACAGCAGTATTTAACACAGATTTAAAAAAGGACGATACAAATGCAAATAGGTTTAAGAAATAAATTAAGAGTAATCAGTCTGATTCCAATCATCATCCTTTTACTCGTAGCATCTTTTTATGTATATACATCATACAATAAATATAAAAGTGTAGAAAAATTACAGGTACAGTTAAAGCAAAATGTCTATTTTAGTCAGCTAGCACACGAAATATCACATGAGCGGGGACTAAGTATCTTGTATGCGGCAGACAAGTCTGCTGTAACTTTAAAGAAATTAAATAAAACAAGAGATATAGTCAATCATAGCATCGCAAAGTTTGAAGCATATGCAAATACTTTACAACAATTAAATTATATCTCTAAAACAGAGGTTAATCAACGACTAGGCAGCATTTCTAAAATCTTGCAAAGCCTTATCATGCAGCGTCAGCGTATTAACAAGCATACTGCTAGTTTTGATAATATTTTTTATGGTCCATACAGCAAAGCCTTGTCGTATCTGTTAAATCAGACCAAATCCTTGGCAAATCTGCATATAGATGAAGAGATTGGTACAATGTCAGGAGCATACATAGGTTTTGTCAGAGCGCAGACATATACATCAAATGAGCGCGATTTCGTATCTAACATATTGGCTCGTCATCTGCTTATGAGTCAAGCTATGATGGGACATTGGCTTACATATATCGACAAAGATGATGCTCTGAATTTTGATAGTATCGGCAATAAGAAAATTTATAACAGGCTATACCGTATATTTGACAATAAGAACACTATTAATCTTTTCAATAATATTAATAGAAATAGACTAGCTATAACATTTGCGGCATCTACCGGTAAATACTCCGTACCTGTAAATATGTGGTTTGGCATGTTAACTCAAAAGGAAAATATTATAGCCAATGCTCAAGCAGTTATACTTCAAGCTATGAGTACAAAAAGTGTGTTAATCAAGCAAGAAGCACTTAGAATTTTATTTATCTCAATTGCTATATGGATTATCGCTATACTCTTAACATTGTTAGCTTTTTTTGTCGCCCGTGATATTACAAGAAATATTAAAAATCTTGAGTCTGTTTTAAAGCGTGTTGCAAAAGATACACAGCACAGTGAAGATGATATCAATATCAACCTTGATACATCAGCAGGCACCTCCAGAGCATATGAACTCCTGGAGAGCATCATTGAACAGACACGTAAAGATAAAGAATTTGCACTAGAAGCCAACGAAGCCAAATCAATGTTTTTAGCTAATATGTCACATGAGATTCGAACACCACTCAACGGCATCGTAGGTTTTACGGAACTCTTGCGAGATACACCTTTACAAGATGAGCAGCGTGAATTTATTGAGATTATTGAAAAATCATCTGAAAATCTATTAGAAATCATCAACAACATACTTGATTTATCAAAAATTGAAAGCAATAAAATCGAAATCGAAGAGATAGTTTTCAATCCGGTAAAAGAGTTTGACAATGCCGTTGAAGTTTACTCAGTCAGGGCATCTGATAAGCACATAAGTCTTGGTTGCTATATAGACCCTAGCTTTGAATCGCCTTTAAAAGGAGATCCGACCAAAATTAAAGAGGTGATTATAAATCTCCTCTCAAATGCCATCAAGTTTACAAACACCGGCGGAGCAATAAACGTAAATATCAAACGTATGCCTGCTGAGCAATCAACAAAAGCAAAAATACTCTTTGAAGTAGAAGATAACGGCATAGGTGTAACAAGTGAGCAAAAAGCTCGTATTTTTGAAGCTTTTTCACAAGCTGACACATCTATTACGCGTAAATACGGTGGTACAGGTTTAGGGCTTACAATCTCAAGCAGATTTGTTGAGTTAATGGGAGGAAAACTACAACTAGAAAGTGAACCAGGAAAGGGAACTAAATTTTTCTTTGTTCTTGAACTAGAGGAGATACAGACATTAAACGATTCAGATAAAGGCAAATACTCATCATTTCAAGCCCTTGTGCTTGATTTGACATCTAAAACAAAAAAACAAGGTATATTTTTAAAAAACTACCTTGATTTTTACGGGGTCAAATGTATTGAATTTAATACATTTGAGCAAGGCAGCGCTCTGCTAAAAAAAGAACAATATGATTTTATGTTTATCGACTATGACTTTATAAATGATAAAGAATTAAAAGATTATTGCAGCTTAAATCAAAATGTTGTATTACTAGTAAAATCATACTACAAAAAAACAATAGATTCACTAAACTTAAAAATCTTTAAAACTATATATGAGCCACTGACAGGCACGAAGCTTAAAACAGTTTTAGAAAATTATCAACCAACAATCAAAAGAACAGGCAATATACCTTTAGGTCATACCAAAAAATTTGATAAAGCAAAATCAAAATTCAATGCTAAAGCACTTGTAGCCGAAGATAATATTATTAATCAAAAATTGATAAAAAAGACATTAGAGGACTTAGGGCTACATGTAGAACTTGCAAATAACGGTCTTGAGGCGTTTCAAAAACGCAAAAGCGAGCACTTTGATATTATATTTATGGATATACAAATGCCGGTATTAGATGGCGTGGAGGCGACACAAGAGATATTGGATTATGAAGAAGATACAGATGCCACCCATGTGCCTATTGTTGCATTGACCGCAAATGCTCTAAAAGGGGACAGAGAAAGATTTTTAAAAGAGGGACTGGATGAATACACTACAAAACCATTGGTTCGTGATGAAATCATCTCAATTTTAAATCATTTTTTGGGAGATTTAATTATAGATATAGATGATTTACCAAAACAAATATCTGATGAAAAAGAAGATGAAACCGCTAAAGGACAAGGTCAAGACACAAAACCAACCAGTGTTATATCGCAGCATCATGAACTAAAAACCCAACCAATATTAAATACCAAGTCTGAGCAAAGTTTAGACGGTGACAAGCGGGCAGTAGATATTTTATTGGTAAAGAAAAATCCACTAGAGACAACGCTATTTGCAAAACTTTTAGACACCCTCGGGTTTAGTTACGAGACTGCGTCTAATACAAAAGATATTTTTACAAAATTAGGTACGTCAAAGTACAAGCTGCTTCTTCTTGATAAAGAGCTCGATAAACTGGATCTAGAAAAACTACGACAAGAATTTGAACAAAATAATCTTTCGACTAAAATTATAGTATTTATTGATCCGTCTGATATCCAGTCAGATGTTACAGATGCGGATGAGGTAGTTCAAAATATTATCAATAAAGATCTATTGCGATTAGTGATAGAAAAATTTCTAAAATAGGGATCAATGAATGCAGCAAAAACAACTAAATATTTTAGCAGTTGATGATGACTTGATAAATCTAAAATTATTAAAATCAATGTTAATGAAAAATGAGCATGTACGCCATGTTATTGAAGCTAAAAACGGAGCGGATGCAATAGAGATACTTAAACAAAATAGTGATATCGATCTAATTTTGCTAGATATTATTATGCCTGTTATGGGCGGCATAGAGATGCTACGTATTATCCGAGCAGACGAGAATCTTAGCCAGTTACCGATTATAGTTTTAACAACGGATGAAACTAAAAAAACAGAGGCGCTTGAGAATGGCGCAAATGGATTTTTAATGAAACCTATACGAATACATGATTTAAATGAACAAATCCAACAGTTAATACTTTAAAAAATTTTAAGGTATTAACAAAACCATAATTGTTTCAATCACTAAAAATAAGCTCTAGCACCTCTTCAATTCTTGTAATACCGATTATATCAACGGCATCTTGAACTTCTTTTGGTATATCATGCAAATCGCGGTCATAATTTTTTTGCGGAATAATCACTTTTTCCATGCCAGCCTTATATGCAGCAATTAATTTTTCTTTCAGCCCGCCGATTGGTAGCACATCACCGCGAAGCGATACCTCTCCAGTCATTGCAATTTCTGAGCGAATTTTTCTAGAACTAAGAATTGAAGATATCACACTAACCATAGCAATGCCGGCGCTAGGACCATCTTTTGGTGTTGCTCCATCTGGCACATGTATATGCAAATCATATCTCTTGTAAACTTCACTGGCATCAACTATCTTATTTTCTTCTGTCTCTTTATGAGAGCGTGGGATGTTGTCTGCCGTTATATCTAGCACATGAGTATCAATTAAAGTTTTGACAACGCTGAGTGCAATTTTTGCAGATTCTTTCATAACATCGCCCAAGCTGCCCGTTAGTTGCAGTGAGCCTTTTCCTTTAATGCGAATAGCTTCAATCTTTAAGACATCCCCGCCGACACTTGTCCATGCCAATCCGTTAACAACACCGATTTTTGGAATTTTATCTGTTTTATCAATCTCAAAAACAGTTTTATCGAAAAACTCTTTAAGATTTTTTACAGATACACTGATTTTAGACTGCCCGGGCTCTTGTAATAATATCTTAGCTGTCTTTCTGCTGACTTCTGCTAAACGCCTTCTTAGGTTTCTAACTCCCGCCTCACGCGTATAACTTCCTATAATCTCTATCAGTGCCATTTTAGAAACAGTAAGCTCAGTTGATTTTAGTCCATGTTTTTTTATCTCCTGGGGCAATAAATATCGTTTGGCTATCTCAAATTTTTCCTGAGGAGTATAGCTACTGACCTGTATAAACTCCATCCTGTCACGAAGCGGAGCCGGAATTTTTCCTGCATCGTTTGAAGTGGCAATAAAAATAACGTCCCGTAAATCAATATTAAAATTCAAGTAATAATCTCTAAATTCCTTATTTTGTTCTGGATCTAAAATCTCTAGTAAAACCGCCGTAGGATCCCCGCGTTGCGTACGTGCTACTTTATCTATCTCATCTAAAACAATCACCGGATTCATTTTTTTTGCATCAATCAACCCTTGAGCAATACGCCCCGGCATCGCACCTATATATGTACGTCTATGCCCTCTTAACTCATTAACGTCTTCAAGTCCGCCAAGAGCAATACGCACAAGCGGTCGCCCTAAAGCAGTCGCTATCGAGTTTGCCAATGATGTTTTACCGACACCGGGAGGTCCGTTAAAACATATAATCGCACCTGCTGAATTTTGATCTTGCTTACCTCTTAATGATAAAAGCTCTTTTACCGCAAAATACTCAACAACTCTTTCTTTAGCTTTTGTGAGTGCAAAATGATCTTTATCAAGCTGTTTTTGAACATCCTCTATTTTTAATGATTTAGTAGTAAAATCTCCAAATGGCAAATCAAGCGTCCATTCAAGATATGTTTGAATCATACCGGCATCAGCAGAATCTGGATGCATTCTGGCATATCTGTCTATCTGTTTATTAATCTCTTTAAAAGCATCTTTACCCATTTTAGCTTTTTTAAGTTTCAATTTATCTCTGTATTGCTGAATCTCTTCATCTCTTTGAGTGTCTGTTCCAAGCTCCCTTTGAATCTGCTTTAACTGCTCTTTTAAAAAATACTCTTTATTGACTTTTTCAATTTTATGATGTACCTTATTTCGTATCTCTTTTTGCAATTTATTAGCTTCAATTTCTTCTATCAGATAATCTATGAGTATTAAAAATCGCTCTTCAATATTTGTTTCTACAAATAGCGAGTATGCCTGCTCTTTTTTTAACTTAATAGCACTGCAGATAAGATCTACTATACGGTTATAATCATGATTTTCCTCAATAGTTCTAAGCAGGTCCGGCGGAAAAAAATTACTTAATTTAGACAATGTTCTAACTTTTTCACGCGTTACTTCCAAAAGAGCATCCATTCTTAAATCATTAGCACTGCTTGACTTTAAAATATCAACCTTTGCAACTAGCGCGGAGTCTTCAATCTTTTCTAGCATAATACCTCTAGCTAGTCCTTGAAACAAAACTTTTACTCTTCCGTCAGGCAAGGATACCTTTCTCATAATAGAGCCTATTGTGCCTGCTTTATATAATGATTCAAAATCACGATTACCCTCTAGATTCGGCATGGTAGAGCAGATAATCACCAAAGAATTATCTTCAATCGCCTTAGTTGCGGCTGCTATATTGCTCTCATCATTTAAAAAAAGTGGCGAAATCATAAATGGATACAAAAATATCTCATCTTCGCAAATCACCGGAAGATTAGTTGGAAATGTATCGTAATCACTTAATTGCATAACATCAATCCTGTTTTTTTGTTAAATTCTGATCTAGTGTTTGTACACTGCGTCTGCCTACGACATTGATAGTATCAGGCAGCATAAAGCCATACCAGCTTCCTTTGCCGTTACCAACAAACATTTCACGGTACCAAGGAATATGACCCGGCAATACATCATTTTGTTTTAGCCATCTAGCAGGATTGATTGAGTTATAATACTGCGCACTGAGTGGTTTATTTATACGTTTATAAAGCAATGCGGTATCTTTATCAAACATACTCTTGGCTATATCCATGCGTGTAAGCATAGTATCTACTAAAGGATAATACTGCGACTCAGGATATCTTAGTTCAAAAATCTTAGCTATCTGTATGGCCTGATTTAATTTAGCTTGATCTCGTCTTGGTCTTGGGAGTGATAAAAATGCTTCTTTAACTTTTAGATATTCGCAATACAGTTTTTCATTTGGATTGGCATATCTTCTTATATACTCATTAAAAAAATGTGTACTTAGAAGGTATTGTTGATTTTGCAAATGTGCAATTGCCAACATAAGAGTAGCTTCTCTTAAAAGCGGCGAGTCAATGTGCTCTCCCTCAAGAGAACTATAATCACTGTCTGCTTTATCAGGATTTGCATTTGAAATATTTAGTACTATATGTTGATACCAATATAATGCAGGTTTATTATAAACCTGCGCCTGTTTACTGCTGCAACCTGATATCAAAAATGACAATACGGATAAAAATAATAAATTTTTGAAAACTATCAACGTCATCCCTTAATAAAATCAATACGGTATTTTACCCAAAATAGTTGTAATACTCTTTAAATATGATACAATAATAAAAACATAATCATAAGGTTTAGCCGATGACATTTAATTTGAAAATTCCTTTCTTAGGATTTGAGGATATCAAAACCATGGAATTACAAAAGATAGATGATGTATTTGCAAGACTTACAACAAGCCAACGAAATGATGCAACATTTACACTTATCAACCCTTTTATATTGCGCGATTATCAATTTGAAATACCCACACAGATAGAACATTTGTTGCAACTAGATGATGCGCAGGAACTGCTAATATACAATACCGTCGTATTAAACAGCAAGATTGAACAATCAACGATTAATTTTGCCGCACCGATAATTTTTAATGTTACAAACAAGACTATGGCTCAGGTGATTTTATCAAACAGCGACATATATGGCATAGATGAAAAATTATCTTCGTTTTTGCCAAAAGAGCAGCCATGAAGCACCGCATAACTATTCTTGGAAATGGAAATATGGCCTTTGCCATAGCTACCGGATTATCCTTAGTGTATGATTTAGAAATTGTTGGGCGCAATATTGATAAATTGGATAGTTTTGAAAAAAAGCTAGGCATCAAAATCAAAAAAACACTATATGATGATTTTAATGGGTGTGATAAAGATATTGTTTTATGTGTAAAGCCGGCAAATCTAAAAGATATACAATATTTTTTTTCAGCTAAAATAAATACACTTTATTCCGTTTTAGCAGGCACGAAAATTGAGCAGCTTAAACAATATATTGATGCAAAACACTACATAAGAACCATGCCAAACCTTGCTGCAAATGTACAAAAATCTATGACGACATTAACAGGAGACCTTATATGTAAAGATAATGCGATAAATATATTTAGTGCTATAGGCTATACACTATGGGTAGATTCTGAAAAAGAGCTTGATATCGCTACAGCATTAGCCGGAAGCGGACCCGCATTTTTGGCATTAATTGCCGAAGCGCTCACAGATGGTGCAGTCAAGCAGGGGTTAAAACGTACAGACGCTATGACTTTAATGCGTGGCCTGTTTTTAGGATTTGGCTCTATTATTCAAGATATACATCCTGCTTTATTAAAAGATGCGGTTATGAGCCCCGGAGGAACAACGGCCGCAGGATATGCGCAACTGGAAAAAAACGGCGCAAGAGATGCATTTATCTCAGCTGTGCAAGCGGCTTATAAAAAAACACAATAAAATAACTCTTTTTCACTAACGCAGCCATTATAGCTGTGGTCCTGCCTGTGAGTAATCAATTTTAGCGTCTTTTGTTTGATACTTTTTAAAGTTTTCTATAAACATAGCCGCAAGCTTATCCCTTGAACTGTCAAATTCCTCTTTATCTGCCCATGCATTTCGAGGGTTTAAAATATCCGCTCTTATATCGCCTAAGCTCGTAGGTACACTTAAATTAAATGTTTTTGTAGTATCAAACTCGCAATCATTGATACTGCCGTCTAATATAGCGTTAATACAAGCCCGCGTATCTTTGATGCTCATACGTTTGCCCACACCATATTTACCGCCGCTCCAACCAGTGTTTACAAGATATACATTTACTCCATATTTATCAATTTTCTTACCTAAAAGTTCTGCATACACGGTTGGGTGAAGCGGTAAAAATGCCTCACCAAAACATGCACTAAAAGTAGCAACAGGCTTGATAATTCCACGCTCTGTTCCCGCAACTTTAGCGGTGTATCCGCTTAAAAAGTAATACATCGCCTGTTCTTTACTTAGTTTACTAACAGGAGGCAGCACACCAAAAGCATCAGCTGTTAAAAAAATAATATTTTTTGGATGATCACCCTGAAGTGTCGGCTCATGATTTAAAATATGCTCTATAGGGTATGATACGCGTGTATTTTCCGTTTTACTATTATCGGTATAATCGACTACTCCATCGCTATTTACCACAACATTCTCGAGTAAGGCCCGCTTAGTTATGGCATTAAAAATTTCAGGTTCGCTCTTTGGATCTAAATCTATAACCTTAGCATAACATCCACCCTCGAAATTAAAAACACCGTAATCATCCCATCCATGCTCATCATCTCCGATTAGACGTCTGTTTGGGTCTGTTGAGAGCGTTGTTTTACCTGTTCCGCTTAATCCAAAAAACAGTGCGGTATCGTTATCCTTACCGATATTTGCAGAGCAGTGCATAGAGAGCTTGCCTTCTAGCGGAAGCCAATAGTTCATCATAGAAAAGATACCTTTTTTAAGCTCGCCGCCATACCAGGTGCCACCCATTATAGCTAGATTTTCTTCGATATTAAAAAGCACAAAAACCTCAGAGTTTAAACCATGTTCTTTATATCTGCTGTTTGTAGCTTTTGATGCGCTTAAAAATGTAAAGTCAGGCGTAAAGTCATCTAACTCATCTTTGGTTGGACGGATAAACATATTTGTTACAAAATGCGCCTGCCACGCTATCTCTGTAACAAATCTGATAGAACGCTTACTTTCTTTACTGGCACCTACATAAACATCTGTTACATATATATCTTTATCTGATAATTGAGCCTTAGATAACTGTGCAAGCTCATCAAATGTCTGTTTATCTATTTTTTGGTTTATATCACCCCATGCAATATATTGATTAGACGGAGCCTGATCAACAAAATACTTATCTTTTGGACTTCTGCCGGTAAAAATCCCGGTGTCAACTGTTGTTGCTCCACTGCTTGTCATTTGACACTCGTTTTTACATAACTCATCCTCAATCAATCTATCATATTGCAAATTATGATGAATTGTTTTCATATTTTTTAGTCCAAGTTGCTCAAGTTCCTGTCTATGCATTGTTATATAACCTTTTTTTAAAATCACTTTCTTTGTTTTGCATAATTATACACCCACCTAACCTAAATTAAAAGTAAAATAACTAACTATTTTGATTCTTTGATTCTTTTTAATATAATCGCCGCATACTGCGCCACTGCTAAAAGCCCGCTGAAAATTATAACCACCCAGCCTTCCCGTCACATCCAATACTCCTGCAATAAAATAAAACTTATCTAATACCAAGCCGTAATGCCAGAAGAGCACTGATGGTGATAGTATAAACAATAAACTCAAAAGAGATGGTTTTATGGGCAAATAAAAAATGGATAATAATAAAAATCATAGCTATATAAAACAGCTTATGCCAAGATGCAAATCGTTTATATAAAAAGTCTATAGATGTAACGGCCATAATTGAAAATATCGCAAAAGCTATCATTCCAAACAGAATAAAAATATGCTCTTTAGCTGCTGCGTAAACCTCATCAAGATGGAAATTATGTTTTATTGCGATAAAAATCATTACATGTAAGGTGGCATAAAAAAATCCAAACAAACCTATCATGCGCCTATATTTTAAAAGATTTATTTTAAGATATGCATATAACGGCTGCAATGCCAGCACTGCGATAAACATATTTAAAGCAGTTTTTGCCGTTGTATCTTGTAAAAATGTCACGGGGCGGCTTAATGACTCCCCCAGATACACTCCAAAATACTTATGCACAAAATCTACAACAACGTACTGCCAATGCCATCCAAACTCAAATGAATAACGAAACGACATATAGACAATCGGTATTAGCGCCAAAATCCAGATAATTACTTTCATCATAAAATTATAGGCTATAATTGCATAAGTATTTATAAAAGGTTACGTATGAGCAAAAAACTACATATCGTATCTTTGGGGTGTACTAAAAATCTAGTAGATACCGAAGTTATGATGGGACGGCTTAAAAACTATGAGCTGACACAGACAAAAGAGGACGCTGATGTCATTATAGTAAACACATGTGGATTTATCGATGCCGCAAAAGAGGAATCAATCAATACCGTTTTAGATCTTCACAGCAGTAGAAAAGAGGATTCGCTACTTGTCATGGCGGGCTGTTTAAGCGAACGGTACAAAGAGGATTTGATGTCTGATATGCCCGAGGTTGATCTTTTTACAGGAGTTGGAGACTATGAAAAAATTGATACGCTTTTAGCTGAAAAAAAATCGCATTTTAGCCGACAGGTTTATCTAATAGATACAGAAGAAAGAGTAGTTACGGGATCTAGCTATCATGCTTATATAAAACTCTCAGAGGGGTGCAACCAGCAATGCAGTTTTTGTGCAATACCCTCTTTTAAAGGTAAATTACACTCAAGAACACTAAAATCCATTACAAAAGAGGTTCAAAATCTAGTACAGCGAGGATATTATGACTTTAGTTTTATATCACAAGACAGCAGTTCATATCTAAGAGATCAGGGCGCAAATGACGGCCTTTGTTTGCTGATAGAGAGCATAGAGCAGATACAAGGCGTTAAAAGTGCTAGAATTCTTTATCTCTACCCTTCAACTACATCCATCAAGCTAATTGAAGATATCGGCAAATCAAAAATATTTCATAACTATTTTGACGTGCCTATACAACACATCAACAACGATATATTAAAAAGCATGAAAAGAGGTTTTACAAAGAAAAGAACTCTTGAGCTCTTAAACGCTATGAAAGCACTGCCAAATTCATTTTTACGTACCAGTTTTATAGTCGGATATCCGGGTGAGACGCAGGAGATGTTTGATGAGTTGTGTGATTTTGCAAGCACTTATGGTTTTGATAGAATGAATATATTTGGCTATTCAGACGAAGAAACAACGCCAGCCTTTAAGATGAGCGGCAAAATAGATGCCAAGACGATAAACCAAAGAGCAGAGATTATGGGTGAGATAGCAGCTGCTTGTGAGATAAAAAGTCTTAAGCGACAAGTTGGAAAATACACCGATATCGTAATTGACGGACCAAGTGATGAAAGCGATTTTATATTAAGTGCCAGAGAATTATGCTGGGCGCCGGATATCGACGGTGAAGTATATATAAACGACAGGACTCTTGATGAAGAGCTGGAGCTTAACAAAATATATAAAGGCACTATAACTGCACTAGCCGGCACAAAGCTCTTATGCACTATTGATAATCTAAAATAAAATGCTGTACCAAGATGACATAAAACACCTTAGCTGTTCTAAAAATCTTTTAGCCTTTTCAGGAGGCTCGGATTCTACAGCTTTGTTTTTTTTACTGCACAAACATGGCATCAAATTTGATATAGCTATTGTTGATTACGGTACAAGAGATCAAAGTAAGGCTGAAGTCGCGTATGCAAAAGATCTGGCTTTAAGCTACAGACAAAAATGTTTTGTTCACTCATCTTTAAAAATAGAAAAAAACTTTGAAGCAAATGCAAGAAAAGTAAGATATGATTTTTTTAATTCACTGATTAAAAAACATAAATATACAACTTTAATAACAGCACACCATTTAGGAGACAGGCTTGAGTGGTTGTTGATGCAACTTTGTAAAGGAGCCGGATTGGCTGAATTAAATTCACTAAAAAGTAAAACAATAAAAAGCGATTACACTCTGCTAAGACCTCTTTTACATGTAAGCAAAGATGAGCTTATACAATACCTAAAAGACAACCATGCAAAATATTTTGAAGATCAAAGCAACACGGATTTGGCAATTAAAAGAAATTATTTCAGACACAATTTTGCAAATCCCATGCTAAAGCAATACGTCTCAGGTATAAAAAAAAGCTTTCAATATCTAGATACTGATACAAAACTGTTGATACAAGAAGCAGATATTAAAATAACTAATGGATGCTACTATTTTAAGAAAACGAACAATTATATAAACGACATCTATCATGTAGATAAAATTTTAAAAACCGCCGGCATATTAATAGGAACCAAAACAAGAGAAGATATTCAAAAAAATCAAGAAAGTGTAATAGCTAGAGAGTATTTGGTTACAAAAACATCAAATCATATCTTTATCACACCGTTTGTAAAAGATTGCGTTATGTCCAAAAACTTCAAAGAGAGGTGCAGGCAGATGCGCATACCGCCAAAAATCCGCCCTGTTTTATATAAATATCAGGATTTGTTCAAAATATTTGAGGAACTGTCTTTTAGTAAGCGTTTGTAAACTCTCATAGTAAAATCAAGATCAATAAGACGGCCGTCTCTTTGAAAATGGATAGGAAACTCTATCTTTATAATCCATCCTTCATGATTAATTTGTTGCAAAAATTTATAAAAATTTTCAGGACTGTGTATCTTAGATACAGCATTGACTCTATAAGTATCAAACACATCAAACTGTTTATCTTTCTTAAGTTTAGTCAACGTAATTTTTTGAAAATATTGCTTATTTGTTTCTATAAACTTACCCGCATTAAAAGTATTACTAAACGCCGTTAATACTGCTGTATGTTTTTTAGAGAATTTATTATATTTTTTGTTAATATCAGTTTTTGCTAAATATAGTTTTTCCACTCTTTTTGATAATGTATGCACAGCCAATTTTTGTTTTCTATACTGCTTGCCCGAAGGTATAATATAATCAATGCTAAAGCTTAAAAGCAAACCAAGAAATACCGCAGACATGATAAGTAGATAAAGATACTGGCGTGGGATAAATTTCATAAATTATCCCCATTTATATAATTTTTACAGACAAAATTCAGTGAACCGTTTGGCAATTGATAAAAAGTTGTTGAGGTGGATGTAAAGATGGAACTAAGCGGTGCCTGAAGCATAAATCTAAACAAATTCTTATTTGGAGTGTGACCGTAAATCAATAAACTGTTTTTTGCAATGTCAACTCTTGAGAGTACAATGCGGTTGGGAACTAGATCAAAAAGATTTTTAATACTCTCCTGCAGCACTGTGTTAGCAGTGTCAATCTGCGCTGCTTTTGAGACTTCAAACTTAGCATCGAGCATTGCTTTTTTTAGATCCTGTATTGTGATCTGTAGCTGCATTATTTTATTATTTTGTATAATTTTCTTAGTTTTAAATCCATGAACTTTAAACTGCATAATACCAAATGAAAAGATTAAAACAACAAAAGCGGTAATAAAAAAAACTCCTACAATTTTAAACTCATCAGATATTATATTTTTTGGCCTGGGTTTTATATAGCTAAATTTCATAAAGATTCCTCTTTAGCTAAAGATATTACCTCGCAACACAACTCAACGCTCCGCACATACACAGTTAAAAATAACTCATCCTCAATATACTGTTTAAAATCATTTTCTAGCTTACAAAAAGAAGCTACATAAGCTGTCTCAACAAATTCACTTGCATATTTACTGTTTGAATAAAAATTATGCAAACTGTTTTGAATAACCAAAAAACGCTTATAATCGTTTGATGAGGTTGTTAAATCATGTTTTTCCTCTTGTGGCACGTCCTGTGTTTGAGCAAAATCTTCTAAATCATCAAACGATTCACTATCTTTAAGATCCGATAAATCATCCAGATTTAAATCATCCAAATCATCTAAATCAAAAGTTTCTTGCATCTGCATAGTTTGGGCATCGTCATCTTCAGCAATCTCGTCTAGCTCTTCATCTTCAATCACATCTGCCATAGATATAACATCACCGTATAAAAGTTTATCCAAATGAAAGATGGATACAACGATTAAATCCTCTTGCAATAACACAAACAACATAGCTTTGTCTTGTGTTTTTTTCTCAGAAAAAATATTGGATAAAACCGTAAAGGGAGAAAATATAAAATCAATGTCAACGTCTGCATACTCTTGTTCTAACTCTCTAAGTTCATCAGTTAATGTGTATGAACTCCACGAGCCATGACACACCGTACTAACCGTGTTTGCCATACTTTTGTTATCTTCTTTGTCACACTCAAATAAAACACCCTGTGACGTAGTATTATCGAGTAAAGAGATATAAAAAAATGGAGATTCTTTCTTAAAAGGAGTGATAAAATCAAGCAATTTTCGAGTCATCTCTTGAGTAGTAAATGTTTTGGTCTGGCTCTGTATTAATTTGTCCTTTTTATACAATTCAATACACACAACAGTACTTACACTTGAAGAGACAATACCGACATATACTTTAGGATATAGTTTTGAAAGCATATTTTTAAGTATCATTTCTCTCCTTTTTCAAGTGGATGCGCATTTTTATAATTTTGCATCTTTAGCGATGACGCTAACTTGGTATATATCTGTGTCGTAGCCATAGATGAATGCCCCAATAATTCACTTACATCAGATATTCTGGCACCTCCGTTTAACAAATCAGTGGCATAGGCATGACGGAGCTGATGCGGTGATATCTTAAGCCCGATTTTACTAAATACCTTTGTAATCGTATATCTTAAACTATTTTCGCTTAATTTTCTGCCATTTTTCTCAAAAAGATAATATTTTGGCTGATATACATCTATATACTGCTCTATTTTATCATGCATCTTACCTAGTAGCGGCACATCTCTTTGCTTTGAACCTTTGCCGTGTACTCTAATCCACTCTTTTGTTATATATTCTAACTTTAAACCCGACAGTTCAGATATTCTAAGTCCTGCCGTATAAAGCAATAAAATTGCTGTATATTGCATCAAATCCGATACCGACAACGCTTGCATTATATACTCTTTTGATACAGGTTTTGGCAGGGTTTTTGTAACTTTAATACTATCGTCAGATTTTAAAATAACTTTTATATCTTGAGTATTTATATAAGCTACAAATGAACGCATCGCGCTTAATTTTTTTGAAATAGTTGTGTTTTTTAAAGTAGCTATTTTTATTCTATACGGCATTAAATTAACAACGCTGATGCCATCTTCTTGTTGTATGTCTATATTTTCCAATGCCTCAGATATAGCATCGCCGTAGGTCTTAACAGTTAGATCAGAATACCCTCTAATATCTTTTAAATACGACAAAAATGAGGCTTGGTAAGATTTAAGATGCATGTTTTTGCAGTCCGTCGTAAATTATTTGCTTAGCTTCTTCTAATGTATAATCTTTTAAATCAATAGGCTCACTGGCATAAAAGCTAAGCTCTCCAAAAGGTTTTGGTATCACAAAGCCGTCCCAGCTACTTAATTTCCAAAATCTAGTTGGTTTACATGTAAAGAGTATTACTTTGGTGTTTGTTTTTTGTGCCATCGCCACGATCCCACCGCTAACGCTGTGTCTTGGTCCTTTAGGGCCGTCGGGCGTGATGCCGATATCATAACCATTTTTTAAACTTCGCATGGCACTAATGAGAACTTTAGCGCCATTTCTATTTGTTGAGCCGGCTATTGTACCTAGTTTAAAATACTCCATAGTTTTAGAGATAAGCTTACCGTCAAAGTGATCGCTTATTAATACATCTGCTTTCGGAATTGATCTAAATTGATAATATAAGTAAGGTTGCATCAACAAATCTCCGTGCCAAAATGCAAAAATAACCGGCTCTTGTGGAGTAACTGTTGGCAGATAAAAACGCTTTTTACTGCTAAAATATAAAAAACGCATAAGTACCATTGCTAAAAATGGAACAACTGCTAAGGCTACTCTTCTTAAGATGATTTTTTTCATCCTTGCTAAAATGCTAGTTCACCGACGCAAGACAACCTGCTTGGATTTGTGATCTTTACAGGAGCAAATCTTCCAAGCAGTTCTTCACCGCCCTTAACTTTAACAAGATGATTATTATCACTTCTACCTGCTATGTATCCATCTGTGCGCAACTCTTCAAAATAAACATCATAGATGCGCCCCTTTAACTTATTAACATTTTTATCTAATATCTGATTGTGCAAATCTTGCAAAGCTGCAAGCCTCGCTGAAGCAACCTCTTCATCTACAACGTCCGTAAACTCGGCAGCTTCAGTTAAAGGTCTTGCAGAATATTTAAAACTAAAAATCTGATCAAATTCCACTTGGCGCATCACATCAAGCGTATGCTCAAAGTCTTCATCGCTCTCACCCGGAAATGCTACGATAATATCCGTGCTTATACTAACATCAGGTATCATCTGCTTTAGTTTAAACACACGGTTTAAAAACCACTCTTTTGTGTAGCCGCGCCTCATCCTCTTTAAAATATCATTAGAGCCGCTTTGTAGTGGCATATGCATAGATTTACAAATTTTTGGATTAGATGCAAATTCTTCTAAAAACTCATCATCCATATGAAAAGGATGCGGGGATGTAAAACGGATACGCTTTAGTTTTGAAATCTGTGATATACGCTGTAATAATTTTGTAAAATTTATCTTTTCGCCTGTATCTGTAAAGCGCCTTCCGTAGTTATTGACATTTTGTCCAAGCAAAAAAATCTCTTTAGCACCACCCTCAACCGCCCTTTGGCACTCCTGAAACACTAACTCCGCAGGAATAGATATCTCCTCGCCGCGTGTTTTCGGCACGATACAAAATGTACATTTTTTATCACATCCTATTGAAATATTGATATATGCTTTATACGCTGAAGATCGAAAATCTTTAAAAGCAAAACTTGACTCATCATAATCAATATCGATCTCCACCGCTTTGTCTTTATTTACGACTTCACCGATTTTTGAAACATTTCTAGCACCCAATACAAAATTAACATAAGGTGCCCGTTTAATGATATCGCGACCCAAATGAGAAGCACTGCAGCCGCACACACCGATTTTCGCACCATCTTTTTTTATTTTATTAAACGCCCCTAATTCTGAAAAAAGTTTATGTACAGGCTTTTCGCGAACCGAACAGGTATTGATTATAATTAAATCAGCTTCTTTTGAATCATCTGTTAAACTATAATTCTCTTTTTCATTTAGCTCTGCAATCATATGTTCAGAATCTCTCACATTCATAGCGCAGCCAAGCGTCTCAATATAAAGTTTTTTGCCCACATTAAGTCCCTATGAAATTATATGAACTTCATACATGTACTCATTATCTGAGAGTCCATACTTAACCTCACGCATATAAAAGCTTTTTCCCAAGCCTTCTATATGGTCTTGAAGAGTTAATAAATCTTTATGTGAATTATCACGATCAAAATAATAGATTATAGAGTCTGTTTTACTAATCTCGTCTTCTATTTTGTTTAGTTTTATACTTTTTGGTTTTTTATCAATCTCAGTACGGGCTAATTTTAGTTCCATATCCAAATTCCTCATTTTGTTAAGTTAGTCTATTATTATATTTAAAATTCAATAAATATTGCATTAAACATTTTTTTGATACAATATGCTACTTCATAAAACAATCCCACAAAATAATATAATAAATTAATATTTTATGAAAAATAACAAAAAAGGGTATATTGTGGAAAAAATATTAGATATTGTAAGTGCAATAGCACATGAAAAAGGTTTAAAACAAGAGGATGTATTGCAAGCCATAAAAACCGCATTTATCCAAACTGCCAAGCATGTCATAGATAAAACTTATACATTTGATGCCAACTTGGATGAAAATGCAAAGAAACTTCATCTATACAGAACTATTGTTGTTGTTGATAATGAAGACGAAAGACTTCAAGATAAGGAGATATCCGGTGGATTTATATCCCTCCAAGAGGCAAAAACTCTGGATGAAAGTGCAGAGCTTGATGATCAGTTGCAAATTGATTATAACTTAGAAGATTATGGGCGAACTGCTGCGGAAAGACTTCATAATGAGATGGAGTTTCATATTCAAAGGCTTGTAGAAAATGAACTGTATGAAAAATATCACTCAAAAACGGGAACCGTGGTATCAGGCAGAGTTACGCTTGTTGATTCTGAGCAAAATACATTCATAGAAGTAGATGAAGTAAGGGCTAAACTGCCGATGAAAAATCGCATCAAAGGAGAAAAATTTGTCGTAGGAGACGTTGTGCAGGCACTTGTAAGACGAGTTGAGATTAACAAAGCAAACGGTATCCAGATAGAACTCTCAAGAACCTCTCCAAAATTCTTAGAGCAGCTTTTGCGCATGGAAGTCCCTGAAATTGATGATGAAATTGTCATTATTGAAAAATCGGCAAGAATTCCGGGAGAGAGGGCAAAAGTAGCACTTATTAGCACAAACCCGCGCATAGACCCAATAGGTGCAACCGTAGGGGTTAAAGGAGTTCGTATAAATGCAGTTAGTCAGGAACTGCTCGGAGAAAATATCGACTGTTTGGAATACACGGCTATACCGGAACTTTTTCTTGCGCGCGTTATGAGTCCGGCCATTATCTCGCATATAGAGATTATTGACAACAAAAAAGCTATTATAACTCTGCCAAGTGATCAAAAAAGTAAGGCCATAGGAAGAAGCGGTATAAATATCAGGTTGGCATCCATGATGAGTGGACTAGAGATAGAGCTTGTTGAACAAGATAGCGTCTTAACCGAAGAAAAAGACGGCGTTGACGCACTACAGGCTTTGTTTAATTAAGGTTTACTAAAAATCTGTTATACTTATCGTTATGAACAAAAAACGGATATATATCATAGGTGCCGGGTATGCCGGCATCAAAGCATTAACACAACTGGCTAAGATAGATGATGTAGAGTTATTTCTCTTAGATAAAAACTCATATCATTATCTGCAAACTGATGTGTATGATTACCTAGCGGGCATAGTTAATTTAGCTGATGTTTCAGTTGATCTTTATACCCTCTGTCATAGTTTTGAGAGGAATATTACTTTTTTACAAGAAAATGTACTCAGAGTCGATTTTGAAAAAAATATCATTATAACTGAGCACACAAGATATACATATGATTATTTGATCCTTAGTAGCGGTGCACAAACTATGCTGCTTGACTCCATAGAAGGACTTAAAGATAATTTTCACGGTATAAAATCACTTGATAATGCCCTGTCCTTCAAGCAAAGGTTTGAGCAAAATATTTTTAATAAATTACAAAGTGAGGGTAAATGCTCCAGGGAATCTAAATACAGTATCGTAATTGCAGGTGCGGGATTAAGTGGGGTTGAGATAGCCGCCCAAATGGCTGATTACGCAAAAGAGTTCTACAAAGATGCGGGGTACCTGTGCTCAAATGTTGATATTACGCTTATAAATTCTAAAAAGATGCCTTTACCTTCCAACTCTTCATTCATGCAAAAACAAGCAGCCAAAAGACTTCGGCAGTTGGGTGTAAAAATAATCACAAATTCCCACGTAACTAAAGTTGAACCAAAAAGCGTAACATTGAATCATACAGATAAAATTGATATGGATTTTCTTATTTGGACTGCCGGTATTATGCCAAGCAAGCTAACAAATGCACTTGATGTGAAAAAAAGCAAACGGGGTCAGATTTTAGTTGATTCTTTTTACAGACTTATAGACTATAGCAATGTATTTGCAATTGGAGACAATGCGCAGCTTTTTAATCCGTCAACAAACGAGATGCTGCCACCAACTGCACAGACGGCAGAATTGGCAGCAAGTTATGTGGCCTCAAATATAAACAATGCCATAACCGGTAAAAAGCTAGTAAAACAAAGTATTAAACCAAAAGGATTTCTCGCATCTCTTGGGGGAAGGTATGGTGCGGCAGAACTATTTGAATCGATCAAACTGTCAGGTTTTATTGCTTATTTTTTAAAAAAACTTGTCGAAAAAAATTATAAATATCCTTTACGCAAAAAATGTAAAGAGGGATATCAAAACATTATGAACCAAAAATAAAATTGTATAAAATAATAATATTTTACTATAATACTATATGCTTTTAAAACAATTTAGATCCTTTTATGCTCGAAATTATCCAAGCGATATGGAACGGCAAATAGCCTATTTTTCTATTTTTGGCGGGCTTGAGTGGCAAATAGATACAGACATTGACTTATCTGAACTTATCTGTGATATTATTTTAGAAAATTACGGTTATCTGCATAATGAAATCATGTCATTATTTCTTGATGAAGCTCATATTTCACGCCTGCTTCATGCCCTGGCTGTCGGTGATAGAAAAATATTTACCGCATTTAACAAAGCCGGGCTAAACAACGGTAATGGCGGAGCAGCACTTAATTATCTGCAAACCAACAACATACTAGAAATTGAAACAAAACAAAGTCTTATCTTAGACAATATCTTATCAAATAAAAAGATAAAACATCAACGCATATCAAATAAAATGAGATTTACTCAGCCTTTTTTACGTTTTTGGTTTTATTTTATCACCCCCTTTGCAAAAGAGATAGAAGTAGGAAATTATAAAAATATTTTACAAAAGTTTCAACAGCACAAATATAACTATATGAGTCTAATCTTTGAAGAACTCTCACAAGTGATGCTAAATTACTACACAAGAGATGAAGCTATACTGTCTCTTGGCAGCTACTGGGCGGACGGCATTGAAATAGATATTTTAGCTACAACAAAAACAAACCGGATATATATAGGTGAATGCAAATGGACAAACCATAAAATCAATAAAAAAGAACTCCATAAGATATTAGAAAAATGCAATAAACTAAACATCAAGCCGTCTAAAATCTTTTTTTTCTCCAAAAGAGGATTCTCCAAAGAATTAGGCGAACTGCAAAATAGGTATTTAGTTCTATTTAGTGCAGATAGTTTTTCTTCACTACTAAAAAACATCTCACAAGATAGCTTATTGCCTGCTAAAATATCTGAGATTTAAGGGCAGTATAAGCGTTTTGTAGATGCTGAAACCTTACAGTATAATCATGTTCGCTCTGCATGCCAAAAACTCTATCAGGATGATACGCTTTAGCAAGCTGCCTGTATTTATGTTTTAGCACCTCTTTTGGGGCACCTATGCGGCAATTTAAAAGGGTGTATGATTCTAAAATTGTTTTAGCCGTGTATTGATTACTAAAATTGTGTGTCATGTAAAACTCAGATAAAGTGTCAAAAAAGCTATCATGATATTTACACTTAAGGCTGTAACCAAAAATCATTTTTTTACTAACTATTTTTTGAAGATTCTTTACAGCTTTATCATGCCTGATATCAAGTGATAATGATTTAGATGATATTCTAACAGCATACGGTCTTAGAAGCTCATATAAATATTCTATGAACCACTTAACCGTATTTAAAGAGATATTTATACGGTGATTCTTGGCATGAGATATCGCAACTGACATCTCTGTCTTACATGTACGAATAATATTTAGTTTTATAGTTTTTGATTTTAATTTTCTAAGTGTATTGATAAAAAATTGTGAGTTATAACTATATTTAGCAGTGTATATTTTACCTACTTCAAGTAAAAAACTCTCTCTTACAGATACCAAAGAAGTGCTTGAGAGCAAAATTATAGAATTTTCAAGCATCAATATCTGAGACTTGTGTGCCAATATAATATCTTCAAGCAAATTTGACGGCAATTCTTTATCATCAAAAGTAATAGTGAGTATATCCCGGTTAAAATAAATTCTCAAAACTATACCCTCCTCTTGCCTCAATAAAGCAAGTAGAGTTCCATAATTTTATATCTCCTGATATTGTTTAGGCTGCCTATCGCGCAACAATCCCCAATGCTCCTGAAATTGTTTATTTTTTTGCAAATCAAATTCAGCATAAATAATCTCTTCTAAGTCCCTTGACGCCTCTGCTATAACGGCACCGGTATTATCAGTAATAAACGAACTGCCGTAAAAATTAATCTGGCAGCTCTCTCCTGTCTCGGTGCCGATTCTGTTTGCGGCGATTATCGGAACAAGATTTGCAGCTGCATGCCCCATCTGGACTCTTTGCCAATGCTCTTTTGAATCAATGCAGGTCTCCGGTTCACTCCCAATGGCGGTCGGATAAAATATAAGCTCTGCCCCTTTTAAGGTTAAAATTCTGGCACTCTCACAAAACCATTGATCCCAACATATACCCGCGCCGATACGTCCATACGCCGTATCATAAACTTTAAAACCGCTGTCTCCAGATTTAAAATAAAATTTCTCTTCATATCCGGGACCATCTGGTATATGAGTTTTTCTATAGTTCGCAAGCTCGTCTCCGTTAGCATCCATAACCACTAAAGAGTTAAAATATCCATCATCGTCTTTTTCAAAATAACTCACAAGCACAACTACATGCAACGCTTTAGCCAAGTCGCTAAAACGCTTAAGCATCGGGTGTCCCTCTCTTGGCTGTGCGTATGAAAAATATTTTTTATCCATATCTTTACAAAAATATACGCTCTCAAAAAGTTCCGGCAGCAATATAATTTTTGCACCGTTTTTTGCTGCTTTTGTAACCAAAAATACCGCTTTTTGTATATTTGCTTGTATATCTATGCCCATACTCATCTGAATCGCTGCAATTTTTACCATCTATCCTCCTATGTAAAAGCTGTTATTAAGACAAATATCCATATCAGCACAACAACAATCAAACTAACAAGCACTAATGCAGCACCCGCATCTTTTGCCTGCTTGGCAAGCGGTTTATGCTCGGTAGTTGTCAAATCTACAACTCTTTCGATAGCGCTATTGATAATGTCTGCCAATATTGGAATAAAAAGTGAAATAAATAAAATAGAAGAATATATAAATTTTATAGGTAAGCTCCATGCAATTACTCCAAACACAATAAATCCTATCACCTCTATCTTAAAAGACAGCTCATGCCTGCCAATCTCAATCAAGCCATCTATTGCATACATAAAATTTTTCATAAGTGAATATTTTGGCTTATTTAATTGCATTACACTCTCTTTATCATAAACTCTATACTAACAGACAATAAGTCGTCATTATTTTCTTCTACTTATAAGTATATCAAGTGAACCTAAAAATAAGAATATTTGCAACCTAGGCAAATGCTTTTATGCATATAAATTTTTCGCTCTCCATACTAGCATAAGTGTCAATGCAAGACATACAAGTAACAACCATATATTTAAGCTAACTGGCTGAATTTCCAAAATAGATTGCATAAATGGGTTATGTATATTACAAAACTAAATACCAAAAATACTCAAACCGGAGATCTATAAAAACTTATTTTGCTTATGATTGATTTTAAATAGAAAATATTTTTTACTTCTTAAAGTAAAAAAGGTACATATATTGCATCTATTTGATATAGCTTATCTTCTTTTATACAAAATTAAAGCAAACCTTTAACTGTTATATAATGTTTATCATCATATAATACCGACACTTTCTTCAAAAGAGCATATCAGATGAATCCAAAAATTAAGATAGTTAGCATAATTGCTATAACCACGCTGCTGCTAGCAGGATGCGCAAACACCAAACAAGATAACAAACAACAGACATATCACAGGCTATCAGGGCGAGTTGCAGACGGATATATAGCCGGTGCAAAAGTTTGTCTTGATACCAATCAAAACGGTATATGTGATTCTAATGAGCCTTATGCCGTAACTTCACAAAATGGTAAATTTAACTTTACACATCTCACAAATAAACAAATCAACTCTTCTTTGATTGTACAAATCACAAAACAAAGCATTGATATGGATAACAATAAAACTATAAAAATACCTTTTGTGATGCTAGCACCAAAAAAATCTACTTTTATATCTCCTCTGACAACTCTAATTGCCTGCAAGATACAGCTTGGAGATTCGTTGATATCTGCTATGGTTGATGTATCAAAAAAGACAGGTATAAACTTACTGTACGTGGATGGTAATTTTATGAAATCTAACACTTTAGCTGCAAAAAAAGCCAAAATTGCCGCTAAAATTATCGCTAAAACGACACAACTAGTGATAAAAAAGTTACTAAAAAATCATACAATATCAAACATCTTCTATAGCATTAATGCAACAAGATATATAAACTGGGGGATTCTTGATCACTCAATAATACTTAAGCGCTTTTTATCCACAATTTCCAAACAAAACAACAATATAGTAAAAACAGATACCGTCATTAACAAACTCTCTAATGCGCTAATATCAAATCTTGGCGATTATAAAACAAAGATAGCATCAATAAACAAAAATATACAAATAGAAAAAAGAAAAAAATTGGCAACTGATAAATACAATCAAACACACAAATCGGCTCACAACAAAAGTGATGCCGAAAATACAGGTGCAATTATTTTTGTCTTGACTTTACAACTCTTTTTCTTTGTATTTTTAGCATTTTTTCTATAATGACAACATATAGACGCTTACATGTAATACTTTGTAGATACCTCTAAAAAAGAAAACTATATACCATATTTATGATAAAATTGCAAAGAAGTTAAAAAAGGAAGGAATAGCATGCCCCAGCAGCATCTCTTAAACAGCTTGCATAAATTATGGAGCATCTTACATTACCCACTTTTTAAAATTAATCAAACTCAAGTTTCGCTAGCAACACTTATCGGGGTTATATTTATAATTGCGATAGGTATTTACGGTGCAAAATATTTTAAACGATACATAAACTCACTGCCAAATCGCCGCTCACTTCATATAAAACAGGAAACTGCAACGCTTTTTTCTATGTTGGGATACTATTTTATATTAGTTGCGACTTTTTTGATAGCAGTCGGATATACCGGAATAGATCTTACCTCTTTTACGATTATCATGAGTGCCCTGTCCGTAGGTATAGGTTTTGGTTTGCAGGCAATTTTATCCAACTTTGTCTCAGGTATAGTCTTGCTTTTTGAAAGCTCGCTTAAAGTAGGTGATCACGTTGAAGTCGGTAACGATGTTGTCGGGACTGTAACAGATATCAAAATGAGATATACCAATATACTGACATTTAACAGTGTGGATGTACTCGTTCCGAATAAATTTTTTATTGAAAATATTGTTACAAACTGGACACTCTCCGATAAAACAAGAAGACTTAAAATTCCATTTGGCGTTGCATACGGCACTGATCCAGATACGGTCGATAATGCTGTCATACCCGCGCTTATGAAGCTAGATAGAGATTTTGTAAAAGACGACCCTAAGAAGCTGCCCAAATGCGTTATGACATCGCTGGCTGATAGCAGCGTAAACTTTGAATTATGGATATGGCTAAAAGTCGGTATAGTCAATCAAACACCGCCGGGAATCACTTTAGATGAAATCTTAAGAACAATATATAAGGCTCTAAGAGACAATAATATCGAGATTCCTTTTCCTCAACAAGATGTACACCTCATCTCTGTACCAAAGATGCTAAACATCCAATAAACTAAAAACTAGACCTTATAAAATCTAGTTTTTAGATACAAATTATTTGCCCAGCAAAAGCTTAACATTAACACGTCTGTTTTCGGCACGCCCTTGCTTGGTTGAGTTTAAAGCAACAGGATACGCTTCTCCGTAACCAACGGCCGTTACTCTTTTTGCACTAATGCCGTGAGATACTATATCTCCCGCAACACTATTTGCGCGTTTTTGTGATAATCTTAAATTATATGTGCTAGTACCTACTGAATCGGTATATCCTCTTACTTTAATTTTATAGCTCATATGTGTCTTTAAAAAGCCTACATATTGGTCAATCTTATTTTGTGCACTGTTTGTTATAAGAGAAGAATTGTTTGGAAATCTAATATTTAAAAGCTCCAACGTTGCTATTTGTTTAGAAATTTGTGCTGCTTTTTTTGCCGCTAAAGCTATAGCTGCTTGCTTGACTATTCTTACTTTTTTTACAGCCGCTTTTTTTACCGGCAATACTTTGACTGCTTTTTGTGCTACTTGTGGTTTTGCTTGTTGTTGCATATTGATATTGTTTTGATAGTTGCTGCCGCCAAAAGCAAAATCAACACCTGCTAAAAGGGCTAAATTATTATCCCATCTATTGTTATTGTTTTTAAGATTATACACGGCCTCAAGCTTTAAGCAAACATGTTTAACCAAAGCCATTTTAACTCCGGCTCCGGCATCTACAAACGGACTGTCTAGGTTTTGATGAAAATGTGTACTTAAAGTCTCATACCCTAAGCCGGCTTTTACAAACGGAGTAAGTGTTTGAATTTTATGAAACCCATAAACACCGTTTAATGCAAATCTGTAGATATTTGTACTTGCATTACTTTGTTTATTATGATCAGCATTTGTGTATAGCACACTTAACTCGGGGCTGAGTAACCAGTTTGGCTTGTTGTATTGAAGCTCTGCTCCTGTTAATATAGAGTTTTGCAAGGCTAAATCACCCTCAGGAATATTGTATCCAATAAGCGGAGTAATTTCATAATTATAATCTTGTGCATGTGCAAAAAGCAAACTTGATGCTACAAGCGCAGATAAAACAACTATTTTTTTCATATCTCATTCCTTGTACCTAAAAGTATGAAATTATAGCATTAATTAACAAATATAGTGTTAATATTTATAATTTTCATCACTATGCAAAAACTCCAAACAACCTACCCGCACCGGCTGTTACTGCCATAGCCAGCAAACCCCAAAAAACAACTCTTACGCCTCCTTTGATAATAGGAGCTCCTCCTATTTGTGCCGCTATTGCACCCAAGACGCCTAAAACGAATAAAGATGATATGCAAACACTAACTATTAGGTAATGCTGCGATGAAAACATGACCGCTATAAGAGGCATTGATGCACCTATCGTAAATGCAGCAGCAGAGGAAAAAGCCGCCTGAATAGGTTTAGACTCATTTTGAGCTGAAAATCCAAGTTCATCTCTGGCATGTGCATCAAGTGCGTCTTTCTCCATAAGTGAGATTGCAACCTCTCTTGCTAGTTTTTCATCCAAACCTCTATCTTCGTAAATTTCGGCAAGTTCTTGTATTTCATTTTCTCTATCGTTTGTTAATGCTCTTTTTTCTATCTCTAAATCAGCTTTTTGCGTATCTGCTTGAGAACTAACAGATACATATTCTCCTGCCGCCATAGACATAGCTCCCGCGCTAAGCCCCGCTACTGCAGCTAAAATAATGCTAGCTCTATCCGCATGGCTTGCCGCTATGCCTATAATAAGACTAGCCGTGGACACTATACCGTCATTAGCACCCAAAACAGCTGCTCTAAGCCACCCTATACGGTGGGATTTATGGTTTTCTCCTGCCATTTTTGCACCCTTCTTTGGTATTATTTTCGCTATAATAGCACAAATAAGCCTCTGCATAAAATAATAGAATTTCATTTATAAAAAAAAGGGTTACGCTAAAAAATTTTGAAGTTATATTTATGAAGTTTGAGGTGGTGGCCAATCTCGGAATCGAACCAAGGACACAGTGATTTTCAGTCACTTGCTCTACCGACTGAGCTAATTGGCCATTTCTAAAGAGTCGTTTAAAAAATGTGTAGCGGAATTTTAACTAAAAAAAATAAATAAGGGCTTAAAAGTGAAAATTTTGATTATAGAAGATGATAAAAACATACTTTCCTTGCTGCTAAGAAGCTTGAGTGAAGATAGTCATGTAGTTCAAAGTGCTGTCAGTGGAGATGATGGAGAATACTTAGCGGATGTAAACTCTTATGATGTCATTATTTTAGATTGGATGCTACCACAAAAAAGCGGGCTGGATGTGCTTGTATCCCTACGCAAAAAGAACAACAAAACTCCCATCATTATGCTGACGGCAAAAAGCGATATTGATGATAAAATCAAAGGTCTCAAATATGGAGCAGATGATTATCTTGACAAACCCTTTTCTTTAAAAGAGCTGGAAGCAAGACTTGAAGCTCTTTACAGAAGGGATGCCAGAGGTGGCTTGGATAGCATCAAATCAAAAGACTTGACTATCAATTTTGAGTCCAAAAAAGTATCAAAAAACGGTTTGGATATTTTTCTCACGGCAAAAGAGTTTGACCTGCTCGCTTTTTTAGTCAAGTATAATGATAAAATGGTCTCTAAAAATATGATTGAGCAGGAGTTGTGGAGCGAAGAGAAGTTTTTAAATAGCAATGTGATACAAGTAACCGTCTATAATCTGAGAAAAAAAATCGGTAAAGATTATATACAAAGCTTTAGAGGTTTAGGATACCGATTTGTTTTTTAAAAGTCTTAAAAACAGATTATTACTATGGTTTAGCACTGTTCTTACAATCATACTGATAATTTTTGGCTTCTCTTTTTATTATCTGCTAAATAAAAATATCAACCTGACAATCAAATCAGACTTATACAAACATGCAGTCGTAATTAAAAATCTTTTATCTAATAAAAAGCGGCTAGACAGATATATTCAAGATACAAAAAGCAAAAACCTAGGCATAGCAGTTTTTAAAAATAAACATTTTATCATTCAAAATCAAAGCTTTACTTTACATAATAAAAATAAATTTTTAGCATCAAAAAAAGATTTTTTTATACTAGATGATGAGGGAGACACTTTAAATGCTCTTTATATATTAAAGTTTAGACATCGCGGTGCTATTTTTATTTATAAAAAAGATATTGATGACAAAGGTGAAGATGTAGGCGATACTTTGGGAGCGCTAATGCCTTTGTTGATGATTATACTCATGTTTGCTGCGAGTAGATTAATAGATAAGATTTTAAATCCTATAAAAGAGATAACCGGCGCTATTGATGATATCACCATCACCAACTTTAAAACCACCATTCCCCAGAGCAGTGATGAATTTAAAAAGTTGATAGATTCTTATAATGACATGATTGCTCGGCTTGAAGAGGGAGTAAATACACTAGACAGATTTAACAGCGATGTATCACACGAACTAAAAACCCCTCTTACGGTAATATCAGGAGAAACAGAATTTGCTCTGCGCAAAAACAGATCTGCAGATGAGTACAAACAAAGCCTAAGCGTTATACAATACGAAGCCTCACAAATCCAAAATATAGTATCAAATCTACTGTTGCTTACAAAATATAACTCAGACAACATCACACAATCATTTCAAAAGTGCGATTTAACTGATATATTAACCGGCGTTTTAAAGCAGTACGATAAGAAAATTACAGCTAAACGACTTTCTTTGCATGTAAAAGCTCTACATCCTATTGTTGCGATGGTTAACACAACCCTTATAACCTCTATATTTTCACACTTAATAGATAATGCCGTCAAATACTCTAATTTTGATACACAGATAAATATCTGGCTCTATAAGGAGGGTGCTATCCATTTTATCGTTCAAGACGAGGGCATAGGGATACAAAAGGAGCAGATAAGCAAAATTACTGATAGATTTTACCGTATCGACCCATCAAGAAACAAAGATACAAAAGGGTTTGGTCTGGGTCTTGCAATCGTAAAGCAAGCCGTTGCCCTGCATCATGGCACCATCACAATCACATCCAAGCCACAAGAAGGCACAAGTGTGCATGTAACGATGTAGATTTCATCTTTATTTCATTTTCATACTTTATCATTTCAAAAAATGGCGAAGGATTATTTGTTATGAAAAATCTTATTTATATTATTTTACTCGCCGTATCACTGCCGGCAATAACACTTCACCATGCCATATCGCTCATAAACACCAATGCGCTGCAGCTTCATATGCTAGATAAAAATCTATCGGCAAAACAACAAAACATCAACGAAGCAAAGCGTTTATTTCCAAACAATCCGATATTTAGAGTCTCATTTTCAAGAATCGATTTCTCACCAAATGCCTATAATTTTAAAATATCTCAAAAAATCAATATAGCGTCTCAGGCACATTACAAAACCCTAATGGCACAAAATAGCTATAAAGCAGCCTCTTTAAATATAAAGCAAACCAAAATCTCGCTCATAACTCAGACTCAAAAAATATTTTACAAAGCATGGCTTGATAGACAAAACATCGCTATTATTGATAATATTTTAATATATGAGAATCAATTACAACAACAGATAAAAGACAAAATAAACTCAGGCGCACAACTTCAAGGAAGTGATGCGATAGTGCTAGTTTCCCTATCGCAATACAAAAGTGAGAAAACACAGTACATGCTAGATTTACATGTACAAAAGATACGTCTATCAAACATCTTAAACCAGCATATTGGCTCAATAAACACATCATTTAAAAAAGATTTTTCAAATATCACACTTACAGATTTAAATAAACAAATTGGTAAAAACTATCGTATTTTAATGATAAATCACCAAATAGACAGATTAAGAGCAAATCTTCAGATGCTGCAAAAAAGCAGATATCTCTCATATGTAAAACTTGGATTTAACTACGGCTTAAATGCTAACAATATCACAAACGCAAGAAGTGAAACGATAACGCTTTCTTTACCTATCCCCGTAACAAACTCTCATCAATATTCAATCGCATCTCTTATGGATAAAATATCTAAGCTTCAATATAAAAAAGAGCTCACGGCAAACCGCATTAAAGCTAATGTAAAGATATTTTTTAGCGGACTTCAAACAGCTGTAAAGCTGGTATCATTGTATAAAAAAACCGTCTTAAAAGAGCTAAAGATTTATCTAAATGCTACAAAACGGCGATACAAAAACGGACTAATTCCACTAGAGGTGATGCAAAGTGCATTTATGAATTTCGCGTCAACTAAACAAAGATATATACAAGAGCGCTACGATATCTTACTGGATAAATTAAATATATATCAGGAGCTAAGCCATGATTAAGACGGTATTTTTTCTCATACTCTGCAATGTTGCGTTATTTGCTTTTCGTATTACACAAGCACCCGCTAAAGTTCACACATTTGAGCTGACACTAACAGGCTATGCTCACATGAAGCCCTCTTTGACTCAGGAGATAGTTGCCAAAAACAGCGGAATAATACAAGACGAACATCTATTAAACGGTGCAAATGTAAAACAAAATGAACCACTTTTTGCAATATCGGGCATAACAACAAATTCAAAAATGATAACACTGCAATCGGATATTACCATAGCCAAAAACAGATACAATCTGCTGCAAAAAGAGTATAAAAGAGTTTTACATCTTTACACAATCCATGCTGCTTACAAAAAAGAGCTACAAAGCATAAAAGCCAAATATCAACGCGGCAAAACAACTCTTTATTCATTGCAAAAGCAACTGGATCAATATAACCACAAGATATTTTACACCGTCAAAAGCAACGCAACAGTCCTTAGTATTGCAAAACAAAACGGTAGTTTTGTAAGAGCAGGTGAAGCCGTTTTAACTCTTAGCTCATGCAACAAACTCTATGCCACGGCACAGGTTTTTGATGCTTACAATAAAATAAAACCCTCAGATATTATAATTATAAAAACTCCTTTTGGAGATAAAACGGCTAAAGTAGATGCCATCTCAATGGTAGCGGCAAACAGCGGAGCAAGAGAGATAAATTTTATCTTTACACAAGCAAAATGTCAGGTAATACCTAATGTTATCTATAAAGTTACTGTCTTGTTAAAAAAGTTTAACGCCATTGCCGTGCCGTCTGAGTGTATTATGAAAAAAAGAGGTAGATTTTATCTACTAGTTATGAACAATAACCGGCCACAGACTCTACAAGTAAAAATTGGTATAACACAAAATGGATATACGCAGATAAAATCAGGCATCAAGCAAGGGCAAAAAGTTGTAGTTAGCGGTGCATACTTTTTATTCAATAAAAACATCAATAGAACTTTAAAAATACAGGATTAGATAAAATGACTAAATTTTTAAAACAGTATTATGTGATGCTTTTGATTATATTGCTACTTTGTGCCGGTGGCATTTATTCATACACAAAACTAAATGTCTCACTGTTTCCAAGTCTTGATTATCCACTTGTAAATATCATAACCCATGTACCTGGCATGAGTTCAAGCGATATTGAAAAACTTATCACAGACCCGATAGAATCACAAGTAGGCTCGCTAATTAATATAAAAAGGACATCTTCCCTCTCGAGACAAGGCTTATCTGAGATAAGCGTTCAATTTAACTTACATGTATCAAGGCAGGAAGCAAGAATGCTCATCATAAGTGCTCTTGCAAAAGTTCAAAGCAAACTGCCCATGCACACACATCCCGCAATAGAACAGCTAGGGGGTAAGCTTTTAAATATAGTCACATACGGTGTAACATATAATAAAAAATACGCCGCACAGGTAAAAAACTTCTGTAAATTCAGACTTGCAAATATTATAAAATCGATCAACGGAGTAAACAGGGTTTCAATTATAGGCGGAGAAGTACCGGCTTTTATCGTATCGTTAAATCAAACTAAGCTGATTCAAGATCATCTAAGCATTAAACAAGTACGTGATGCTATCTCGACTAACAATGTACAGATGCTAGAAGGGTATCAAGATAAATATCATCTCTCATATGCACTAACTGGAAACAGCAAGATTAAAAATTTAAATGATTTAAAAGATATACCAATCAAACCAAATCTTTTTTTAAAAGATATAGCGCATGTTTACTACGGATTTGAACCAAAAAGATGTAATGTTCATATAGATGCTAAACCTGGCATCGCGCTTATGGTCTATAAGAATCTAGGTACTGATACAATTAGCGTTGTAAACAAAGTAGATAAAAAACTACAATCGATATCAAACATTTATCCTCCGAGTATGAAAATAGTAAAAGTTTATGATATATCGCAGCTTCTTAAGCATTCAAGCAGTTCGCTTAGAGATGATATAGTAGTGGGTATAGCTTTAGTATTTATCATGTTGATTTTATTTCTAGGAAGCTTTGAGAGCTCTGTATTTGTAGCGCTTAGTGTACCTGTTATAACGATAATCACGCTAATGTTTATGAATATTTTTCATATTAGCTTAAATATGATAACTATCGGAGCTATGGCTGTTGCCATCGGAATGGTCGTGGATGATTCTATCATAATTTTAGAGAATATTATGCGCCATAGAGATATGGGTAAAAACAGCTTTCAAGCCGCCGTTGACGGAACAAAAGAGATAGCTTTTGCAGATATCAGTGGTACACTCACAACTGTTGCAGCTTTTTTTCCTTTTTTATTTTTAGGTTCGCTTGGTGGTATATTTACAGCACCATTTGGTATTGTTATATCAACCATGCTACTGCTATCACTTATTGTTTCGTTAACCATCATTCCAGCATATATGGCGCACAGATACAACGATGTACAAAAAAAACCAATGGCTTACAAGTTTATAGTCTTAGTACAAAGCTTATCTGTTTATCTCCTGCATAAATTTTTAAAATACAAAAGAACGGTTATTGCCTTGTCCGTGCTGTTTATTCTTGTATCTAGCTTACTTTTGCTATTTTTACCAATCTCATTTCTACCAAAGTTTGATGAGGGAGCAATTTTGGTCGAATACCATACAGAACCAGGAACATCTTTAAAAGATAGTAATAAAATAGGTAATCTAATCGAACAAATCGCTATGAAAAATAGATATGTTTATTCTGTTTATAGGCGAACAGGCAGCCAAAACGGATCATTTGGAGTAGAGCCGGTTGATCAGGGTGAAATCATTATAGATTTAAAACAAAAAAGAGACAAATCAATCTTTGCCGTTATGCAAATTTTTAAAAAACAGTTTAAAAAGATACCTGGTATCATCACAATAATACATCAGGTCACAGCCGAAAAACTTGATGAATCCATGGATGGATTGCCTACGATGTTTGCTTTGGTTATTTATGGACAAAATTACCATAAATTAACAGTGCTAGCTGATAAAATATCAAATATTGCACAACATACTTCCGGAGTCGATACAGTATATAACAGTGCCAAATATAAAGTACCACAACTAATCATCAGACCAAAGAGGATAGCTCTTGCGCATTACAACATCAACAGCACCTATCTCTTAAAAAGCGTCAGAGTTCATATATTAGGTATGCGTACCGGTGATATTATTAAAAATCAAACAATTATACCTATATATATGCAGACCACACCGCTGTCGTTGGTTAATGAAACGTATATCAAAAACATCATGATTAAAACAGATAAAGGATATATACCGCTTAAAAACTTAGCCACTATCATCGTGCAAAACAATACAAGCAAAATAGAGCATATCAATATGCAAAGAGTAATAACTCTGCCTATGGATGTCGGTGCAAATATTAAGACAATCATACATCATATATTTAGTAAAATAAACGCTATGCATCTTCCATCAGGATATTTTGTCACATTTGCAGGACAATACAAATCTATCATAAATATGGGGCTTTCTTTTACATTTTTATCTCTCATCGGGGCTATGCTTATCTACATTATCTTAGGTATTCAACTTGGCAATTTACGATATCCCTTTGTGATACTGCTAAATATCCCTCTTATATTTTCCGGTGCTTTTATAGCTATGTTTATCACTCATTCAGAGCTTAATATCTCATTTTTTATAGGGCTTATTACTCTAATGGGAGTGGGCATTAACCACTCTATTGTTCTTATTACTTATATAAATAATTATAAAAAAGATGGATTAAATAAAATTGATGCCGCTATTAAAGCCGTAAAAACCAGGACAAGACCAATTTTACTAACCGTTCTTACAGCAATTATAGCAATGTTGCCTGTAGCCATCGGGATAGGTGTAGGCTCTAAAATTGAGCAATCCTTAGCTATTTGTGTTATCGGAGGACTTTTAACGGATCTGTTTTTTACGCTAACAGTAATGCCGATGCTTTTTTTAATATTTGACAAAAAAGAGCAATAACCCGCTTTATCTACTCTTTAGTTGTATCTGGTATAAGCTCAGAAACTCTTTGACGAAGTGCCGGTAACACCTCTTTGCTAAACCACGGATTTTTCTTAAGCCATATATTGTTTCTTGGACTAGGATGAGGCAAAGGCATAACGAGCGGCAAATAATCCTGCCAGTTTTGCACCAGTGCCGTTAAAGATGTATGACTCTGCTTTAGATGATATGCTTGAGCATATTTGCCAATAACAAGAGTTAATTCTATATTTGGTAAAAAACGCAATAACTGCTCTCTGTATGCCGGTGCGCACTCCGGTCTTGGAGCCAAATCACCGTGGTCTGAACTTCCAGGATAACAAAATCCCATCGGCAAGATTGCAATTTTTGTTTTATCATAAAAAATCTCTTTTGATATTCCCATCCATTGGCGTAAACGATCACCGCTTGGATCGTTAAATATTATACCCGTCTTGTGAACCTTTTTACCGGGCGCCTGTCCTGCTATAAGGATTTTAGCCTGACTACTAGCTTGTAAAAAAGGTCTTATCGGCTCAGGAATCAAACCCTTACAAATTGTACATACCCTAATCTCTTTTAATAAAATATCCAATTCACTCATAATATCAATCCTTGATGAATTATACTACTTCCATGATTTACCGTAATTTTCATATTTATTTCATTTTCATGCGTTACAATGATAACATTACTCAGCAAAAAAGGCACTCCATGCAAAAAGCCCTCTTTTTATCTTTTTTAATACTGCAAACATCTTACGGCTCTATTTTGGGGTTTTATCAAGATGCTCTTAAGAGTGTAAACCTACAAACACAACAATCATATATCAACAGTTCAAAAAAACTTCAAATATCAGCATTAAAAATAGACAGAGCAGTTAATATAACGTCAGGTATCTCTTATGGCAAAACCAAAGCAAAAAATCTTACAAGTAATTTTACTAAAACAAACATCTTTATAAAAGATACTGTAGATATATTTAACCAAAACCAAAATAAGATCAAGTTCCTTTCTTTATCTATGAGAGGAAAAAGCATTATGCTAAATATCCAAAAAAGAGCACTCTTTATCTCTTTGGTAAATATGATAGGTGCATATCAAAAAACAAAAGCCGTTTTAAATATGCGTAAAAGCATACTAAAAGAGCAACTGTTGTTACAACAAGGATTAAAAGAAGCAGTTCAAGCAGGCGGCAAGCCACGCCTAGAGTATCTCAGGTTCACAAATGCCATCGCACTTTTAAAATACAAAGTCACACAAGAGCAAGGCAGCGTAAATACCATGAGAGCCACGCTTCATATGTACGCTCCCCATATCCCAAAACTCTTACATGTAAAGCTGCATGCTAATCAAGCGCTTTATCGCGCATGATCCGGTATTGCGGCTAAATAAGAATAAAGCCCATCAAAGTCTGGCACAAGCTGCAATGCTAAAACGTTTATGGCTTCCCAAAGCTTTTATAGGAGTAAACAGACGATATGATAACGATCCTACAGCAAACGGAGATAACTATAGTGTGTTAGTTGGTCTGTCTATGCACTTTAAAGGAGGAAGAGATAAAAGTATCCAAGCTGCAACTGTTAATGCACTAAATACTGATGCAAGATATACACAGCTTCTTGTAAAGCAAAAAGCTATGTATATATCGCTGCGCAACAGATACGATATCTCAAAAGAGTCTTTACATATCTTAAAACCTGCCGTCAAACTAGCACAAAGCAATCTTACAAATGTAAAGATAGCATACATAAAGCATTATGTAAATCTCATCAGTTATCCACAGGCGCTTAATATGCTAATAACTACAAGAATCGCATACACAAGCGCAAAGTACAATAACATAACAAGTGCGCTTATTTTAAACAACCTATCAAAAGGAACTATATATCAATAGAGCATTTATCTTATTTGCTTTTCTTATCTCTTTAGAAGGGGGTATGTTATTTGCCGATAGTGTTGCAAAGGTCAGCATAAATGTAGTCTCACCTGTAAAAGCAAGCTCCAAAATAACATTTAACGCACAAGGTGTAGTTCAAAGCAAACAAAACATTACCATAAACTCAAAATCAGACGGTTTTTTTAATCCAAAAGTATTTATAAACAGTTTCATAAAAAAGGGAAAACTAATAGGTGTGCTTAAAAACTCCACTAGAGAGATCAAGATACAATCTTTAAAAACACAAATTCATATACTTAAAAGTTCCATACAACTTCAATCAAAACAGCTAAAAAACAATCAAGAGATGTTAAAACTAGGTATCATCTCAAAAAATACAATGTTGGCTCAACAACAACAATATAAGATCCAAGAGCTAAAATTACAGCGTCTGCAACAAGCTTTGGACATGTTATTACTATATCAAAAACATTCAAATATCTACGCCCCACAATCAGGGTACGTCAAATACATAGCCCCAAACGGACAATATCTCTCTTATGGTGCTTTGCTTGCCTCTATTATGCCAAATAAACAATTTGTAAAATTATTTATTAATCCGTCATACCTAAAATACATATCTAAACATCAAGTCCTTACACTCATAACTCCTCAAGGCAAACAATCAGCCACAATCAGTGCAATACTACCCCAATGCAGTAGCAATCTTATAGAAGTGATAGCAAGGCCAACACACCGGCTTCCTTTGGGGCTTAACATACAAGCCGCTATACCAAATCTAGTTGATTTAGGTCTATCTCAAGTGTTAGGGGACAGACTCGGTGATATCATGGGAGCGGGAGCCGCACCAATTACTATACGTCTGTTTGGTTCAAGTTCACAAGAGCTGATCAAAGAGAGTAGAAAATTAAAAAAAGTTTTTATGGGTATTAGAAATATTAATGAAGTTAATGTGCAGACATCTTACTCTTTGGCTGCAATAAATGTACGCTTAAAAAACAACGCTTTAGCACTTTACGGCATAAGTGCAAAAATGCTACAGACGCAAATCCGTTCTTTATATTACGGCAAAGTAATAGCTTCCGTTATGAAAGGCGACAAAATAATAAATGTCAGAGTATTTATGAGCCGTCCTGCGGTAGATCCGATTATATATCTACAAAAAGAGCTGCTTATCTACTCACCAAAACTACACAAAAACATACCGCTTAATTTTGTAGCGACTATAAAATATCAAACAAAAGTCCCTCAAATCACGCACTATAATCTATCAACCGTATCTGTAATTGGGATTAGGTTTGCCGGAAATAATATGTCAACTGTAGTGCACAATATAAAACAGAAACTTTCTCACATAAAACTTCCTGCAAATATCAATATACAAATAGGTGGATTTTACAAACAGCAACAAAAATCATTTAAACAGATGGGATATGTTATAGCCTTTGCCTTGCTCATTATCTTTGCCGGTTTGCTGCTTTATTTTAGCTCACTACGCATATCCGTTACAATCTTACTTGCCCTAGTTGTAACGCTTGTAGGTGTATTTTTGGCACTAAAGATAACCGGTAAACCGCTGGATATTACCTCTTTAATGGGGATGCTTATAGTTCTTAGTATCGTTATAAACAACAATGTTCTTATATATGATTTTTATCAAAAAAATGAAAATCCTGATGAGAAAAAAAGAATAGTCCATGCTATAGGAGTGAGAATGAGACCGGTTTTAATGACTATGTTCTCAAACGCTTTTGCGCTTTTACCTATTGCGCTAGCTATAGGAAGCGGGACTCAGATAATACAAGATATGGCAATCGCCATTATGGGAGGATTGTTTTTTGCGATAATTATAAATCTTTTTATTATGCCGTTGTTTTTTTATTGGTTATCAAAACAGTCAGTTTGATCTTTAATCTCAAACAAAAAATTACCCAAAAAATTGTCTATATTGTGAAATGCCAAATCATCAACAGTATCGACATAATACCTACAGCCAATATTTTTATTGCAAATTTGATATGCCAAATTCTCTGCAAATTTCCAGCCTCCCTCACTGGTGGTAAAAGTTAGCAACACCATCGTAAAAAATCCATCACCTATATGCATGGTGCTGATAAGATCTGTTACCCTTGAATTATCTCTAATAATCTGCTCAAGATCCTGCGTAGAATAAAAAAGGACTACGGTAGTTATCATTTTATATCGTTTATATGCATTTACGACTATATTGCACTCCGTCATTGAACTATCACGTAGCATCCTGACAATTTCCGGCTGGGTTTTATTTGTATTTAAAAAATAGCGTTTTAAAAGCTCATCTTGTGTTGGCATTTGTTATCTCTCTTTGTGTTATACTAAAAATATTATACCATATTAAAAAAAATTATAAACGAGAGTTAAAATGAAAAATAAAATATATCTCAAAGAGCTTTATAAGCTGCAAGTTGAGCTTGTAAAATTTCAAAAGCATGTCATAGATAACGATTTGCAAGTCTGTGTCATCTTTGAAGGTCGTGATACCGCCGGTAAAGACGGAATCATTAAACGCTTCGCGGAACATTTAAGCCCTAGAGACATGAGAACAGTGGCTCTAGGCGTCCCAAGCAATAGAGAAAAAAAATCATGGTATTTCCAAAGATATGTACCGCATCTGCCGTCAGGAGGTGAAATAGTCTTTTTTAACCGTAGTTGGTATAACCGTATCGGAGTTGAAAAAGTTATGCACTTTTGCACAAAAGAGCAGTACACCCGTTTTATGAACGAAGTAGGCAATTTTGAACAGATGCTGACACATTCTGGTATAAAACTAATCAAATATTATCTTGATATATCAAAAGATGAGCAGAAAAAACGCCTAAAATCACGAAAAATCGATCCTTTAAAACAGTGGAAATTAAGTCCGATAGATGATCAAGCGCAAAAACTATGGAAAGCATATTCTCAAGCACGCGATAAGATGTTTGAACAAACTTCTTTTGTGTCTTCGCCTTGGTATATCGTACATACCGATACCAAAAAAGAAGCTCGCATAAATGCTATAAAGCACTTTTTAAGCTTAAATGATTACCCCGGTAAAGATGAAAAATTACTGGTATATGAACGTAATGTAATATGTGAGTTTGACGTAGCATGCTATGAAAAGGGATTAATATCAAAATAGGTTATGATAAGATTGTTGCATCAAAATCCGCGATAGAATCAAGAACAAGAGTCGGAGATATGCCCTTTTTTAAATCCTCAGAAGTAAACTTTCCTGTTTTTACAAAAATAGTTTTTAAGCCGGCATTTTGTGCACCTAAAATATCGCCATAAATATCATCGCCTATCATAATAACATTGCTAGCATCAATGCCCATAGAGCGACATGCTGCGTGATAAAAAGCTTTGTTCGGCTTGCCGATTAATATGGCTTCGCACTCGCAGGCATACTCTAGCCCTGCTACGAAGCATCCCGCATCCAAACTCAATTTGCCGTCATTATCACGAAAATACTTATTTTTAGCAATAGCTAAAAGTTGCTTGCCCTCTTGGAGATATCTAAACGCGCTGTTGAGTTTAAGATAATTAAAATTCTCCTGTGCATCACCGACAACAACATATTTGAGGGGATAATCACTTAGTGAACTGAAGCAATCTATAACATCATCTTTTAATAAAAAATAGGCATTGCTTTTTTCATCTTCAAGCATATGCTTAGTCACATCAAGAGCTGTAATAATCTCTTCTTTGTTTACCAAAAAGCCCAGCTCTTTTAATTTAAGATATACCTCTTTGCTTGTTTTTTGCGTTGTATTGGTTAGAAATCTGATAGGATAGTGAGATTTGATCTTTGCCACAGCTTCTACTGCGCCTTTGATAAGATGGTCTCCTGCATATAAAACCCCGCCGATATCACACAAAACGGCTTTTAAAGTAAAATTATTCATAAGAAGAACCTATTACGCTCCAATACTCTTTACATGTAAGACAATCTTACATGTAAAGCTTAGCACTGATATGTAGTTTTAAACTCATATGCAGTCGGGCGACCCTCATCAGGTATAACCTCTCGCTCAAATTTATAATCTAAATATGCACCGATAAACTCATCGGTAAACACAGGTTTTAAAAAGTCACAATCTTCTGATAGACCCTCAAGTGCTTCTCGCAAAGTATGAGGCATCTGAGGGATGCCGCGCTGTGCTATTTCAGTTTGTGAGAGCTCAAAAAGATCTTCATTTAATGGACCGACCGGGACTGTTTTATCTTTGATACCGTCTAATCCTGCTAGCATCATAGCGGCAAAAGCAAGATAAGGGCAAGCAGTAGAATCCGGGAACCTCATCTCAATTCTTGTAGCTTTTTCACCTGCACCGTATGGAACACGACAAGCAGCAGATCTGTTTTGTGAAGAATAGGTCAATATACTCGGTGCTTCAAATCCCGGAATTAATCTTTTGTAAGAGTTTGTTGATGCATTTGTAAAAGCCGCAACTGCTGCGGAATGTTTAAATATTCCACCGACATAATTAACTGCCAAATCACTTAAATTGCCATAATTGCCCTCTGCATAAAAAAGATTTTTACCATCTTTCCATAAAGATTGATGAGTATGCATACCGTTTCCATTGTCGCCATAAAGTGGTTTTGGCATAAATGTAGCAGTTTTACCGTTTAGATGAGCTATCATTTTAACAACATACTTGTATTTTTGAACATTGTCAGCAGCGCCGATAATATCTGAAAATACAACACCTATCTCACCTTGACCCTGCGCTACTTCATGATGACCTAAAATAACTTCTAAGCCAATCTGCTCTAGAACCTGCATCATTTCAGCACGCAAATCAACCATAGAGTCAGTAGGTGCTACAGGAAAATAACCCCCTTTTGTGCCTGGTCGATGTCCGGTATTGTACATATCATCATATAAGGTGTTTGAATTCCATTCACCCTCTTCCGTATCTACTTTGTAGCCTGCTTCATTAATCTTATCGACAAATTTTACATCATCAAAAATAAAAAATTCATTTTCAGGACCAAAATAAGCAGCATCTGCAATACCTATCTCTTCGGCATGTTTGAGTGCTTTTTTAGCAATCGAACGTGGACATCTCTCATATAGCTCGCCCTTATAAATATCGTAAACATCACAAAATATAATAATAGTAGGATCAGCGGTGAAAGGATCTAAAAATGCCGTAGGAACATCTGCTTTTAATAGCATATCAGATTGATTAATAGGCTGCCATGCTTCAATGGATGAACCGTCAAACGGAAAACCATTTTCAAGATTATCTTTGTTAACTGCACTGTAACGATATGACAAATGATGCCACATACCTTTAATATCAGTAAATCGCAAATCTACAAACTGTACTTCGTTATCATCACAGTATGTAAAAAACTCATTTACATTATTTACAAAATTTCCCATGAACTATCTCCTGATTTGAATTCTATCCATCATTTTAACAGATATTTCTTAATCTAGCGAAAAACTATTGTTTAAATTTTACTCACTTTTCGTATTCATTTATCATTTGCATAGTTTTTAACACGCTATCTGGGTTTAGACTGATAGAATCAATATTTAATTCAACTAGAAATTTTGCCATCTCCGGATAATCTGATGGCGCCTGACCGCATATACCGCTGTGTCTGCCGTTTCTCTTAGCACCCTTTACCGCCATCTCAATCATCTTTTTAACTCCGTTATCTCGTTCATCATAATCAAACGCTACAATATCACTATCTCTGTCAACACCAAGAGTTAATTGTGTTAAATCATTGCTTCCTATACTAAAGCCGTCAAAAAGCTTGCTGAATTCATCAATTAAAATAACGTTATTTGGAATTTCACACATGACATAAACCTCAAGAGAATTTTCTCCACGTTTTAGGCCATATTTCTCCATCGTTTTAAGTACCAATTCGCCCTCTTGCACTCTTCTACAAAACGGAATCATTAAAATTACATTGGTAAATCCCATCTCATCTCTTACTCTTTTCATGGCAGCGCACTCTAGGGCAAAACCCTCTTCATAGCTAGGATGAGCATAACGCGCGGCACCTCTAAAACCTATCATAGGATTTGCTTCAACAGGTTCAAAAAATTTACCGCCCACTAGCGAAGCGTATTCATTTGTTTTAAAGTCGCTCATTCTAACGACACACGGATTTGGATAAACGCTGGCGGCAATAGTAGCTATACCCTCAGAGAGTGTTTTAACAAAAAAATCTGTCATAGACTCATATCCCGCACTGATGAGTTTTAACTCATCTTTTGTTTTATCATCAACTCTTTGGGGATGGATAAGTGCCATTGGGTGCGCTTTAATGTACTCGTTAATTATAAACTCCATTCTAGCTAGTCCAATGCCGTCAACTGGCATAGAAGCCAAAGAAAATGCCAGATCCGGATTACCCAGATTCATCATAATCTCAGTTTTTGGTTTTTTAATTGAACTCAGATCTGTTTTAATAATCTCAAAATCTAGTTTTCCTTTATAAACAAAGCCGTTTTCACCCTCAGCGCAGCTTACCGTAACCTCATCGCCGTTATTTAATATCTCTGTGGCATTATGTGCGCCGACAACGGCAGGAATTCCAAGCTCTCTACTGATAATTGCCGCATGGCAGGTTCTACCGCCTTTATTGGTCACGATGCCTGAAGCTATCTTCATAATAGGTTCCCAATCAGGCGTAGTCGTATCAGCTACAAGAATTTCACCCTCTTTAAAATCTTTTAAGTAGGTAACATTTGGTATGATATGTACTTTTGCGCTTCCTATTTTAGTACCGACTGCTTTACCTGTTGCTACAACATCTCCTCTTTGTTTTAACCTATAATGTTCAAGTATATTGCCATGTTTTTGCGATACAACCGTCTCAGGGCGAGCTTGCACCATGTAGAGCTGTCCGTCAATACCATCTTTTGCCCACTCCATATCCATAGGCTTGTTATGATGAATCAATGTTGAATAATGATCTTCAACTTTAATAGCATAATTAGCCAATATCATAACATCTTCATCGCTTATGCAAAAACCATTTTGCTCCTCTTTTGTAGTAGAGATATTTCTTGTATATTCAACGGAAATATTATCTAAGTTGATATTGTCTGAAAATATCATTTTTTTCTGTTTTGCTCCTAATGATCTTTTTAAAACATTGCGAAAACCTTTTTTATATGTTGGCTTATGAACATAAAAACTATCGGGATCAACACTGCCTTGAACAACATTTTCACCAAGACCCAAAGAGGCATTGATAAACACGACGTCGTTAAACCCTGTTTCAGTATCAAGACTAAACATAACACCGCTTGAGCCTATATCGCTTCTTACCATTTTCATGACAACTACGGAAAGATATACTTTTAAGTAATCAAAGTTATTATCAAATTTATAATGTATGCTTCTGTCTGTAAAATTTGATGCCAGGCATCTTTTATATGCATCAAGCAAGGCATCTTCACCTTGGATATTAAGATAAGTATCATTTTGTCCGGCAAAAGAAGCCTCAGGAGAATCCTCTGCCGTTGCTGATGATCTAACCGCCATTCTTACATCATCGCCATATTCCTCTTGTAGTGTCTTATACCCCTGCAATATCTTTTGTTGCAACTTATGGGGAACTTGCGCGTTTTGTATCAAGTCTCTACATTTTTTTGCAATTTTTTGCAGCGATTGCATACTTTTAATATCTAACTGCTCATATAAAAGCTCTCGCAACGGCTCCCATAACCTATTTTCTTTTAAATAATACACATACGCTTCAGAAGTTACCGCAAAGCCGTTAGGAACCTTCACGTCCAAAGCGGTTAGATGTTGATACATTTCACCTAAATTTGCATTTTTACCGCCTACTTGTGCGATATCTTTAGTTCCTACTTCACTAAACCATTTTATAAAAACACCTTCCATATCAGTCTCCTCTTAATTCTTCTTTAAATATTATACCATTAGTTCATTTACCAATACGGTTTAATAATAAACAAAATAATCAAAACTTACAACACCTTTAATAAAACACAAATGAGTTATCTGCTAAAATTAGCAAATTTTTAAGCAACCATCGGAGAGCAACAACATGGAAAAGGCAAAATATATATGGATGAACGGAAAGTTTGTTGATTGGGACAATGCGCAAGTTCATGTGCTAACACACACTATTCACTACGGTAACGGTATCATAGAAGGCACAAAAGCATATAAGACTGACAAGGGATATGCTATTTTTAGATTGCAAGACCACACAAAGCGTTTATTTGAATCTGCAAAGATGGTTCTAATAGATGTCCCTTTTACGGCTAAAGAGTTAAATAACGCTCAAATAGAACTTATTCGTAAAAACAATTTTCAAGGAGATAATGTTTATATTCGCCCTTTTGCTTTTTTAGGATATGGCGTTATGGGAGTTTATCATAAAAATGCTCCCGTTGAGACAGCTATAGCAGCATGGGAATGGGGTGCGTATTTAGGTGAAGAGGGGATGCAAAAAGGGATTAAATTAAAAATTTCTTCAATTTCAAGACCTGCAAATACTTCAAATATGGGCAAAGCCAAAGCTACGGCAAATTATCTTAATTCGCAAATGGCAAAATATGAAGCTATTGATTGCGGATACGATGAAGCACTCCTGCTAGATGACCAGGGGTATGTTGCCGAAGCCACGGGTGCGGCTTTTTTTATCATCAAAGACGGTATCCTTATCACACCGCCAAATGATAATTCTCTAGTATCTATAACACAAAAAACAGTTATAGAGATTGCTCAGGATTTAGGTATAACAGTTGAGCGACGTCGAATCTCAAGAGAGGACGTATATATTGCAGATGAAGCATTTTTAACAGGGACGGCAGCTGAAGTTACGCCGGTTAGAGAGGTTGACGCTCGCATTATCGGAGAAGGTGAGAGAGGATCTCTAACTAAACAGATACAAGACACATATTTTGATATAGTTTTTGGCAGAAATAAAAAATATGAGCATTATCTAACATACATTAATTAACCTATACTATATACTTTTAGAAATATAGGATACCTCTAATGAGCAAAGCTTATTATTATGGTATTAGTAAGCAATACAAGGATATAAATAATGGCAGCAGACATGAATGACTATTTTAACAAGAAAAAAAGTCAAGGTGATAATTCAAACAATTCAAATATACCAAATATTAATTTTAACCCTTCGGGAACTAAAATGATCATACTCTATATTGCCCTTGGCGTACTTATATTATTGATGCTTGCAAAACCGTTTGTAATCATCAATGAAGGTGAGAGAGGAATTTTATCTACAAACGGTAAATATCAGCAACAAGCAATGCTGCCGGGACTGCATTTTATACTTCCTGTTATTCAAAAGGTCTATATGGTTGACACCAGAGTACAAGTTATCAACTATGCAAGCGGTATCGAAAGAGATACAGGCTCAGGGATAAAAAATAAACCGGCTATAAATGTTCTAGACAGAAGAGGCTTGCCGGTTTCAATTGAGCTTACCGTTCAATATAGATTAAACGCACAATATGCAGCACAAACAATAGCAAATTGGGGTTTTAGCTGGGAAGAGAAAATAATCAATCCTGTAGTTAGAGATGTTGTCAGAAATGTTATTGGCAAGTATGATGCCGAATCGCTTCCAAATAAAAGAAATGTGATTGCAACGCAAATTGAAACCGGCATCAGGGACAGTCTCAAAGGGCTTAAAAATTCACCTGCAATTTTACAGTCTGTTCAGCTTCGTGAAATTCTATTGCCAAAAAAAGTAAAAGATCAAATAGAAAGAGTACAAATCGCCAAACAAGAAGTTCAACGTGCAGAACAAGAGGTAGCACGCGCAAAACAAGAAGCTCTAAAACGTGCTGCGCAAGCACAGGGTTTGGCAAACGCTATGAAAATCCAAGCTCTTGGAAGGGCTCAAGCCATAACCATTGAATCAAAAGCAAATGCACAGGCCAATATGATTATCGCTAAATCTTTAACAGCTAAGCTTCTACAATTGAAGCAACTGAGCGTTCAAGGTAAATTTAATGAAGCTTTAAAAGCTGATAAAAATGCTAAAATATTTTTAACCCCTGGCGGTTCAACTCCAAATATTTGGGTTAATATGCAAGATAATCAGCGAAAAACCGTAACAACACATTAGGAAAATTTATGCAAGATATTATAAAACAGGTTGACTGGGAAAAGATAGATCTTCTCCCGGTCATCATTCAAGACATCTCAAGCCTTGAGGTGTTGATGATGGCATATATGGATCAAGAAGCGCTAAGCCTCTCTTTACAGACAAAAATCGCCCATTATTTTTCAAGATCAAAACAGCGTATATGGAAAAAAGGGGAAAGCAGCGGCAACATTCAACACATCAAATCTTTTTATCTCGACTGCGATAACGATACACTTTTAATTAAAGTTGAACAAGTTGGAGTTGCATGTCATACAGGCAGGAAATCATGTTTTTTTAAAGAACTTGAAACAGGAAATATTATAGCTCCCGTGCAAGCAGATATATCCTCTTCTTACGGCGTTATCGATACGCTGTACCATACGATTCAAGAGAGAAAAAATGCTGATCCGGCACTCTCTTGGACTGCACAGCTGCTAAGTAAAGGCGATAACACCATTTTAAAAAAGGTGGTTGAAGAAGCCGGTGAATTTTGTTTTGCTGTTAAAGATAATGATGAGAAAGAGATTGTTTATGAAGCAAGCGATTTAGCATACCACGTGCTAGTGGCACTAGCTAGTAAAAATATATCGCCTGATAGGATCAAACAAGAGCTTAAACGCAGATTTGATATTAGCGGCATACAAGAGAAAAAGTCCAGGTAAAATTATGAAGGCGCTTGTTTCATTTTTTATACATAATCTAAATATGTATGACATTATCCTTTTTTCAGCTGTACTGATAGTTTTTCTTTTGATGCTTGTACTTACTGTCTTAGCAAGCCATAAAACAGTTATAGCTACCTTGTTGCTCATATCGTCCATAGCATTTATCCTAATAGCGCCGGTTTACGGATATATCAAAATAAATCAAAGAATATATAGCCATACATGTAAAATAACACAATCAAAAAAACTTATTTTCTCACCTGCTCTTCTTGTTAGAGGATACATCAAAAATACTTCGACCCATAGCTTTGGACAATGTCAATTGATGTTAGCAATTAGTAAAAAATCTAAATATAAATATATAAACCGTCTCTTAACATTCAAGCCGTTTTATACGATGATTTTAAAAAAATCTAACATAGCACCCAATACTACGCAAAAATTTCAGACCATAATTCAACCATTTACATATAAAAGCCGATACACACTCTCATTAAGAGCAATGTGCCATTAATATTTTAAACCAATCTCTTTAAGACCTTGATTTATTGCTTTGATCTGTCTATTTTTATCTTTACACCACGATGGAGCTATTAAAGAATTATCATCGATACCTGCGGTTATCCTTTGTACGCTGACATTGTCAGGCTTTAATAATAAAGCTTTTTTTAGCGTTTGGATATATTGTTGCTCGGTAATTGGAACAAAATCTCCTCGCATATATTCATTTGCCAATGCAGTCTTAGCCACTACATATAAAGGGTGATACTTCACAGAATCTATCCCCCAGGAATAAGCCATTTTGGCAGTCTCTAGCATCATATCTTCATCTTCATCCGGCAAACCAAAGATAAGATGACCGCAAACATTTAAACCCGCTTTTTTTGATTTTAAAATCCATTTTTTTACATTGGCGCTATTATGGCCGCGATTAATACGTTTTAATGTTTCATCATAAACAGACTGGATACCAAACTCTATCCATATCTCATGTCTCTTAGCTAGTTTAGATAAATACTCCAATGTCTGCTCAGAAATACTGTCGCTTCTTGTACCGATACTAAGCCCTATTACATTATCAAACGACAACGCTTTATCGTACAGGGCTTTTAGTGTTTCAAATGGAGCGTATGTATTTGTAAAGGATTGAAAATATACCAAAAATTTTTGAGCGCCATAAGACTCTTTTTGTCGTTTACTAAGAGATTTAAACTGCGTCTGTAGCTGAAGAAGCTGTTTATCTAAAAACGGATTTGACTTAGATGTTAAATTAAGGTGAAAACCTTTTAAAGGTAAAACACTATCTAAGCTTGGACTAAAAGAATCGTTTTCACAAAACGTACATCCACCCCTTGCCACCGTGCCATCAATATTTGGGCATGTAAAACCCGATATCGAAACGGCTGTTTTATATACTTTAGCATGAAATTTTTCAGACAAATAATTGCCAAAAGTGTAAACTTGCTGTATTGCCATGGGCTAGACTATATACTTACCGGTAAAACATGCAGTGCAGTATCTATCATCAACTGCACCCACACTAGCTAGTAGTGCTTCTTCGCTTAGATATGCCAAAGAGTCCGCTTCTATAAATGAACAAATATCATCAACCGACATATTGGCAGCGATTAATTTATCTTTTTGGGGTGTATCAACACCATAAAAACATGGATCAGTTGTCGGAGGCGAAGAGATTCGCATATGCACCTCTTTAGCGCCGGCTTCTTTTAGCATTTTAACTATTCTTCTTGATGTTGTTCCGCGAACTATTGAATCATCTACGACTATGATAGATTTACCGCTGATAGTCTCAGCCATGGGTGAGAGCTTCATCTTAACTTTTAGATCTCTCATCTCTTGCGTCGGCTCTATAAACGTACGGCCGATATAGTGATTACGCATAATACCCATCTCATACGCAATACCGCTTTGCCGGGCATACCCAATGGCTGCCGGTACACCGCCATCGGGAACAGGAATAACCATATCAGCTGCAACAGGTTTTATTTTTGATAACTCGGCACCCATATTTTTACGCATCTGATAAACACTCTTACCAAAAATATGAGAATCAGGACGTGCAAAATAAACATATTCAAAGATGCAGTGCTTAGGAGATGGTTCAAAAACCTTAATGCTCTTAGGCGCTTTGTCCTTTTCAAAAATTAGCAACTCACCCGGCTCTACATCGCGTATAAACTCTGCGCCTATCAAATCAAATGCGCAAGTCTCACTAGCAACAACATAACCGCCGTTACTTATCCGACCTAAACTAAGAGGGCGAAACCCGAAACGGTCACGAACGGCAAACATCTTTGTTCTGCTTAAAAACACAAGAGAAAATGCACCTTCGACTTTTTTTACGCCATCTATAATCCTATCCACTAAATGATCTTGATTGCTTTTGGCAATTAAATGAATAAGATTTTCAGTATCCATAAACGTTTGAAAAATAGCGCCTTTTTTAATAAGAGAGCGTCTGATCTCTTTTGCATTGGTAAAATTACCATTATGCGCAATTGCCATTTCTCCTAAATCGTACCTGGCAAAAACAGGCTGCGCATCTAAAATAGAATCATTGCCGGCAGTTGAATATCTTGTATGTCCGATGGCATTATTGCCACTTAAAGCTGCAAGTTTTTCTTCATTAAAAACATGAGTTACCAAACCTTTATCTTTAATGGTGTGTACGGTTTTTCCATCAGCAGATGAGATACCCGCCGCCTCTTGACCGCGGTGCTGGAGTGCATGTAGAGAAAAGTATGCTAAACGTGATGCTTCTTTGTGTCCGAAAATACCGACAACGGCACATTTTTCATTCAAATTTTTACGCAAATAAAATCCTTACTATATAGCTTTATTTAATTCAAGACAATCAGAAATCGTGTATAGCCCCAAAGGTTTGCCAAAAAGCCACTTAGCTGCTCGAAGTGCGCCTTTTGAAAATGTATGCCGGCTTGTAGCGGTATGATTTAACTCAATAAATTCACCGTCATTATAAAATCCTACCGTATGACGACCCACTATATCGCCGCCGCGAAGAGCCATAACGGCGATTTCATCTTTTGTACGCTCTCCGATATTGCCGTTACGACCACTGATTCTAACTGTATCAATATCTAAATTCCTGCTTTTAGCCGCTGTTTGCGCTAAAGTTAGTGCAGTTCCACTAGGTGCATCTTTTTTATGTCTGTGATGCTGCTCTACGATTTCTATATCAAATTCGTCTAAAACTTTTGAGCTCACAGCCACTAATTTATTAAGCAGTGCTACGCCTAAAGACATATTTGTAGCATATAAAATCGGCATAGACTGGCTTGCCGTCTTTAATAAATTTAACTGATGAGCACTAAGCCCGGTTGTACCGATAACAAGAGCTTTCGGTTGTTTGATTGCACTATTTAAAAGCTGTTCACAAGCCTCAGGCAATGAAAAATCTATCACTAAATCGCAACTTTTTAAAAAAATATCCAAATCATTTGTAACTAACGTGGAAGGATCTATTGAAAAATCTAAAGTATTTCTAACAAAAACACTCGCCAGTGACATATTCTCTTGTGTTTTTAGATCCTCTATAAGTAATCGCCCTACTCTGCCGCTTGCCCCAAATACACCAACTTTAATCATCAAAATTCCCTTTATCCGTATAATTTATGATCAACATAAGAGATCGCCTCAAGCGCAGCAACTGCCCCGTCACCGGCAGCGCAAACAACTTGTTTTGGTGCAGCCAATCTAATATCTCCTACTGCGTACAAGCCCTTTACTGAGGTGTGCATGGATATATTTACCACAACTTCTCCGTGCTCATTTACATCACATAACCAAGTGCCGTCTTCTTGTTTTAAAACGCTGTTGTTGACATTATTGCCTACAAATACGAAAACACCCGGTGCTTTTATATCCCGCTCTTGAGCGTTGATATCTGTTATTTTGATACCCAAGACGCCCATCGCATCTCCATAAACTTCCTTTGGAGTTGAGTTTAGAACAAGTTCGATATTGTCTGTATTTTCTACTCTTTTTACGGTATTTGGTGCTGCTCGAAACTTATCCCGTCTGTGAACTAGATACACTTTTGTACATATTTTAGCAAGATATAAAGATTCTTCCAATGCGGTATTGCCTCCGCCGATAACCACGACTTCTTTGTTTTTATAAAAAAAACCATCACATGTAGCACAGTTGCTGACACCTTTTCCTATATATTTGTCTTCACCCGCAAAGCCTGCCCGACGAGGCGATGAGCCCGTTGCCACGATAACGCTTAAAGCTTCTTTTATCGTGCCGTCATCTTTATGAATAACAAAAACTCCGTCATCTTTTTTAGATACTCTGACAATCTCCGCCATGTCATGAACAAGCCCAAACTTCTCGCACTGATTAGGCCACGGTGCCATTAAATCCATCCCCGTAATCTCACCTGCCACTCCGGGATAGTTTTCAACTTCACTGCTGAGCGTAATCTGACCGCCCGGCATACCTTTTTCATACATCACAACTTTTTCCAAGCCGCCTCTTGTAGTATATAATCCCGCGGTAAGTCCGGCAGGTCCTCCGCCAATAATTGCACAATCAAGCATAGTATATCCTTTTATTTATTGCACTATATAACATCAATTGAATAATACTATTTTGTTTATAAAGAGATTCTTTTGTGAGGTAGATATCTATAAAGTGTTAAGAAAAACAGTAGATAATCAGGCACAAATAGAAAAACTCTACATGCACCTAAAAAAATTTAAGCCAAAAGAGAGTTTAACTTATCCTCAAATGCCTGCTTAGAAGCAGCACCGACCATCTGATCAACCATTTCTCCGTCTTTAAACAATAAAACCGTAGGGATAGAACGGATGCCAAATTTAACTGCAATATCCTGTTCTTCATCCGTGTTTACTTTACAAATTTTTGCCTTACCGTCATAATCATCTGCCAACTCTTCGATAACAGGCGCAATCATGCGACACGGACCACACCAAGGAGCCCAAAAATCAACAAGCACAACGCCCTCTTTTGTAGTTTCATCAAAATTTGAAGCGGTTAGTTCTATATACTTAGCCATATTTATTTCCTTTTTTGTTCATTTATCGTGACCGTATTATACAAGCCAAATCTTTAAAGTATCTTAGATGTTGATATCAAACACTCCTTTTACAAATCTTCAAAAGGTTATATTTTCAACAAAAGATATCGAAGAAGGGGTTACAACCACCGCATCATACACGTATAACAATGTGATACTATTTTTTTTAAGATATACATCACCGGTCTTTAACAGTTTTTTAATTTTCTGCGGTGTTATATTTTGTATTGCCGCTTCATAATCAAGGGCACTTTTAACCTCGATAAAATGTAAGATATCATCTTTTATCACGATAATGTCTATCTCTCCAAATCTGCTGTAAAAATTTCTATCTACTACCTCAAAGCCCAAAGACAACAGATACTTATATGCCATTTCTTCGGCAATATCACCTTTTGCCCTACTCATGGCACAAAACGATATCTACTTTTACAGATTTAAAAGCGGCAGTTAAGATAAGCTCATCACTCTCATCTCCAAAGATATTATTGATTTTCGATCTTGCATGATGAAATGTAACAAAGAGTGTTTTTGGTTTTAGCTTATCGGTAAACCTGACAGTTAGCGGTGATGTCTCTCCAAATGCCGTTTTTAAGATAACCCTGTCTGTTGAAAAAGCATCCCTGTCATGGCAGCAAACTAACAAAATATCTTCAGCGTAACGCTTGTTTAATTTATGGCTCTGCGTTGTTTGGGCAGCATTATTATACTGCGCCAGAGTTCTTCCCGTTGTCAGATAATAGCCGGTTAATCTACCTTCTACAATCTCTTTTATCATATTTCTTAACTTATACTGATGATAAACAAACACTCCTAGTCCGTCATCTGTATTAAACTCTTTTGTATGCAGTATTTTAGTCCCGAATTTATGTACAGGCCACTGCACAGACTCTTTATAGCTATCTTTTAACAGTGCATAACTAGCGCCGCTAAAGCGATTATGCGCTACTTCTCGCACTTCGTTCCATATATCTTCTGATGACTCGTATGAAGCATTTCCGCCCATCTTATTATCAAGCATCTGCAACACCTCCCAATCATCCAAAAGATCACTGCTTACTATCGGTTTAGACAGGCTAAGACCACGCATAGCATTGACGTAAACACCGGTTTTTTCATAAGCTGATTTTACGCCTATTAAAACATCTGCATACTGCGCTATATCGGTTGCAAAAAGATCTTGAACAAAAACAAATTCAAGCTCTTTTATTGCTTTTTGAACTTTATTTAGATTTGGGTGGATATGCGTTAAATCTTCACCGATATTTAACACGGCTTTAATCTCTCCCTCAAGCATCCCGTTAACTAACTGCGGCATCATCAGACCAACCTCTTTTGGAGGTTGATAATCAGGGTCAAAATATGGCAGCATCCCCATATCACAAACACCTTGAACATTATTTTGCCCGCGAAGAGGCATAAGCCCTGTTCCTTCTTTACCGATATTGCCCGTTAAAAGCGCCAGATTTGTCAGTGCCATAACAGCGTAAGAACCGTCTATATGCTCCGTAATGCCCAGTCCCCAAAATATCATTGAGTTTTTTGACGCATATTCTCTGGCTATCATAGGTATCATAACTGCCAAAGATTCATAACCTGTCAGCTTCTGAAAATATTTCGGGTTTGCATAAGGGTCATTTAAAATATTCTCTTTTAGCCCTAAAAAATCCTTAGTCCGTTTTTTTATAAACTCTTTATCAAACAACCCTTCATCTATAATAGTAAAAATCATCATATTCAAAATAAGCAGATTTGCCTCATAAGGGATAACGGCTTTATATTTTGCGTATTTATGAAGTGCGATTTCACGCACATCAATAACTGCTAGATTGTTATGTTTGCGTGCCATATCTATCATGCGGTTTGCTACTATGGGATGAGCTTGTGTTGTATTTGAACCTATAACTATTATAAATTCACACTTATATATATCATCATAATGATTTGTAGCGGCACCCTCTCCGATAGTTGTTTTCATGCCTTTAAGACTAGGCGAATGACAAACTCTGGCACAGTTGTCCACATGCGGGCTGCCTAAAGTATGACGAGCAAATTTTTGAAACAGATATCCGCTCTCACAAGATGACCTTGCGCCGCCTAAGCAGCAGATACTTTTTCTTCCATATTTTTGTTGAATCTGTTTTAATTTTTCAGCCGCAATAGTTGTAGCGGTATCAATATCGCTCTCATACCAGATATTATCCAAACTTATCATCTTCTCTATGTATTTAGCTTTTATCTGCGGATTTTTATCTAAAAAAGATTTGCGGACTCTCGGAGTTTTTAACCTACGGGGTGAGTCTAAAAAATCAAACCCATAACTCCCCTTTATACATAGCTTACCCTGTGAGATTGCACCCTCCCTGCGGGCCGATATTTTATGGATTTTATCATCTTTAACATGCCCTACAATATCGCACCCCACACCGCAATATGTACAAACGCTATCAATTAATTCCATATTTTTCACAGCAGCTACCCTAATCTTTTTCTATGAGTATATAATTCTTTGACTTAATAGTTGCATAGAAAAATCTATAAAGCGTGATTTCATAGCTTGATTTATCAAAAAGGATGAGTTTTTTATGAGTTTGGGAGTGTGGATAATATTATAGAATTATTTGGGTTATATGTTATAATTTGAAATCATGTAAAAAATACACAGGAATGACTATGAATCGTGATTATATTTTAAATCTATTAGCACAATATAAACAAAATAATCTCGATAAATACGGGATCGAAAATATAGGTGTATTTGGCTCAGTTGCCCGCGGTGAAGCAACCAAATCAAGCGATATTGATATTTGCATAAAAACAAAAACTCCTGATATGTTTATGCTTGTGCACATTAAAGAAGAGCTTCAAAATCTTTTTCATAAAAGTGTAGATATAGTAAGACTTAGAAACAAAATGAATCCTTATCTTAAGAAAAGAATAGAAAAAGAAGCTATTTATGTATGATAAGTCACTCGTCCGTGAATTATTTGAACAAATTTTAGATGCTACTGATACTGTTCTTGCAAGATTTGAAGTAGTAGATGGCAGTGATTTTTTTCTTGACTCTCCAGAGGGAATGGAAAAATTAGATTCTATCTGTATGAAACTCATAGCAATAGGTGAAAGTCTTAAAAATATAGATAAGATTACAAACAATGAACTTTTAAAAAAATATCCTCAAGTAGATTGGAAAGGTGTAAAAGGGATTCGAGATATTATTTCTCATCACTATTTTGATTTGGATGCACAAGAGATTTACTATGTATGTGATAAAAAACTTCCTGAATTAAGATCTACTATAGAAAAAATACTTCAAGATTTGTAATTCTTAATTTGATTTTTAACCTTAATTTTGATAATATGCACATATTCTTAAAATTAAGGAAAGAACATGCCAAGACCCACACCGACAAATCATGAAAAGGTATTAAATCATGATGACTTTATCGTATCAAAAACAGATACAAAAGGCAAAATCCTTTATGGCAACAAGATATTTATAAAGATCTCCGGATACAGTGAGAGCGAACTCTTAGGCAAACCCCATTCAATCTTAAGACATCCCGATATGCCAAAATGTATCTTTAAGCTTCTTTGGGAGCGCATACAAAACAAACAGGAGATTTTTGCATTTGTCAAAAACCTGTGCAAAGACGGCTCACACTACTGGGTGAGCGCAAATGTCACCGTTACGCTTAATCAAAACGGAACTGTCAGAGATTATCATTCAGTCAGACGCAAGCCAAGCAGTGAAGCGATGGAGATCATTCCTCCGCTTTACAAACGCCTGCTTGATGCTGAAAAAAGCTCCGGCATGCAAGGCTCTTATGAGCTGCTTCAAAAAATATTAAAAGAAAAAGGAGTTGACTATGACAGCTTTGTCCTCAACATTCAGTAATATAAAAACACTTATCTACCTTTTACTTTCCGTCGCCTCAGTTATATATCTGTTTATTATTCACTCATATATCGCCGCGATTATTATAGGCATCATAACTCTTATAGCTCTTTTTGTCCCCGGGGATGCTAAAGGGGGATGTGAGAAAATATTTAATGATGAGCTGATAAGGCAGATACGTGATGTTTTGCTAAAAGCGGGTCGTGGGGAGCTTTCTTACCGTATCACACACATAGATGAAACTCATGTGCTTCAAGGCGTTGCGTGGAGCATCAATGATCTGCTTGATCAAACCGAACAGATGATGAGAGATATCAGAACATCCATAGCCGCCGCAAACAGCGGTCAGAGCAAGCGTTTTGTGTTTGAACCAGGGTACAAAGGTGATTTTAAAGATGCCACATCTGAATTAAACAGCGCAGTTACAACAATCTCACAAGCATATAACGCATCACAACGCACACGCCTTGTCCGCACTTTTGACAGTAACAGCGGCGGAATCGCAAAAGGGCTTGAAGTTTTGCAAAACGATATAATAAAAGATACAAACTTAGCAAAAACAATCAACAATAATTCACTTCAAGTACAACAAAAGGCACAAAATTCTCAGCAAAGCGTCAATACCATTGTAGATGATTTAGATAAACTCATTATGGTTGTAAACGAGTCGCACCTCAGTATCGAATCGCTCAGCGATAAAACAAAAGAGGTCAGCGAAGTGGCAAATCTTATAAAAGATATTGCAGATCAGACCAATCTGCTAGCATTAAACGCCGCTATTGAAGCGGCACGTGCCGGTGAGCATGGACGAGGGTTTGCCGTTGTTGCCGATGAAGTCAGAAAATTAGCAGAACGCACACAAAAAGCAACGCAGGAGATATCTATAACACTACAAACGCTAGATCAAGAAGCAAATGATATCTTAGCAAATTCAAATCAGATGAACAGCATCGCCACAAATTCGCAAGCAAACGTCCAAAACTTTGGAAGCGTAATCAAAGAGTTTACAAGCACCACACAAACAACGGCGCAAATGGCAAATAAAATAAATAATTCACTCTACACCACGCTAGTTAAAGCCGACCATATTATCTATAAACACAACGTTTACTCAGCGCTGCTAAACCAAAATCAAACTCCTTTGTCAGATGAGCATCATTGCAGACTTGGCAAATGGTATTATGAGGGTGAGGGCAAAAAACTCTTTAGCCATACAAAAGCTTACAAAGAGATGGAGCATCCTCATAAAAACGTACATCAATTTACCCTTGATGTTGTTAAATGTATAAAAACCAAAGACTGTACTTCGGCTAAAAACTTTAACCATGTAGCAGATACGATGAAGAAAGTGGAAGAAAACTCAAATCAGCTTTTTAGCTTGTTAGATGTGATGATAGAAGAGGCTTAAACATAGATTTGCTCAAGACCAAAAGAGGACTAATTTTGCGCTTAGTCTTCATACTGCCTCTTAATTACCATAAATTCATCAGTATGACTTAAAAACAGATCCACTAAAGTGGGATTAAAATGTTTTGCTCTTTGTTCTTTGATAAGCCCGATAACCTTTTCATACTCCCATGCTTTTTTATAAACTCTCTTTGATATCAAAGCGTCAAATACATCTACAAGCGATACTATTTGCGCGTATATAGATATTTTTTCGCCCTTTATAGCATTTGGATAGCCCTTGCCGTCAAACCTTTCATGATGCTCATATGCTATTTGCGATGCTAATTGGAGTATCGGAAGTTTTGAACCACAGAGTATGTGATGACCTATATTAGTGTGTGTTTTCATAATTTCCCACTCATTAGCAGTCAATTTTGCCGGTTTTAGTAAAATGTTATCGGGTATCGCTACTTTTCCGATATCATGCATGGTTGATGCTATAGAGATATCTTCGCACTCTTTTGTCTTAAAACCGTAAAGTTTAGCTAGCAGATATGAGTATTTTGCTACTCGCCTTACATGGTTGCCCGTTTCTTGACTTCTTGATTCTACCGCTTCACTAATGCGGTATATAAGTTCTTTTTGTGTGGCTTGCACCTCTTTGCTTAGTTCATATATTTGCGTAATATCATGCCTTAATGCTATATACTCTACGATACTTCCTTCATGGTCAAATATCGGTGTAATTGTTGCATCAACCACATAGTAGCTGCCGTTTTTTTTAAGATTTTTAATCTCTCCATGCCACACATGTCCGCTTTTGATTGTTTTCCACAAATCTTTAAATACAGATTTTGGCATCTCAGGAGATCTTACTATATTGTGATTTTTACCTATCAACTCATCTGCATTGTATCCGGAAATCTTGCAAAACATATCATTTGCGTAAGTAATAATTCCTTTTGTGTCTGTTTTAGAGACCAATGCACTGTTATCTATCGCTTTTTTATACTCCTCAAGAAGGTTATGTTCTATAAGTACCCTTTTATTTGTTTTATATAAATAAAACAGTAGCACTATCGCTGAGATTATAACAGTCATCCAAAACAGCAAAGCTTTTTTGAGCCTAATCTCTACCGTGTTTTGCAAAACCCCAAGTTTTATACGCAACTGTTTTAAATATCTATCATTTACAGTATAGATACTGCTTATAGCGCATGTAGCTGTGTTAAACCAACGAAAGGCATCTGCTTGAGTATATGCTATATTGTTGTTTATAACATTTGCGATAGTATGCATAGTTTGTTTATAGCATTTGCTTTGCTTTAAGCCTTTATATATCTTTACATGCTCTATTTGTGCAAAAAACTCTGCTGATTTGATGTAGTTATTAAAAAGAGCATCTATGCTAATGATATCTTTGCGCTGCTTTTGTGTTATCTTGCCCTTCTCCAACACTCCTGCAATCTTGGCTCTTAGCTCACCTAAAAACTCTTGAGCCATATTATACTTTTCATAAACGATAAGATAGTTTTTCATACGTTGATTTTTTGTATTTAGTAAAAGCTTCATGGATGAGCCGATTAGTTTGTCTATAACACGTGTATATGCATCAAAAGCCTCGCGTCCAGTGTATCTTCTTAAATCAACCTGTTTGCGTATAAAGATTAACCTGTTTTTTATATGTTTAATTTTTGAGTTTATCAGATGTGTGTTGTAAAAAAGAGTGGATTTTAATCTCTCCTGTTTTAACAGATTTGATGCTTTGACATTAAAAGATCCCGTATATATGCCAGTCGCTCCTCTTTCTATTTGGATACGCTTAATATAACCCTCTATCTCACGCACCTGCCAAAACTCTTTTTCAACTTGAATAATATTTTCTCTTTGATGCAATAATCCTCCCAGATTAGAGTACATTGCAAAAGCAAAAAGCAAAATAAAAAAAGTTAGTGATAATAAAGCGGTAAATCTATATTTTGTCATATATATAATCCTAAAATTTCGTAATATTGATTCTTACGAGAAAATGTTATCGTAATTTTAACCAAAGTTCAATCAAAACGGCTACAACTCACCAGATAAATAAACGATGAGAGCTTTTTTATCTATCTTGTTTTTTGCGTCTTTATAGATATTTGCCTCTAATTTTTTTAATGTCTCTTGCACAAAATCATCATTGGCATAACAAAGCAGTAATCTATAGAGCTCTTTATCGCCTTTTGCTTGCTTAATTTTTATCTTTATAGGTTTTATTTTTACCTCTTTAGACATAAAGCGCATCTTGCAAAACAGCAGACAAAGCAAAAAGCCGCCTATCGCAAAAATATATTTCAAGTACCACGGCTCTTTAAAAATACTCTTTACATGTATAGATATTTTTTTTGTGCTTAGCGTTTGTATTTCATTAGATTTTGGATTAAAAAAGCTAAAATGCACAGACGGTATCGTAAAGCTTTTATCTGCCGTGATAGAGAACGTCTGCACAAAGACACCGCCGTAAATACCTTTTTTATAATATGTCTTGATAAACGGCGCTGATGTGTAAACAACAGCGCCGGGTATCTTTAAAGAAAACGGCTTAATATTGCCGATATCGCCGACTCCTTTAATACTTAGCGTTAGATTAACTGCCCCATTTGGCAGCATACTTGATTTATCTATCTTTTGACTAATGGTGTAATTGCCTTGAATATTTAAATGCTGCGGCAGAGGCAATACATTTAATGTTGTTTGATTGCTATATATTTTTTTCCAAATCGTAAAATTTGTTTTAGCCTGCCTCACGGCAACATCTGCCATCTGTTTTGAGAGTGCTATAAAACCTGATTGTTGTGGAAAGATTAAATACCTATAATCTTGATACATGTAGCCATTTTTATTATATGGCTTTGAGACATTTAACTCTTTTACCCAAAAATTTATCTGTTTAAATTTACTTACATTTTGACTTAAAAGCGGCGTACCTTTCTTGATGCCGAAACTAAGAGTAGCAACAACCGGCTGTGTCATATAAACCTTATGTTTTGACAGCTTTAAATGCAATATAAAATTATTTGCAAAAAGTAAAGAAGCGGATAAAAATACCATTGCTATGCTACCAATTATTTTGTTCATCTTTTGCTCCTTTTACAAGCGGAATCAACAGTGTTTGCAGTCCATGACGCCTGATACTTTTATCCCATCTTATCTCTTGCAGTTTTATCATTTTATCTTTTTCATAAAGCTTTACATGTAACATTTTATCTTTAACGTTTAATGTGTATTTATGAGCCTTTAAATTTATGGCATTACCGTGAGATATTAGTTTTTTCTTTTTACTCTTGCCGTTGTCTGTTGGCTTTTTTAAACTATGTTTTGCTGTTTTATTTATCTTGTTTTTACCTGAGCGTATTTTGGTGGTTTCATTTACATGTAATTTTATTTTTATCTTTATACGTTTTTTTAACACCGCAAGCACTCTTTGCATATTTATTTTAGCATCTTTATCATATTTTAGTTTTAAGCTTTTTTTATAGTAAGACAAAGCTTCATCTAATCTGCCTAGTTTGACATAACAGTTTGCCATATTGTAATAAGTAGCAGGTAAAAGCCTATGCGCGGATATTTTTTTATAACTCTTTAAAGCTTTTAGATACTGTTGTTTCTCATAAAACATATCTCCGATATTAAAATACTCAGAACTGTCTTTTTTTATTATAGTCTGATAATACGCAAGCGCTTTGTCTAAGCGGTGGCGGCGCAGCTCATAGCCTGCCATTTGAAGCTTGTATGACGATATAACATCTGCATGAGCTATGCCAAACAACAGCAACAGCAGTAACAATACTCTCATCTTCTCTGTCCTGTAAAAAGCAGTAAAAACAGCACTATAGCCGCCATAAGCGGTATATAGTATAGCTCCTGCACATTAGATATTTGTGCTACTTTACTCTTGGGCGGATATCTGTTTTTTATTATCCGTATCAGCCTGTTTATACCCTTTGATGATGTACTCATCATAAAAAAAGCACCTTTTGTGGCTTTGCATAATTTTTGAGTATTTGTATTTAATCTGGTAATAACCACTTGATGATGAACATTTGTTAATATTTTACCTTCACTTTTTATCACACTGCCTTTTAATGTTGCTACCCCATAGATAAATATATGCAGATGATGCTCTTTGGCATACTTAATATCTTTACTTAAAATACCGCTGTGACCGCCATCTGTAAATATAACCACAACTCTGTTTTTATCATTTTGCAAGAGATGCTTTGCGCCTTGAAGCAATGCAAGCAGATTTGTGCCTTGCGGGTTTATCTGCTTTAGCTTAGTATGAGATACAAGATAGGTAAGCGTATTTTTATCATTAGTGCTAGCTGAGATTAAAAAAGGAAAATCGCTGTATCCCACTATCGCAATATTTAGACCATGCTCTTGCTTTATAAAATCAAGAAGTCTCTGCTTGGCAAAAGTAAACCTGTTAGGATATACATCTTTTGTGGTCATTGATTTAGACATATCAATGGCGGTGACGATATTTATATCTTTATTTGCCGTATTGTTTGTTTTGCTATATATCACGGGACCGGCTGCTGCAACTACAACCAAAGCGTAACATGCCGTAAGTAAAAGAGATCTGATTGTTTGACTTTTGTAATTAACAAATACTCTGTTAAACATCTCTTTAGCAAAATACTGTTTATAATCTGTTTTATTTCTGTTAAATACAAATGCAATAATGGGTAAAATTAGCAGATATAGCACATAAGAATATTTAAAATGCATATTCTCTCCTAAAAAGCGAAAATGCCAGCAAAACAAGTGCTAAAATAAGCGGATACTCAAAATAATATCTTTTGCCGATAGTTGTAGTGGTCTTAATTTTATCTTTTGTCAGAGCATCTATGTTGCTGTATATCTTTGAAAGTTTTTTTTCATTATCTGCTTCATAAAATCTCCCGCCTGTTGCTTTGGCGATATGTATTAGTATATTTGCATCAAAGTTGCCTTGATCTCCAATAGCAACGGTATATATCTTAATATGGTGCATATTGGCTTTTTGCAATGCGATACGCATGGGTATCGTGCCCGTTGAATTTCGTCCGTCTGTTAGAAGTACCATAATCTTATTGTTTGTTTTTATATCTCTAAAAAGATCTACTCCCAAAAAAATAGATTGATAAATAGATGTCTCCCTATCACCTGCGATACCGGTTTTAAGATATTTTAAAGCTCTTAGCAGTGTTTGCTTGTTGTAAGTAAGCGGTGATGCAACTCTTGTGTTATCGCCAAATACAATAAGTGACATTGCGTCATGCTTTCTTTTTAGTATGAACTGTTTTAATATTTTTTTTGTCATTTTAAATTTATCATTATTGTTCATGCTCAAACTCGCATCCACAAGCAGCCCTATCTCGTACCCTTTTGTGTAATGAACGGTTGTTTTATCGCTTTTAACCGGTGAGCCAAGAGCGCTCACCATAAAAAATATAATCAAAAAATCAAGTAGCCATGATGTTTTATCGATACCCTTATCAACGCTTTGCAGTACTTTAAGATTTGAAAAATAGATCAGCGGTTTTTTTGGTTTAAATAAAGATATTATCAGCAGATAAAAAAGCAGTATTAAAAAAGCATAAGGGTGCACAAAAGAATAATTAAACGGCATCGGTTAGTTTCTCAGTAGCTTTTGAAGTTTTTTAACAACATCATCAGATGTATAAATCTTTTGATATCTTATGTTTGATGCTATAAGATTTTTATACAGCTTATCATCGTGTTGCTTCATTTTTAGGGCATATTGATTTTTAAGTTTACTATTGATCTTAAAAAAACCGCTTGCTTTATTGTTTGTGCTTTTTAAATTTACTTCCCCGACAAAAGCGATATCCTCTTCAAGCCTGTCCCTTACTATGATTGCAAACACCTCATGCTTTGCACCTAAGAGTCTAAAATCACCATAATCTAAAAAATCACCGATAAGAAAAATTATAGATTTTTTTTTGATCTTTTGCAAAAGATATTGGCTTAGTTTGTCATACTCAATCCTGTTGCCTAAGGGATTTAGATCTAAGGCGGTCTCAACTGTATGCCAAAGAGCTTGTTTATCCTTTGTAGGTTTTACAAACAACTGCTCAAACTCACTGTAAAACAGCACACTCATCAAGTCCTGTTTATGCGAAGATGCCCAGCACAAATTGCCAAGTATCTCAGCCATAGTATCTTGCTTGCTTCTTTTTGAGCCAAAATATATACCGTCGCTGTTTAAAAAAACACTGAGTATATTTAATCTTTTATCTTCATTAAAAACATTTACATGCGCAACTCTTGTTTTAGCGGTTACTTTGGCGTTGATGTGTCTTACATCATCACCGCTTACATATTCACGAAGCTCTTCAAATTCTAATCCATTTCCGCTAAATATACTGTTATGCTCACCGAATCTGTTTAAAAAAATTTTTCTTTTTGTAGAGAAGGTGAGATTGTTTTTTTTAATCATGGAGCACTTATAGCATCTAAGATGGTTTTTATAACATCATCCGCGCCTATGTTTTGTGCAGTAGCGTTGTAACTTAGTATCAGTCTATGTCTAAGTACAGGATACGCCATCTTAGAGATATCAAAAGGAGTTACAAAATCTCTTCCGCTTATCAGCGCATGAGCCTTGCTTGCTTTATACAGGTCAATGCTGGCTCTTGGCGAGGCTCCAAAATCTATATATTCGGATATATCGTCAAGATTATAATTTTCAGGCTCACGGGTGCAAAAAATGATATTTAACATATATTTAAGCAGTTCATCGTCTACATGTATATCTTTTACCGATTGTTTCAACTCCTTCAACTCTTCTTTTGAGGCTATTTTATTGATAGCCTCAAAAGAAGAGTTGGCAATACGCATAACTATATCAAACTCTTCATCAATAGTGTTATACGAAACAAGCACTTTTAACATAAATCTATCCAAAGAAGCTTCCGGCAAATCATACGTACCATCTTGATCAACAGGATTTGCCGTTGCTAAAACCATAAACGGCTCTTGGAGCTTAAATGTTTCATCTGCAATGCTTACCTGTCTCTCCGCCATAGCTTCCAAAAGTGCCGATTGTACCTTTGCACCGGCTCTATTTATCTCATCTGCTAAAAGAAGATTTGTAAAAACCGGTCCAAATTTAATTTTAAAATCATTATTTTTTATATCTAAAATCTCACTGCCCACTATATCGCTTGGAAGCAGATCGGGAGTAAATTGAATCCTTTTAAAATTAAATCCCAATGAATCAGCCAAACTCTTGACAGCTGTCGTTTTCGCAACACCGGGAACTCCCTCTATAAGCACATGACCTTCAGACAACAAACCTATAAGCATTGAATCAATAAGCTCATTATGCCCGATAATTATTTTATTGATTTCGTGTCTAATTTTTTCGATCATCATAGTTACCTTGAGGAAATTTTCTAAATCGTCGAAGAAGCGTAGAGCCTATACCAGCATAATGAGCAAAGCCCATTATGAGTATATGCTAGTATGGATAAGTAGAGCGGTATCGACCTGTTACCAAAGGTCTGCTTGGTAATGCAGTATAATCAGCCATTGAGCCGTTATATGCTCTTGTATGTTTTAGTCCTACAACATACTTTAATGCAAACCATGCTCCTGAGGCAAAGTGTCCTGTATTACAATAAGTCATAATCGGCTTGCCGTTTAGCTTAAATCCATGTTTTTTAAGAAGTTTCACATCACGCTCTCTTGGAGATATATAATAAACACCATCTTTTTTGTACTCAAAATCACCTACAAAAAATGGAAGTGCACCTGGAAGATGCCCATATGCCTGAAGTCTAGTATCTGGGCGTACTTTCATAATACCAAAGTAATGAGACTCATTTGGATGTCCTATACCTCTTGCATCAAGAAGTTGAACATTGTGAAGAGTTACCGCTTCATCAACGCGAGGCACGGTTGCTATGTTTGAGAGATTAAATCTTTTAATTACAAAATGTCCTTTTTTTACATGAGGTACTGTTGTTGTTAATCTGCCGCCGTCATGCTTCCATCCTGTAGATCCGCCGTTTAATACCGCAACTTTATTATGTCCGTAATAAATCGTTGTGTACGCGGCTAATGCGGCACCCGGAAATCCGTGTGAAGATTTGTTGTTCGCAACATAAACAATTACATCATTATTGTTCACTCCGGCTTCTCTCATAGTTTTTGTAAACTTGCTCGGTGCTGCAATGTAACCCGGAATTGGCCTATGAGTATGCGGGTTCCAATATCTGCTCTCTCTAAATTTTTGTCCCAGAGGCATACTGATTGAACCTGGTATATGACCCATTTTATACAACTTTGCTTTTCTTGTATCGATAACTACTAAATGCTTATTACCTAAATGCTCTTTTAGCCAATGCTCGCTTACAATATGATCACGCGGTACTGATAAAGCCAATAAACTACTGGCAACTACACTAACGGCCACTATCCCTGAAACTACCTTTTTCATAATCTTCCTTTTCGTTAAATTTTATAGAGCAAGCGCCTACTCAAAACATACCAGTCATTATAATACATTTTAAGTAAACGCTTGACCTTGTATGATTTTTACTATGAATTGCTCTTTAGCAACCCATAGAGTCATCACTTGAGTCACTTGGTGCAGGAGCGGCAGCCGGTTGAGATGGTTGTCCGTTTGGCTGATACTCTAGTTTTAAAGCATTTTGATAGCTTATAAAACCTGCATTATCCATAGGATTAGCCTGAATTGCAAGCTTTGCATTTTTTATTGCACCTTGAATGTTATTATTTGCCAAATCATTAGCAGATAAATTAACATACTTTGTTACCATCGCTTTTTGTGCGCTTAATTGAGCATTACCGCTTTTAAGCGAAACTATAGACAGTGTAACTGCCGCCAATATCAATACTATACCGACAATTGCCGAAATCTTTTTCATATATCTTCTCCCTTTTTATCTCTTATAGATTTCATTGTATTCATAAATATACCTAGACCTATCACTATTGCCAGCGTTGCCAGATATCCTACATATATATTACCGCCTATAAGCCTGTTTAATGTAAATCTTCCGATATTTGAACCATTTGCAAAATCTATAAAACTATGAAAATTTATAAAATATACAAACATTCCTGCGAGCATACCCAAACCAAATACTACAGCATCAAGTCTGCCGACAGCTGCACCGACTATTGCAGTTCCGGGACACCATCCAGACATTATCATGCCAACGCCAAATATCAAACCACCTACTAAATACGGCCATACAAAAACAGTCGGTATAAAAACATGGGGAAAATCAACCCAGCCAAAATAAACTGCTATAATCATCCACGTGGCAGATGTTATAATTGCGCTAATCATCATCTGAGGAACTCTTAAATTCCGAAAGTAAAACGTAGGTGCGATATGGATCGCTCTTGCAAAACCTGCACGCTCTACGATAAATCCAAAGGCAATACCAATTAACAAACCATAAAAAAGGTTTAAATTGCTTGTAATTGCCCCTGTAGTAAATAACGGTAACATTCATCAACCTCCTTAGTTAACATTTTTCCATTGATTTTTAAATAGCGGAGCTATTAAAAAGCCTGTGCCAAAAATTGCCAGCATAAATATCCAAGAACCGGTAGAAAAAGTTGATGCACCATCTAATGCCTGACCGCTTGTACAACCTCTTGCGAGTCTAGTTCCTGCAGCAATCAACATCCCGCCTAAAAAAGCCCAAAACAATCTTTTATATGTAGGATATCCCTCCGCCTTATCTACACCGCCTTTAATTCTACCGGCAAATGCAGCACTTATATACCCACCTAAAAATAGACCCAAAAACTCAACAACTGTCCAGTTTGCTAAAGCATTAGCCCCGTTATGTAAATAATGAGATGCATAAGCATTTGAAGAAAATGCAGAATCATACAGATATGTTAATTCTGCGGTAATTCTTGAAAACGCACCACTAGCCCCCATCCCTTGACCTGCTACAATAAACGATATAAACAAAGCAGTGCCTAAGAAAAATCCACCTACAAACGGATTCCAATATTTGTTTTTCATTTTAACTTATCCTTTTTAAGCCTAATCTTTTCAAGACTCAGGCTGTTGTTGATAAAAATTATATCGAACTTTTATCAAAAAAAAAATAAACCTAAACTTTAATTCTAGTTATCTTAAAGTAAAAAAAGATAAATTAAATTAAATATATATTTTAAATTGTTTCGATTAATTCCTTAAATAAGGACTATGACAAAACCGGTGTATAAACTTTTATAAGAGCGTGTTATTATAATAAGCAATCTGTACTATAACATGCCTTTTTTTATTAAATAACAAATAGTTTTAAATGCTACTTTTTGTAACAAATTAATACGGTGTTACGTCTATCCATCCTGCCTGCTTTTTCTCTAATACGTCCGCAATACCAAATTTAACATAATCTACGCCTTTGATAAACTGCTTTTTTTTCCATCCCATAGTCTTCATGGTATTTTCACAAACAACAAATTTTACTCTATAATTCATCAATGATTTTATATGAGTTAAAGCCAATTTGTTATAATTTTTCATAAGTACTTTATCCCCTTTGCCGTATGCAATGACAAGAACTGATAATGAATCCGGTGGATACAGGGATAAAAGATTATATATTGCACCAAGAGTGTGATGCACCGTATGATAATTATCAACGTGAAGTTTAATCAACCATTTTCTTGGGTGGATAAATGTAGGTTGTGGATTACTAAAAGCCATATGCGCCATAAGGCTGATATTAACTATTACTAATAAAACTATTTTTTTCATATTACACCTTTATCTATCTTAATATATTATAAACCATATACAAACCAAAAATCTTTATATCGCTCTAGTGTATTTTTTTGACGCTGTAAAAAATGCTCTTGTATATCAAATTCATCTTTTCCATATCCATCTTTATATTCTTGAATAAATTTTGCGTACAAGTCCTCTTTAATCGCATTGATTTTAAATGTTACTATATCATAGGTTGTATTATCAACCATCTTTTGTTTACGACTATGTTCATGCACGGTGATAGCTCCATATCTTTTATCTTCAGGCAGAGTTAAGTTCATCTCAATATTGCTTCTCATAGTTGCAAATGTATTTTCAAACTGTTTGATAGGTATCGATAAATCTTTAACTATTAATGCCCTGTTTTGGTCATATCCCCAATCACCCTCTAAATTTAAATCAAGACCAAAGACCTCTTTTATAACCTCTTTTACTCTGCCGACTTCTTTTATATCTTCAAAGTCAATTATATTTTGCTCCACCTTCATCCCTTTTAAAATCGTTCCGCTCTTTACTATCTTACAATACAGACCTCTATCATTTTTGATTAATTTTGGTAACCTTTTATCATAAACTGACAAATGATTACATATAGTACACTTTTGCATTATCTGTATTTGCGCATTGCCTATTGTTAATATATCGCCTAATCGTAAAATATTTGTATTAAAATCAAGCAGTATATTTTCGCCTAAACTTCCATAGTCAATCTCTATACCGGAAGCTCTGGCGATTTCGTATGCTTCAATGCCCGTAATTAAAACCGTTGAGTCAAGATTCTTACCTGCAAACTTATCACCTTTAATGCCATATCCTTCAATGAGCTTTAAATTCTTTACAATTGGACGAATCTGACCTTGGTAATCACTAGATGCACTAAAAATTTCTATTACCGTGCCTAAGGTTTTATTATTCATAGTAACTCCGTATATAGTTTTTTTAAAGTAGATTAAATTGGTCATAACAAAGAAGATAAAATAGAGTGATTATAAATTTTGCAGATTCAAAAGTTTTTACAACAGAGTATAACTCTATTGTAAATATTATGACTTATTTTTACAAGATGCCCAACCAAGATTACCCTTAATACCTATAACATCAGGCGTATAGACTTTCAGATTGTCTCCAATGTGCTTAATATTTTTAAGATACTCTTCAACGATATCCCATACCGGTTTACCTGGGGCTTGTGATTTTACAGTTGCCCAGCCTGAAACAGTATATTGTTTATTTGGCTCAATTCTAGTTCCATCTGATAAGTGCATATCATGTATTCTGTGACCGATACTGTTTTTAGGAATAATCTTATAAGATATTCCGCCGGTTCGAATCATATCTCCACCTTGTTGGTAAAATGGATCTTTATTAAAAAGGTTATCTGCAACATCCTCTAAGATAAGTTTAATATCTTTACCGGTGTGCTTCTTGGTATATGTTTGCGGATATGTCATAGCGGTATTAGTCGCTAAATCCTCAAATCTCACATGATCTCCCGGTAAAACAGATGTACCCCATCTAAAACCTGGTGAAAATGAAATCTGCGCATCATTTACTTCTCGTAGTGCATCGCAAATTATCTGATCAAAACTACCATTAAAATTTCCTCGTCTATAAAGAAGATGATCTGTTGTCGCAATGCTTCGCTGCAAGTCTGATTTAAAAGGCGCTCGCACGTCCTCAATATATTTTTTCATTCCCTTATCTTCTTCTACAACATCAGATAAAACAGGAAGCAATGTATATTTAAAATTAACAATTTTTCCGCGTTGCACATCAAGATCTAAACATGCCAAAAATTTACCATTACTGCCGGCATTACAAACATGCGTAATCTTGCCATTTTTATTTTTTATAGGCATCGCTTCAGGCACCGCGTCATGCGTATGTCCGCCTAAGATAAAATCTATGCCATGCGTAACTTCTGCTAATCTTTTATCAACATCATAACCGTTGTGTGATAAGACTATAACAGCATCAGGCTTTTCTTTAGCTCGAATGCTGTCAACTAAATCTTGCATATCCCTTGGGTGGATACCAAATGACCAATCAGGGATAAATCTTCCAGGGTTTGCAATTGGAGTATATGGAAAAGCTTGACCGATAACTGCAACTCTGGCATTTCCCAATTTCTTAATTGTATATGGTTTAAAAGCACGCCCCGTATTGTCATCATACATAGGTACGCCTTCCATTTGAGCCATTGGTTTTACAAAAACATTTTGAGCTAAAAATTCGCCTTTAAACTCTTTAATATTTTCTAAAACTTCTTTTTCAAGATAGGTAAACTCCCAGTGACCGACCATTGCATCAATGCCCAGTCTGTTTTGCGCACCAACCATATCCTTGCCTCTAGTCTGTAAAGCCGTCCAGCTACCTTGCCATGTGTCTCCACCATCTAGAAATAAAGTTTTATCTCGACCATAATTATCTCTTAAGAAATCTGCCATAGTTTTTATCTGTGCATAACCGCCTATTCTGCCGAATGCTCTGGCATAATCAACATAATTCACACATGTCATGGCATGAATTAATCTTTTATCACCCTCTATACCAAAATATTTTACAAAATTTTGACCCGCTATATGAGGAGGTACATTATAATCAGCAAAAAACCCTAGGTTTTGGCTGGGTTCTCTAAAGTGAACCGGAGTTAGCTGGGCATGTGAATCAGTCATATGCAACAATCTAACATTACCAAAACTCTCTAATTTATAATAATCTTCAAGCCTTTTCATATTTGGCTCTCTTGTATGTGAGTTTGCAAAAACCGGCGCAGCCCCAAGCATTGCCAGCATATATACAAATTCACGTCTGCTTACTTTACTCATTTTTTACCTTTTATCAATATTTAAAACCAGTACCCGGCATTGCTAGCTTCCAAGTTGATTTTGCCTCAACCTTCTGTTGTAATGCTGCAACTGCAAAAGCACAAGATCTCCAAGCGGCAAACGCAACTGTAAATTTACCGCCTTTTTTGCCTTTTCTTGTATATACCTGTACTGTTTTTGAGCCATCTTTAATAGCCTGTTTCGTAGCTCTTATATATTCTGATGTCGGTACTCCAAATCTCATAAACTCAATACCCTCTTTAATATCTATCGGGTTGTATTTTTGGGCTAAAGTTAGTACCTTGTTTACACCATTTTTTTGAACATTGCAAGCATCTCTTACATGTAATTTCATTACGCTCACATATGGAGATTCTGACTGATTGGACGGCTTATAAAGCTTAGCGCACCCAAATAAAGAAAACCCAACCACTAACGCTAAAGATATATTAAATAAATTTTTCATAGTAATCCTTATTTTCTAACACTTGGAGCATTAACTTTTATACCGTTTGACATATATGCCATAAAGTATTCCAAATCACCCATCCATTTACTGTTTGGCTTATGCGGTACTTCACCTTGGTTTTTATTACAGCCCACTAAACGTTTTTCCAGTGTTCCGACATGTCCCCATTTTAACCTATATACAGGAAAGCCGGCGATCATACCCAGTAGTGGAGAGTGATAATCAGCCTTTGTTCTTTTACCTGCCCCTAAGACATGGCAAGTTGCACATGATAAATCTAAATATCCACGTTGTGAGTAAAATTCAATTTTACCTCGTCTATAAGCCTTTGCGGCTGCGGCACTTTGTATCTTAATATCAAATTTCTTGCCTGCTGCCGTTGTTTTACTTGCAAGGTATGACTCTAAATACGCCATCTTCATGCCGGTCATCTTCCAAGGCGATTCACTGTTTTTTATCAAACAATTATTTACCGCTTCAGACAGGGTTACGACTCTATTTGTTTTATCATCAAATTTTGGATATAAATTAGTAATCGCCGGATTTGGAAAGCATGTTGCAAATGAATTACCGTTAGCAAATTTTTTATGATAAAGCGCCTCACCGTTATCTACTGCATTATAAAAAGGAGGCAACATCATAAAGTTATCAAACTGAGCCCTGACAGATTTTACATAACCTGCATCACCCAATCCAAACTCTTGAAATGGAAAACCCCAAATAAAATTATGCTCTAATTCATTCTTTGGTGTATATGGAAAAAACTTTGCTGCTGTTTTAGGGTTTTTAAATTTTGCTTCCATATATTTTATCATGGCTGCTCTATCTTTTTTTGCTTGTGCATTGTATGGAGCGGCACTCAATAAACTGCACGACAAAAGAGTAAGAACTGATCCCGTTATTACTTTAGATAACATAGTATCTCCTTCTTTTTAGTCGTGATTATCTTATCTTGCCGGTGCTAACTTTACTTTTACCTTGTAGATCTTCCCATTTAATTGTTACGGTATCACCAGGCTTACCACCTTTGAATGAAAATTTGATAAATGGGTTTGCAGATACGAATTGGCTCATGGTCACTTCATATACAATCTCTTTGCCATTTAATTTAGCTACCATGTATGTGATAAAATTAGGTTTAATACTTTTTTTCTTAGCTACTTCATAACTAATTGACTTGTGCTGCGCCATTGCGATTACAGTTGTTACTCCACCGCTATTTCTTACCATCATTCTCATGTTTTTTCCTATTTTTTTATTTTTATAATTTTAATATTATCAGTTAATTAAAGAGTTGATAAATCAACCGCCACAACCGCCAATTGTAACTTTTACAGTTTTAGAGCCTATATAAAGTTTACCGTCAACCTCAGCAACTACCTTTATCTCACCTGTCTTAGCCATCTTAATTCTAAGATCATACTTAGGGATACCATTTTTTGGTACATTAAATACCGCAACACATGCATCTGGATCTACATCTGTAAATATAGCAACTGTACTAGCATTTAAATCAGTTGCTATAGAGATTGGAATAACCGCACCGTTTTCAGCAATATCTGGAGCTTTAACTGTAACATGCCCCTGTGTAGTTGTAGTTGTACCAAACAAATCTTGCATTGCTGCAGATGTTGTCTTTGCTTTCCATAGCTTTGGCATTGTTTTCTGATAATTCTCAGCACTCAATGTTGACGGTAATATTGCAGCTGCTGCTACTGCGCCTGCACTTAAACTTAAAAACTTTCTTCTTTGCATCTATTTTTCCTTATATTTTAATTAATTGTTTTCAAAAAAGCAACAACTGCTCTTATCTGTTGATCGCTTAACCAGCCGTCTCTACCAAAAGCCGGCATCGCAGAAATCTTGATGCCTCTAGCTGCATAAATATCAAACACGGTATTATACAATGTTTTTGTTGGCCAATACTTTAGACCTTTTAATTTTGGACCTTGCGTACCGACCGAATTAAACGTCATGCCCTCTACTGCATGGCATGCGGTACAGTTGCCTAATTTTTTAGTATCAAAGATATGTTTACCCTCTTTTACTAAAGCCGCATCGCTATTGGCAAATGCCGCAGTAGAAACAAAAAGACTAATAGTCAAAACCATAAGCAGGTTTCTAGCTATTTTCATAGTTTATCCTTATTTGCTGGAGTTAACTAAGTAATCAACTACCGTTTTAAACTGGCTATCAGTTAGATTCGTACCGCCTTTTGGAGGCATTCCGCCTATGCCGTGTATAGCATTTG